>NZ_CP073588.1:2724545-3027272 GCF_021560015.1 Shewanella vesiculosa | reverse complement strand
CTGTAGCTGCCGTCAGCGCTCAAGGTGAAGCTGCCGACGCCGGCAATGGTGACCGCTTGGCCTAAGGTCAAGGGGCCGGTCACGCCATCAATGCTAAAGCTTGCACCGTGACGTCGCCGTCCACCGAGCTGGTGCCAGTTAAGACGCTGCCGATGGTGGCGCTGCTGTCTTCGGCCACCGAAATGACTTCGTCGGCATCAGTGAAATTGTCGTTTTCTGGGGTGACGGTGATGGTCAAGGTCGACGTGTCGGTGCTCGAGCCGTCGGTTAACACATAAGTGATCACCGGCACAGGGCCGTTGTAGTTGGCTATCGGGGTGAAGCTGTAGCTGCCGTCAGCGCTCAAGGTGAAGCTGCCGACGCCGGCAATGGTGACCGCTTGGCCTAAGGTCAAGGGGCCGGTCACGCCATCAATGCTAAAGCTTTGCACCGTGACGTCGCCGTCCACCGAGCTGGTGCCAGTTAAGACGCTGCCGATGGTGGCGCTGCTGTCTTCGGCCACCGAAATGACTTCGTCGGCATCAGTGAAATTGTCGTTTTCTGGGGTGACGGTGATGGTCAAGGTCGACGTGTCGGTGCTCGAGCCGTCGGTTAACACATAAGTGATCACCGGCACAGGGCCGTTGTAGTTGGCTATCGGGGTGAAGCTGTAGCTGCCGTCAGCGCTCAAGGTGAAGCTGCCGACGCCGGCAATGGTGACCGCTTGGCCTAAGGTCAAGGGGCCGGTCACGCCATCAATGCTAAAGCTTTGCACCGTGACGTCGCCGTCCACCGAGCTGGTGCCAGTTAAGACGCTGCCGATGGTGGCGCTGCTGTCTTCGGCCACCGAAATGACTTCGTCGGCATCAGTGAAATTGTCGTTTTCTGGGGTGACGATGATGGTCAAGGTCGACGTGTCGGTGCTCGAGCCGTCGGTTAACACATAAGTGATCACCGGCACAGGGCCGTTGTAGTTGGCTATCGGGGTGAAGCTGTAGCTGCCGTCAGCGCTCAAGGTGAAGCTGCCGACGCCGGCAATGGTGACCGCTTGGCCTAAGGTCAAGGGGCCGGTCACGCCATCAATGCTAAAGCTTTGCACCGTGACGTCGCCGTCCACCGAGCTGGTGCCAGTTAAGACGCTGCCGGTGGTGGCGCTGCTGTCTTCGGCCACCGAAATGACTTCGTCGGCATCAGTGAAATTGTCGTTTTCTGGGGTGACGGTGATGGTCAAGGTCGACGTGTCGGTGCTCGAGCCGTCGGTTAACACATAAGTGATCACCGGCACAGGGCCGTTGTAGTTGGCTATCGGGGTGAAGCTGTAGCTGCCGTCAGCGCTCAAGGTGAAGCTGCCGACGCCGGCAATGGTGACCGCTTGGCCTAAGGTCAAGGGGCCGGTCACGCCATCAATGCTAAAGCTTTGCACCGTGACGTCGCCGTCCACCGAGCTGGTGCCAGTTAAGACGCTGCCGGTGGTGGCGCTGCTGTCTTCGGCCACCGAAATGACTTCGTCGGCATCAGTGAAATTGTCGTTTTCTGGGGTGACGGTGATGGTCAAGGTCGACGTGTCGGTGCTCGAACCGTCGGTTAACACATAAGTGATCACCGGCACAGGGCCGTTGTAGTTGGCTATCGGGGTGAAGCTGTAGCTGCCGTCAGCGCTCAAGGTGAAGCTGCCGACGCCGGCAATGGTGACCGCTTGGCCTAAGTCAAGGGGCCGGTCACGCCATCAATGCTAAAGCTTTGCACCGTGACGTCGCCGTCCACCGAGCTGGTGCCAGTTAAGACGCTGCCGGTGGTGGCGCTGCTGTCTTCGGCCACCGAAATGACTTCGTCGGCATCAGTGAAATTGTCGTTTTCTGGGGTGACGGTGATGGTCAAGGTCGACGTGTCGGTGCTCGAACCGTCGGTTAACACATAAGTGATCACCGGCACAGGACCGTTGTAGTTGGCTATCGGGGTGAAGCTGTAGCTGCCGTCAGCGCTCAAGGTGAAGCTGCCGACGCCGGCAATGGTGACCGCTTGGCCTAAGGTCAAGGGGCCGGTCACGCCATCAATGCTAAAGCTTTGCACCGTGACGTCGCCGTCCACCGAGCTGGTGCCAGTTAAGACGCTGCCGATGGTGGCGCTGCTGTCTTCGGCCACCGAAATGACTTCGTCGGCATCAGTGAAATTGTCGTTTTCTGGGGTGACGGTGATGGTCAAGGTCGACGTGTCGGTGCTCGAGCCGTCGGTTAACACATAAGTGATCACCGGCACAGGGCCGTTGTAGTTGGCTATCGGGGTGAAGCTGTAGCTGCCGTCAGCGCTCAAGGTGAAGCTGCCGACGCCGGCAATGGTGACCGCTTGGCCTAGGTCAAGGGGCCGGTCACGCCATCAATGCTAAAGCTTTGCACCGTGACGTCGCCGTCCACCGAGCTGGTGCCAGTTAAGACGCTGCCGGTGGTGGCGCTGCTGTCTTCGGCCACCGAAATGACTTCGTCGGCATCAGTGAAATTGTCGTTTTCTGGGGTGACGGTGATGGTCAAGGTCGACGTGTCGGTGCTCGAGCCGTCGGTTAACACATAAGTGATCACCGGCACAGGGCCGTTGTAGTTGGCTATCGGGGTGAAGCTGTAGCTGCCGTCAGCGCTCAAGGTGAAGCTGCCGACGCCGGCAATGGTGACCGCTTGGCCTAAGGTCAAGGGGCCGGTCACGCCATCAATGCTAAAGCTTTGCACCGTGACGTCGCCGTCCACCGAGCTGGTGCCAGTTAAGACGCCGATGGTGGCGGCGCTGCTGTCTTCGGCCACCGAAATGACTTCGTCGGCATCAGTGAAATTGTCGTTTTCTGGGGTGACGGTGATGGTCAAGGTCGACGTGTCGGTGCTCGAGCCGTCGGTTAACACATAAGTGATCACCGGCACAGGGCCGTTGTAGTTGGCTATCGGGGTGAAGCTGTAGCTGCCGTCAGCGCTCAAGGTGAAGCTGCCGACGCCGGCAATGGTGACCGCTTGGCCTAAGGTCAAGGGGCCGGTCACGCCATCAATGCTAAAGCTTTGCACCGTGACGTCGCCGTCCACCGAGCTGGTGCCAGTTAAGACGCTGCCGGTGGTGGCGCTGCTGTCTTCGGCCACCGAAATGACTTCGTCGGCATCAGTGAAATTGTCGTTTTCTGGGGTGACGGTGATGGTCAAGGTCGACGTGTCGGTGCTCGAGCCGTCGGTTAACACATAAGTGATCACCGGCACAGGGCCGTTGTAGTTGGCTATCGGGGTGAAGCTGTAGCTGCCGTCAGCGCTCAAGGTGAAGCTGCCGACGCCGGCAATGGTGACCGCTTGGCCTAAGGTCAAGGGCCGGTCACGCCATCAATGCTAAAGCTTTGCACCGTGACGTCGCCGTCCACCGAGCTGGTGCCAGTTAAGACGCTGCCGATGGTGGCGCTGCTGTCTTCGGCCACCGAAATGACTTCGTCGGCATCAGTGAAATTGTCGTTTTCTGGGGTGACGGTGATGGTCAAGGTCGACGTGTCGGTGCTCGAGCCGTCGGTTAACACATAAGTGATCACCGGCACAGGGCCGTTGTAGTTGGCTATCGGGGTGAAGCTGTAGCTGCCGTCAGCGCTCAAGGTGAAGCTGCCGACGCCGGCAATGGTGACCGCTTGGCCTAAGGTCAAGGGGCCGGTCACGCCATCAATGCTAAAGCTTTGCACCGTGACGTCGCCGTCCACCGAGCTGGTGCCAGTTAAGACGCTGCCGGTGGTGGCGCTGCTGTCTTCGGCCACCGAAATGACTTCGTCGGCATCAGTGAAATTGTCGTTTTCTGGGGTGACGGTGATGGTCAAGGTCGACGTGTCGGTGCTCGAGCCGTCGGTTAACACATAAGTGATCACCGGCACAGGGCCGTTGTAGTTGGCTATCGGGGTGAAGCTGTAGCTGCCGTCAGCGCTCAAGGTGAAGCTGCCGACGCCGGCAATGGTGACCGCTTGGCCTAAGGTCAAGGGGCCGGTCACGCCATCAATGCTAAAGCTTTGCACCGTGACGTCGCCGTCCACCGAGCTGGTGCCAGTTAAGACGCTGCCGATGGTGGCGCTGCTGTCTTCGGCCACCGAAATGACTTCGTCGGCATCAGTGAAATTGTCGTTTTCTGGGGTGACGGTGATGGTCAAGGTCGACGTGTCGGTGCTCGAGCCGTCGGTTAACACATAAGTGATCACCGGCACAGGGCCGTTGTAGTTGGCTATCGGGGTGAAGCTGTAGCTGCCGTCAGCGCTCAAGGTGAAGCTGCCGACGCCGGCAATGGTGACCGCTTGGCCTAAGGTCAAGGGGCCGGTCACGCCATCAATGCTAAAGCTTTGCACCGTGACGTCGCCGTCCACCGAGCTGGTGCCAGTTAAGACGCTGCCGATGGTGGCGCTGCTGTCTTCGGCCACCGAAATGACTTCGTCGGCATCAGTGAAATTGTCGTTTTCTGGGGTGACGGTGATGGTCAAGGTCGACGTGTCGGTGCTCGAGCCGTCGGTTAACACATAAGTGATCACCGGCACAGGGCCGTTGTAGTTGGCTATCGGGGTGAAGCTGTAGCTGCCGTCAGCGCTCAAGGTGAAGCTGCCGACGCCGGCAATGGTGACCGCTTGGCCTAAGGTCAAGGGGCCGGTCACGCCATCAATGCTAAAGCTTTGCACCGTGACGTCGCCGTCCACCGAGCTGGTGCCAGTTAAGACGCTGCCGATGGTGGCGCTGCTGTCTTCGGCCACCGAAATGACTTCGTCGGCATCAGTGAAATTGTCGTTTTCTGGGGTGACGGTGATGGTCAAGGTCGACGTGTCGGTGCTCGAGCCGTCGGTTAACACATAAGATCACCGGCACAGGGCCGTTGTAGTTGGCTATCGGGGTGAAGCTGTAGCTGCCGTCAGCGCTCAAGGTGAAGCTGCCGACGCCGGCAATGGTGACCGCTTGGCCTAAGGTCAAGGGGCCGGTCACGCCATCAATGCTAAAGCTTTGCACCGTGACGTCGCCGTCCACCGAGCTGGTGCCAGTTAAGACGCTGCCGATGGTGGCGCTGCTGTCTTCGGCCACCGAAATGACTTCGTCGGCATCAGTGAAATTGTCGTTTTCTGGGGTGACGGTGATGGTCAAGGTCGACGTGTCGGTGCTCGAACCGTCGGTTAACACATAAGTGATCACCGGCACAGGGCCGTTGTAGTTGGCTATCGGGGTGAAGCTGTAGCTGCCGTCAGCGCTCAAGGTGAAGCTGCCGACGCCGGCAATGGTGACCGCTTGGCCTAAGGTCAAGGGGCCGGTCACGCCATCAATGCTAAAGCTTTTTGCCGTGACGTCGCCGTCCACCGAGCTGGTGCCAGTTAAGACGCTGCCGATGGTGGCGCTGCTGTCTTCGGCCACCGAAATGACTTCGTCGGCATCAGTGAAATTGTCGTTTTCTGGGGTGACGGTGATGGTCAAGGTCGACGTGTCGGTGCTCGAACCGTCGGTTAACACATAAGTGATCACCGGCACAGGGCCGTTGTAGTTGGCTATCGGGGTGAAGCTGTAGCTGCCGTCAGCGCTCAAGGTGAAGCTGCCGACACCGCTAATGGTGACCGCTTGGCCTAAGGTCAAGGGGCCGGTCACGCCATCAATGCTAAAGCTTTGCACCGTGACGTCGCCGTCCACCGAGCTGGTGCCGGTTAAGACGCTGCCGGTGGTGGCGCTGCTGTCTTCGGCCACCGAAATGACTTCGTTGGCGTCCGTGAAATTGTCGTTTTCTGGGGTGACGGTGATGGTCAAGGTCGACGTGTCAGTGCTCGAACCGTCGGTTAACACATAAGTGATCACCGGCACAGGGCCGTTGTAGTTGGCTATCGGGGTGAAGCTGTAGCTGCCGTCAGCGCTCAAGGTGAAGCTGCCGACACCGCTAATGGTGACCGCTTGGCCTAAGGTCAAGGGGCCGGTCACGCCATCAATGCTAAAGCTTTGCACCGTGACGTCGCCGTCCACCGAGCTGGTGCCGGTTAAGACGCTGCCGGTGGTGGCGCTGCTGTCTTCGGCCACCGAAATGACTTCGTTGGCGTCCGTGAAATTGTCGTTTTCTGGGGTGACGGTGATGGTCAAGGTCGACGTGTCAGTGCTCGAACCGTCGGTTAACACATAAGTGATCACCGGCACAGGGCCGTTGTAGTTGGCTATCGGGGTGAAGCTGTAGCTGCCGTCAGCGCTCAAGGTGAAGCTGCCGACACCGCTAATGGTGACCGCTTGGCCTAAGGTCAAGGGGCCGGTCACGCCATCAATGCTAAAGCTTTGCACCGTGACGTCGCCGTCCACCGAGCTGGTGCCAGTTAAGACGCTGCCGATGGTGGCGCTGCTGTCTTCGGCCACCGAAATGACTTCGTCGGCATCAGTGAAATTGTCGTTTTCTGGGGTGACGGTGATGGTCAAGGTCGACGTGTCGGTGCTCGAGCCGTCGGTTAACACATAAGTGATCACCGGCACAGGGCCGTTGTAGTTGGCTATCGGGGTGAAGCTGTAGCTGCCGTCAGCGCTCAAGGTGAAGCTGCCGACGCCGGCAATGGTGACCGCTTGGCCTAAGGTCAAGGGGCCGGTCACGCCATCAATGCTAAAGCTTTGCACCGTGACGTCGCCGTCCACCGAGCTGGTGCCAGTTAAGACGCTGCCGGTGGTGGCGCTGCTGTCTTCGGCCACCGAAATGACTTCGTCGGCATCAGTGAAATTGTCGTTTTCTGGGGTGATTTCAATCGTTAGTGTCGCGGTATTACCAGTGTTAGTGGTATAGGTAATGACCGGCACCTGGCCGTTCCAGTTTTCATTGGGGGTGAAGGTGTAAGAGCCATCTTCATTGATAATCAGTGCACCGCCTTCAAGAGCGACTTCGGTACCTGGGGTATAAGTTTGGCCGTCCACTTCAAAGCTACTCACGCTTAGGTCAGAATCAACGTCGCTATCGTTATCGAGGACATTGCCGGTGGCAGCAGTATCTTCAGCCACAGTATTGGTGTCGTTAGCCAATACAGAGGCATCATCAATCGGGGTGACTTCAATGGTTAGCGTCGCGGTAACACCGGTATTAGTGGTGTAAGTAATAACAGGAACGCTACCGTTCCAGTTTTCATTTGGCGTGAAGGTATAAGATCCGTCGGCATTGAGCACGAGCACACCGTCATCAAGAGTGACTTCAGTGCCGGCCGCATAGGTTTGGCCGCCCACTTCAAAACTCACCACGCTTAAATCTGAATCTACATCGCCATCGTTATCGAGGACATTGCCGGTGGCAGTAGTATCTTCAGCCACAGTATTGGTGTCGTTAACCAACACCGATGCATCATCAACCGGGGTGACTTCAATGGTTAGCGTCGCGGTAACACCGGTATTAGTGGTGTAAGTAATAACAGGAACGCTACCGTTCCAGTTTTCATTTGGCGTGAAGGTATAAGAGCCGTCGGCATTGAGCACGAGCACACCGTCATCAAGAGTGACTTCAGTGCCGGCCGCATAGGTTTGGCCGCCCACTTCAAAACTCACCACGCTTAAATCTGAATCAATATCGCTGTCGTTATCGAGGACATTGCCGGTGGCAGCAGTATCTTCAGCCACAGTATTGGTGTCGTTAACCAATACCGATGCATCATCAACTGGGGTGACTTCAATGGTTAGCGTCGCGGTAACACCGGTATTAGTGGTGTAAGTAATAACAGGAACAGTGCCGTTCCAGTCTTCATTAGGAGAAAAAGTAAAAGAACCATCAGGATTAATTACGAGTACGCCACCTTCAAGCTCGATTTCTGTGCCTGCAGGATAGGTTTGACCATCTACTTCAAAATTCACTACACTCAAATCTGAGTCAGCATCGCTGTCGTTATCTAAAACATTGCCAGAAGCAACTTGATCTTCGCTAACTATAATGACGTCATTTAATAAAATCGATGGGGAATCATTTTCAATAAGCACTTCTTCTTGAGTCACTGCTGTTGGGGCAGCAGTTTGTCCTGTCGTGTCGTAGCCTGCATTTGCAATGGTCTCGCCACCATCTCTTGATACTGAGACATAACCAAAATCACCTTGGTTGGCTGTTGGGGTGCCAGCTGCGGTTTCTGGTAAGTTTGCTGTTGGGTCTTCGCCTGATGCAATTAATGCCTGCAAAGCTGCGATTTCATCTATAGCTTGTTGATCAGCTACTTGCTCGGTAATGGCATCATTAGGAATGTCGGCACTATTAAAAACAGTACCGTCATCGAATGTGATAACAAAAGCAAACTCATTGCTGCTTGAAACTAATGCTCCAGCAGGAATTGTCTGGCCAAGTTGTAATTCCTTGGTTTCATTGTTGATTGTTATTGTTACCTTACCTTCTGAAGCAGAAAGTATTCCATTTTTTGACGTAGTAATTGTTTCCATTTGAAGCTCCCAACAGCTTAATATACTTAAGATAACAATGAGTTAATTTGCATCACATCTGCTAATGTAATAATAGTATTAACATTAAAATAATTCTATAAACATTAGGTCAAATAATATCACTTACCATCATTATAGTCAATTTTTTGACGTTGGGTGGCTTGCAATTAAATTATTTGCAATAGCTATATAAAACAGTGGTTTATATTGTTAGTGTAATAAATCCTATATGTTTTTTCGTCATAAAAAAGTCGTAATTACTTGTAGTGGCATATTCTCGTTTATTTCTTAATATCGACATAGATAACAACAAATAAAGCAGACTAACTAAAAAAGCCTACAGGATTGTAGGCTTTGAGATGAGATTAAAAATAACCTTAGTGTTTAGATTATGTTTGCAGCATTACGATAACTGTTTGCCGCAGAAGAGTTTTCACCTAACTGTTCTTGGGCTTGCGCTAACGCTAACCATGATTGATGTGTTGGTGCTATACGACAGACATTTTGCCAATGAGTTTTAGCTTGTTTAGTGTCACGACTTTGAATGGCAAGCTTTGCCAGACACATTTGATAGTCAGCATCATTTTCATGAGTGGTTTCTAGTCGGCTGAGTAATTTACGCACCTCTTGATCTTGTGCATCGATTAAATCAGGTATTGCAGCAAATAAAGCCGCCGATGGTGCAGCGCTAAGTTGTTTAATAATTAACTTTATTGCTTTATCTTTATGCCCATACTGAGTCAATCCATGAGCATAAGCGACAACTAATTCATCTTGTTTACGCTCCGACTTACTTAACCAATGCCAACATTTATTCAATTCTGCTTCAGAAGTCTTAGCTGCATTTACCATTAAAATACTGTTGGTTTTAGTGTTTAATTGGTTGAACTCAGTTTCAGAAAGTAATTGGCGTTTTTTCAGGATTGGTAACAACAATTTTAATGCCTGCCAATCATTTTGCTGCAAATATAACTCTTGTGCTAGTTTCAGTACTGGTGCACTACTTTTACTTGTTGGATTTAGTTTATCAAGTACTACTCGAGCTTGAGTGAGCTCCCCCTGCTTCATTAAGTAGCGGGTACGCGATGTATAAACCGCTGTCTTGGCAATAGGGTTATTTTCTGCTTGAGTTAAATAATGATCTCGCGCAGTAATATCACCTTGATAGTGAGCTGCTCTTGCTGCCGCAAAAAGATTTAATACTGGAATTTCACCTTTTTCAGCACCTTTAGCCATGGCTTTTTCTGCCGCAGGCCAATCTTCTTCAGCCAGTGCTAAAGCGCCGGTTAAAGTATGCTTTTTAGCCGCTTTTCTACGCCATTGCTCTGGCAGGTAGCGACTGCTTAGTAGCATATTTAATAATAATAAAATTAACCACTCGAGTAATTGCAGCGCAAAATAAAATACAATTAACCCCACAACACCTATAACTAAGCTAGTTTCAATCTGGTAGTCACCTATTGCGATGTAAACGTAACCGCTTTGTCCAACAATAAGTGGGCTGAGACACAGTCCAATTAAAATGAGAACAACATAAACCAGCGTCTTAATCATTGTGCTGGCTCCTGTGTAGGCATTATTTCACCATAGGTAACCAGCTGCTGGAGTAGTGGCGAGGCTTGAAATTTATTAAGAGTCACTTTTTCAACTTTAACCTTGGCCAGTTTATCTAAAGACGCAATTATTGCTTTCGTCTTTGGATCTGTTAAGTCAAAGTATTGTTGTAACCACTTGTCTGCTAAAGCAATAGATTGCTGATAATTCACTTGGTCAAATCGGTACAGTGCTAATTGTGCTTGCAATAATTTGTTGCGAATATTTTCAACTAAATACCATTGCTGTTCCGGTGATAACAGCGGCTCCAAATCAGTGGTCCGTTTGCGGATAGTAATAAAACCATCAGTTAAGTCATGCCAGGTTGTGGCGAGATTTTGTTGCCAATCATCAATAGAGTCGGTGACTGCCTGGGTGTTTTTATTTTCTGTAAAATTCTCATCCACACGATTTAACGGTAACCCTTCTACATCATTGATAATATTATCTAAGTCAAAGATGGTATTGGTTATGTCAGTGGTTTTTAATGCGTTAACTTTAATGATGTCTTCAGCTAAGGCTTTACGTAAAAGAGTTAATGCAGGATCTTTCATCGCACTGATACGTTCATCTGCAGACTGTAATAAACCAATTGCTGTTTGCGGATCATTTTCTAACCATAGTTTTCTGCCAGCCATGCGAACTAAATATTCGGCTTCTGATGCCATCCAATGGTTAGGACTGCGCTGGGCAATAACAGCTACACGTTCTTGCAGTTGTTTATTTGATTGCTGTAGTTCAGCTAATTTTGCATAAGCTTTAGTATCGTTCAGCTGCTGTTGCTCTAACGTACCAAAGCGTTTATTGGAAGCCATGACTGTTTGTTGTAATTCATATTTTAACGATTTATTTTGTGTAACTTGTTCAGTGATACTTTGTTCTAATTGAGTTTGGTCTTGACTTTGTTGGCTAAGCTGCAAATAAAGCCAGTAACAAGACGCCACAGCAACAATGGCAACTAGTAAACTGAATAATACCCCAATACGGATCCACCAAGAGCTAGGTTTAGCTTTGCGTCGGCTGTTATTTACCGGAGAATTTGTCTGATTATTATTTTTGTTGTCAGCAGATTGTTGGCTCGTTGCATTGACTTTTTTTGCCTGTAGCGGCTTTTCTATTGGATTTTGCGCAGGAGAAATCACTTTCTCATCCTTGTGTGCTGGCGAGTTTGGATCTTTTTTATTGTTTTCCATGAACAGTCCTTGAAAGCAAAAATACAACCAATATAAGCAATATTAAAAAATGTGTGTCGATGCAAGGTAACAATACAATAACAAATTATAACGCAAGACTCGTGAGTATAGCTTGAGTATTTGCTCCATTTGCATTGGTAATATGGCTTAATCCCATTGCTTTTGCTTGTAATTCGACGCGATGACTAGGCACTATGATATGACATGCACGTAACCATGCAAATAATTCTTTTGGGACAAGGTCAACTAAGTTGGATAATATTTCGCCGCTGGTGACCACAATGGTATCAATACCGAAGGATTGCCATTGTTGAATTGTTTGTTTTGCGTTGAGCTTAGGTATCACGCGCTGATAGACCTGCCAATAGTTTACCTTGGCACCTCGAAGCGCTAATTGTTCAGCGAGCATTTCACGTCCACCTAATCCACGTACAATAATAAATGACTGCTTATCGACATCTCGTAATTGGGGCTGTGATAATAAACCTTCACTATCTTGGCTCTCTTCGGGCGAGCTAATCGCTTGGATATTATAGTGAGCTAGGCTATCGGCGGTTGCTTGACCAACAGCGAAATAGCGACAGTGCTGTGGGAATGAATTGTGGAGTTTAGTGGCGGCAAAATCGACGGCATTAGTGCTAATAAAGAGCAAATTATCAGTGTGGGCTAAAGTAGCATGGCTCATTGATTCGTTTGTTTCAATTACCGCTAAAAGTGGGGTAACAAGATAAGCAACGTCTCGTTGTGAGAGTTGCTCTTCCATTGCTTGATTGCGCCCTTGTGGGCGCGTTAGCAAGACTTTCATGGCCAGTTATCTCTTAACTAGCATAAACAGCATCTAAAATAGTTTTAGCCCCGCGACTGAGTAAATCTTCTGCAAGAGACTCTCCAAGTGCAACGGCATCAGTTTTAGAACCCGATACCATACCCGTTATTATTTCACTTCCATCAGGATTGCCGACTAAACCACGTAGGGTTAAATTATCGCCTTGAATTTCAGCAAAAGCACCGATAGGCACTTGGCATCCGCCTTCTAGGCGCGTGTTCATTGCTCGTTCAGCCAGCACTCTGTAACGGGTTTCTAAATGTTCAAGTGGTGCGAGTAATGCTTTAACACGCTCGTCATTTAGACGACATTCAATGCCGACAGCACCTTGTCCATTGGCTGGAAGTGACTCTTCTGCAGAGATAAATCCTGCAATTCGTTGGTTGA
This sequence comes from Shewanella vesiculosa, assembly GCF_021560015.1. NCBI lineage: Bacteria > Pseudomonadati > Pseudomonadota > Gammaproteobacteria > Alteromonadales > Shewanellaceae > Shewanella > Shewanella vesiculosa. The sequence continues at coordinate 3,014,910 of NZ_CP073588.1, read as the reverse complement.
GTTTTAAGCGAATTAATCCCGCAGCCGCCAGGATAATAGCATCATAATCACCACTATCGAGTTTGGCTAAACGGGTACCAACATTACCGCGTAAGTCTTTAATAATAAGATCTGGACGAGCGGCTCTAATTTGACACTGACGGCGCAGACTTGAGGTACCCACAACCGCGCCTTGAGGTAATTCACTAATGGATTTATAGCTATTTGATACAAAAGCATCGCGTGGATCTTCACGTTCGCAAATTACCTGTAGGCCTAAACCTTCAGGAAAATCTACTGGTAAATCCTTCATTGAGTGCACTGCAATATCGGCACGATTTTCAAGCATCGCGACTTCTAACTCTTTAACAAATAGCCCTTTGCCACCAATTTTAGCTAAAGGAGTATCTAAAATGACATCACCTTTGGTACTCATTGGTAATAATTCAACCGTGAGATCGGGGTGAATGCGTTCAAGTTCAGCTTTAACAAATTCAGCTTGCCACATTGCCAGTGGGCTTTTACGTGTTGCGATACGAATTATATTTTCAGACATGGTAGTAGATCCATTAGATAGCCTCAATGGAGTAATGCTATCACCGCTCTCGCTTGGATGTAACAAATCGATGGTAATTGTTTGAAGTCTGTAGGGCTTATTTGTGATTCATCTCGTTGAACAACTACTGGTGAAATACAAAATAAATGCTACGATGATCACTGTTTTGACGAAAGCGTGATCTTGGTCGAAAATTTGAGCATTAGGTTCGAGTGTGTTAGCAAAATTTGTCACCAAATAGTTTGTGTAGCAAAAAAGCGTAAATGGAGTAAGTCGTGACCGATAAAACGGCATATTATCAAAAGGATTTAGCTGAGAAACTAAATAACATTAGATTAACTAGAGTGACTAATGTACTGCCTGATTTGCAGCAGCATTTATTTCATATAATTCCTTTTTTAATACATCATAATCAAATAGATGTCTCCGGTATTATCGACCCCAACACGCCGTGTGGTGTTCATGGGTTTGATTTGTCAGACGCAATGATTGCAGCATGTGATGCCTTGTGTTTGTCTGTACCCTCCGCCATTGATTTAAGTGTTGATGCTTTTGAAGGTATCTATGCCATGGGCAGTACTGCCAGTTTTGGGCAAAATCCGCAAAGCGATTTTGATATCTGGTTGGTTTACAATAGTAAACTGACTCAAGCACAACTTAAACTCATTGAATATAAAAACAAACTCATCAGTGACTGGTTTGCCGGTTTTGAGTTTGAAGTGAATTTTTATCTAGTACATCCGATGCAATTTAGAGAATGCAGCGCATTTGATAATTGCCAACCAGTAGGATTAGAGCACAGCGGCAGTAGCCAACACTGGTTATTATTAGAAGAGTTTTACCGTTCTCATATTAGGCTCGCCGGTAAAACTGTGGCTTGGTGGCCCGATGTACAAAGCCAAGATACTCAGTCTAATGCCAACTTACTTTATCTTGGCAATGTCAATTCATTACCTGCGGCAGAGTATTTTGGCGCCTCATTATGGCAGCTCTATAAAGGGCTCAATAAACCTCATAAAGCCTTGTTAAAAGTGTTGTTATTGGAAACTTATGCCTCAGAATATCCCCATACAAGACTAATAACTCAACAACTTTGGCAATATTGCCTAGATCAAGATTTTAGTGTTGCTAATGACGCTTATTTATTGCTGTATCAAAGAATTGAAACCTATTTAATTGCCCAAGAAGACAGTAACCGTTTAGAGATCGTTAGGCGTTGTTTTTATTTAAAGTCTGGTATCACTTTATCGAGTTTGTTACCTACTCATAGTGCAACAGACTGGCGGGTTGAAAAAATGGCCAGCCTGGTTAAGCAATGGGGCTGGAGCCATGAGCTAATCACCACATTGGATAATAGTCCTTATTGGCATGCTGGCCAGTTGAAATGGTTCAACCAGCAGCTCAGTGAACTGTTATTAGTCAGTTACAAAAATCTATTGAAATTTGCTTCAAAACAAACTTTAAGTGAACGTATGCGAGTTGAAGAACTCGGCTTATTGGCTCGTAAATTACATACTTATTTTAGTGATGATGACCATTTAATACAGCCTCTAAACCGACTTTGGAGTATATCGACAGCTGAAAAATCGTTGACTATCTTTCATTGCAAGCAAGCATCACGTTTTTATCTCTATCGCCAAACTTATGTCGAACAGGATCCGTCTCAAGCTGTTACAGATAATCAAGGACATGAGTTCGATAATCATCCCATCCATGAAGCGGATAATATATGCAGTTTAGTTGCGTGGTCAGTGTTAAATGGGCTCGCAACTACCGATACTAAGTGGTTTCAAGTTGGACGAGGTAAAAGACGGACAGATAAATTGAGTTACCTAACCCGTAAACTTATCCCTATTATGCACAATGTACCCACTGTCTATAAACGTGATTTATGCGAACCTTGGTGCTATCAAAAAATTGTGTTGATTACCAATATGGATAAAGATCCGACCACTCAATTGAATGAGCAAGAACTGATGTTGGAACATATTAATGCCAATATTCTTTCCTTTGGACAGAAAAAAATCAGTATGTTGTCGTCGGTGGCGGTTGTGTGTTTAAACAGCTGGGGAGAATGGCAAAGCCATCGTTTTAATGGCAATACCGCATTACTTGAAGCTATTTCATTTATTATTCTGGGATTAAAGCGTTCAAATGACCAAGTTGATTTATCGATTATTAGTTGCTCATCTAAGCTAAAACAACCGATTTTTAATCAGCTTAAAACCTTATTATTACGATGTTATGGTTTAATGAAAAAGGTCAATCAGAGCAATACATTAATGCATCCAATAATCATAGGCGATCAACAATACAGTATGTACTTTAATGCGTTAGGTATGATGTATCGCAAGACTGACGTTGTGGCACAGGTCAAAAATGATCACACTCATGAGTTACCATTGCCTTATACCGTGGATGATACTAACGTGAATGTACCATCGGTGATTCGCAAATTTATTGTCATGGACGCTAAGCAATATTTTGTCCGTCAACGTAAGCAAGTGCTTGATGTGTTTATTGCAGACGAGAAGAATCAGCTTGAACATTTACAATATCAACATACCAGTATCAATGATTTTGTGGCTAAAGAAAGCCATTTGTATGTCTTTGACGAACAAAAACAGCACCGGCCTGTTTTTAATATGCCGCAGTTTTTTCAACTTGTGCATATTGAAGGTAAATTAACCGTAATGCCATTTGGCTTGTCAGTAGATGAAATGGGCTCAGCATTTTAAGCATAAGCCCAAACTCAATGACAATTTAACCACTTACTTAGTGCAATTACACACTAAGTTATTGCGAGGTTTATGCGTTTATCTCGAGCAAAATACCACTTTGTTTATTGATGGCATCAATCACAAAAGACATAAATTCCAATCCATTACGGGTATCTAACCATTTGCCATCATTGTAGTTAAAGTGATAACCACCTGATTTTGTCGCCAGCCAAATTTCATGAAGAGGCTCTTGTTTATTGATGACGATTTGCGAATTATCTTCAAAAGCCAACTGCAAAACATTGCCGCTGGCATTAATATCGACATCGGCATCTTGCTCGTCAATTGCTTTTTCTACCGCGTTCTCTATTTCGCCAAACATTTCATCGGCTAATCGATGAAACTCAGTATCTGTAATAGCCATGTATTTCTATCCTTTGCTTTCTGCGTTATGAATGCGATTATAAGACCATTATTCACTAGATGCACAGATGTTGAAAAAAATGAGACTGCTTTTATTTATTATGCTTGCTAGCCTATTTGTAACCGCATGTGGTCAAAAAGGCGTTTTATACAAAACTCCTGAGCCAGTGGCCAATAAAGTCGCCCCAAAATCTGCTAGCACAGATGTGCCCAAGCAAACTGAGGTGCTCGACTCTCAACCTTCAACCTCACAACAAGAATAGCATTTATAAGGGACCGCATTTTGGATTACTTTTCATATCAAAATGATTCACTATTCGCAGAAGACTGCGATGTAGCAAAACTGGCTAAAACGCACGGTACGCCGTTGTATATTTATTCTCGTGCCACATTAGAGCGCCATTGGCATGCCTTTAATAATGCCGTTGCTGATCATCCTCATCTTATTTGTTATGCGGTGAAGGCGAATTCAAACCTTGCAGTGTTAAATGTATTGGCCCGTTTAGGCAGTGGTTTTGATATTGTTTCTGGTGGTGAGCTCTCGCGTGTATTACAAGCGGGCGGCGACCCTAAAAAAGTGGTTTTTTCTGGTGTGGGCAAAACGGTTGCCGAAATGGAGCAAGCCCTAAACATTGGCATTTACTGTTTTAATGTTGAGTCCAGTGCTGAACTTGAACAGCTTAATGACGTCGCTGGGCGCTTAGGTAAAGTGGCACCGGTTTCTTTGCGGATTAATCCCGATGTCGATGCTGGTACTCATCCTTATATTTCCACAGGTCTTAAAGAAAATAAATTTGGCATCGCCATGGACGAGGCTGATACGGTTTTTGCTCGTGCCGCTGAATTAGCTCATTTACATGTAAAAGGTGTCGACTGCCATATTGGTTCACAGCTTACCGAGATTAAACCCTTTTTAGATGCCATGGATCGCATGTTGGCGTTGATCGACCGTTTAGGTGAGCAAGGTATTAAGATTGAACATTTTGACGTGGGTGGCGGCTTAGGGGTTACCTATAATAGTGAAACTCCGCCGCATCCAGATAAATACGCCGCAGCATTACTCGATCGTTTAAATGGTCGCAAGTTAACATTAATTTTTGAACCGGGCCGTGCTATTGCGGCTAACGCAGGTATTTTCGTCACTCAAGTGCTTTACCTAAAAGAAAATAGCGATAAGCGTTTTGCGATTGTCGATGGTGCCATGAACGATCTTATTCGCCCTGCGCTTTATAGTGCGTGGCAAAATATTATTCCGGTACAACAAAATGATGCGCCAACTTTCGCTTATGATATTGTAGGTCCTGTATGTGAGACTGGTGACTTTCTTGGTAAAGACAGGCAGTTAACGGTAAAAGCGGGTGACTTATTAGCCGTTCGTTCAAGTGGTGCTTATGGTTTTGTGATGGCCTCAAATTATAACTCTCGTCCAAGAGTCGCGGAGATTATGGTTGATGGTAGTGATGATTTTGTTGTCCGTCAGCGCGAAACGCTACAACAACTTTGGCAAGGCGAATATTTATTGCCATAGGCAATAAGCAAACGGCATAACGTTTTATAAGGAAACTTTTGTGATCCATTTCACTAAGATGCACGGACTGGGTAATGACTTTATGGTCGTTGATGGCGTAACACAAAATGTGTTTTTTTCGCCTGAACAAATTCGCCGTCTTGCCGATCGAAATTTTGGGATTGGTTTTGATCAATTATTGTTGGTCGAGCCGCCCTATGATCCTGATTTAGATTTTCATTATCGCATCTTTAATGCCGATGGCAGTGAAGTTGAGCAGTGTGGCAATGGTGCACGCTGTTTTGCTCGTTTTGTTCGCAATAAAGGCCTCACCCAAAAAAATAAAATTCGGGTGAGTACTAACTCAGGTAAAATTACTTTGCGGATAGAGCGTGATGGTAACATCACAGTTAATATGGGTGTTCCCGTTATTGAACCAAGCCAAATTCCGTTTAAAGCTAAAAAAAGCGAAAAGACCTACTTACTGCAAACCGCAATGCAAACTTACCTGTGTGGCGCTATTTCTATGGGTAACCCCCATTGCGTTATCGAGGTTGAAGATGTGCAAACCGTCAAGGTTGATGAAATTGGCAGTATGTTAACTCGCCACGAACGCTTCCCTAAGGGCGTCAATGTTGGCTTTATGCAAGTCATTAACCCTGGGCATATTAAGTTGCGCGTGTATGAACGTGGCGCAGCAGAAACGCTAGCCTGTGGCACGGGCGCATGCGCTGCTGCAGCCGTTGGTCAATTACAGGGTAAGCTTGATAAGCAGGTGAGAGTCGATTTACCTGGTGGTAGCTTAGTCATTAATTGGGACGGCGAGGGTAAACCTCTGTGGATGACGGGCCCGGCAGAACATGTATATGATGGACAAATACAACTATGAGTGAGATTACCTCCGAAGTCAGTTTAGCTAACGAAGTGGCAGGCAATACGGTTAGCAGTGCACAAGCCAAAGATATCAATTCAATTGGCCAAGATCTTGCTGTCGACATGATGGCCAGTTTGCAACAAGCCCCTTTTGATGAAATGCTGATCCGCGAATACTTGTTAGATAATCCTGACTTTTTTAATCGTTATCCAGAGTTGTTAGTGGCCATGCGTGTTCCGCATGCAGAACGTGGTGCGGTTTCATTAGTTGAGCGTCGACAAGAGCTGCTTCGCCAGCGCGTCAATCAGCTTGAAGAAGAAATTACTTCGCTGATGAACATAGCGACTCATAATGAGAGAATCTTTAAATTTAATAATGAGTTATCGTTTAAAATGCTTGCGAGTCAAGACTTAGGCGAGCTGCGTCAAGTATTGTCTGAAGGATTAAAAACTGAGTTTGGCTTTAGTCACGTTAGGTTGATTACGGTGCACGATATTGACAGCGAATTAGCAAAAATTTGGCGTCATCGTGTCCAAAGCGGTTATTACTTTGGGCGGCTCACGCAATCAGAATCTAAACGTTTATTTGGCAGTGATGTGGGGTCTGTAGCATTAACTAAATTATCGGATGACAATGGCCAGGTGATATTTGCCATTGCCAGTAAAGATCCCACTCATTTTCATCCTGATATGGACTCATTGCTATTTAGCCAATTGCGTCGTTTGTTAGACCATAAGCTACCGCAACTGTAATAGTTAATGCTCAGTGTGTTGTTTAGGATACACAGCGTACTCCGATCGTTCATGTACTGGGAGCATTGTGATGCAGCCAACAGACTGGCAAACGATATTTAGCCAACATTTAACCTCAGAAAGGCAACTATCAAGCTATACCGTGCGTAATTATATGTTTGAATTACGAAGGGTTGAAGGCATCTTAACCGAATCAACTCAGCTTATTGATGTTACCCGCGACGAGTTACAATCTATGCTGGCAACATTACACCGCAAAGGCTTGAGTCCACGTTCGTTATCTTTGTGTTTGTCTGCCGTAAAACAGTTCTTTGATTTTCTATTGCGCGAAGGTGCCATAACGGTCAACCCAGCACACAGCTTAAGTGCTCCAAAACAAAATAAACCTTTGCCAAAAAATATGGATGTCGATGCCGTCAGTCATTTATTGTCTATCGAGGGTGACGATCCGTTGTGCTTACGTGATAAAGCTATTATGGAATTATTTTATTCCAGTGGCTTACGTTTAGCTGAGCTCGCCAGCCTAGATTGCGCTGACATTAAGTTTGATCAAAGCGAAGTTAAAGTGCTGGGTAAGGGCAGTAAACAGCGGGTTGTGCCCATTGGCAAACTAGCCTTAAATGCATTAACGGCATGGCTAAACTGCCGCAGCCAGTTACCTTGTAGTCAAGCGGGTGATGCATTATTTGTCAGTAGCCAAGGTAAACGATTATCTCATCGCAGTATTCAAGCGCGGATGGCTAAGTGGGGTCAGGAACAAGCTATGGCGGTAAAAGTTCACCCACATAAATTGCGTCATTCGTTTGCAACCCATATGCTTGAATCAAGTCAAGATTTACGTGCCGTACAAGAACTGCTTGGTCATGCTAACTTATCGACCACGCAGATTTACACTAGTTTAGACTTTCAACACCTTGCCAAAGTGTACGATAACGCGCATCCAAGAGCGAAAAAAGACAGGGGGAAATAATGACAACGCCATTACTTAAAGCATCAATGATCCAGTATCAACGTCTACAACCGTTTAGCGCGATCAGTTTTGATTTAGACGACACACTCTATAATAATCTTCCTTATGTATTACATGCCAGCGATGAACTATTTTCGCTAATTAATCAAACCTATCCCGCCACTACAGCATGGGGGGGCAGATCAATGGCAGCAACTTAAACATCAGTTATTTATTCATCATCCAGAGTTAGTACACGATACCACTGCAGCCCGTTATGCCATGTTGCGCCAAGGCCTTTTACACTTTGGTTATAGCGAAGTTGAAGCCAGCAAAGGGGCCCAAGATGGCATGGCATGTTTTACCCATCATCGTAGTAACTTTACCGTTGATAATAATGTATTGCAGGTACTAGAGCGTTTAAGTCAACGCTATCAGCTTATTGGTATTACTAATGGCAATGTCGACAGCCAACGTATTGGCTTAGATAAGGTCATGAAATTTGTGCTTCATCCAGGCCACGGAGTTAAAATGAAGCCTGCTGCCGACATGTTTAGCCTCGCTTGCCGTCAACTGGATATTAAGCCTGCAGCATTATTGCATGTGGGTGATCATCCGCTGTCTGATATTGCTGGGGCAAAAATGGCAGGGTGCCAAACTGTGTGGTTAAATCCTTGTATGCAGCAACGGCATAAAAAAGCTCAACCGGTTTTGCCACACATTGAAATTAATCATTTAGATCTTCTGTTAGGCTTACTTTAGGGTGACGTTAGCGTTTTAGGTCTATGCCTGCTTTAAGGCTCATTTGTTCTACTTGCTCGCGGCTAGCATGCATATCGGCATCACCTACACGAGTAGGTGCCGCTATACGGATCAGTACCAACATAAATAGGCCTAAGTTTTACATCGACACAGGGCACATGGATGCGAATAAGCTTTTTCGCCATTATTTCAATAATTTGTACATCAGTTGGAGCTAAAATATTGTGACTGATCTTTTTCGGATCGTGTAATATTTGCCAAATTTCACTCAGCATCGGCATAGGATTAACAATCCCCTCAATAGTAAACTCACCTTGTTGCTCCTTTACGCCTAAAATAATTTCACCACCTAAGGTGTTGGCAAAAGCGCTATAGCTTTCCCACATGCCTTCGGGCAATGTACCCTTGCCGTCTCGTCCACCTGCTAATTTAAATTCAACTTGAGCTGATTCATGTAAGTTAGCAATGTCGTCTAAGGCAAACGTTGGGTAATGATGAGGTGACATTTAGGCTCCAAATCGTCTTATGCAATCAGTAGATAAAAATAGATATGATCACTGTATGAAGTTTTGCCTACAAAAGGAAGATCATCAGTTCGGCTGTGCTGGATGTTAATTAACCAACCAGCTGTTTTAGTACTTAAATTAAATCCGCAATTGTGAATTATTTACTGTAAAGTTATCTTATATATTAGTTGGTTAATTCCAGAAACCATTTAGTCGTAGGTTTTACATTGTCAGCACAATATTCAGTTAACCCTATTCCTCACAGTTGGTTCGGACATTTATATCATCGCAATGCCAATGCGCTTGAGATAACGGCAGAGGGCATAAGCTTTGTTCCAACCCAGAGTCTATTTTTATCGCGTTTGCCATTGACGAATCTTGAGCATGTATCTTGGCAGCAGTTAGATCATCCACCACTGTTTAGTGCCAGCTTACTGGGTAGCTTATTAAGTTTTACCGCCTCTGGTGTGAGCTATCAAATTCCATTTCTGAGTTATTTTGCTCGCTCTCATTTTAAACACCAAGTCGAATTACTGTGGGCGTTATCCCATGAACAAGCATTGTATGATTTGATAGCACGGATTGAAAAAGCCATATCGAAGCGCTATTTACGTCAGTCATTGCTAGCGAAAATGAGTTCAAGAATCGCGCGCGAATATCGCCGTTGGTTTCCGTGGAGTGCAAGTGTTGAATTACCACCTAAAACACGCGCGGCATTAACTCAATTACACCATTTTTACCATTGGAAGAATGCGCATGTAGAGCATTTGCGTGAAGATTATATTCAATCGCAGTTAGTGGCATTTGCTGATTTTTTCGATAGTGTTGAATCAAATCCATTAACCAATAAACAGCGCCGCGCCTGCATTATTGATGATGATAACAATCTACTGTTAGCGGGTGCCGGAACCGGTAAAACCAGTGTTATGGTTGGCCGTGCAGGGTATTTAGTCGCCAGCGGTCAAGCGAAAGCGGATGATATTCTATTGTTGGCTTATGGTACAAAAGCCGCCAAAGAAATGGATCTACGGATTAAACACAAACTTGGTACTGCTGACATTAAAGCCAGCACGTTTCATAGTTTAGGCTTAAAAATTATTACCGAGGTTGAAGGTGTAAAACCAAGCTTATCAGCGTGGGTAAATGATGAACCTGCCAAAGACAAATGGGTGCATGATAGATTAGAAACGTTGATTGAAAATGAGTCTTACCGTAAACATCTTTTCGACTATTTTAGCCGTTACTATTACGTTGAAAAAAAGCCCATTCGAATTTTCAACTGAAGGTGAGTATTTTGAATATTTACATGACAACGATATCCGTTCATTAAAAGGCGAAAGAGTAAAAAGTTTTGGTGAGCTGTATATCGCCAACTGGCTATTTAGCAATGGCATTGAATATCAGTATGAAGCTAAATATGAATATGATGTCAGCACGCTTGAGTTTCGTCAGTATCAGCCTGATTTTTACCTACCACAATATAACGTTTACATTGAATATTACGGCGATTCCGCCAATAATACCGCTCCTTATATCGATAACGCAGCGTATTTGGCATCAATGGCGTGGAAACGCCAGTTACATCAAAAACAGCAAACTAATTGTATTGAATTATTTTATTATCAGCACAAGAAAAATCAGTTAATCAACAAGCTTGAACAGGCTTTAACGGTATTTAAGGTTAACTATTTGCCTTTGCCTGATGACGCGATATTGGCCACCCTTTATGAGCTGGGGCGGGTAACTGAGCTGGCTAAATTGTTCAGTCAGTTAATCGGTTTGTACAAAGCGGCTTGTGTGGATAAAACAGGTTTACAACGCATATTTAGCCAAGCAGCGGATCCTCAACAAGCTCGTAAAGCATTTCAATTGCTGCAACCTATTTTACAGCAGTATCAGGAGTATTTATCTGCAACGGGTGATATCGACTTTGAAGATATGATTGCTAAAGCGCTAGCCTATTTGCAAAGCGGCCAATACGTTAGCCCGTGGCGATATATTATGGTCGATGAGTTTCAGGATATTTCAGAACCTAGAGCGCGTTTAGTGCGTGCGCTGCGAGATTCAAGATCGAAAACCTCCAGTAGCGAGACTTCACTCTTTTGTGTGGGTGATGACTGGCAGGCTATTTATCGCTTCAGTGGGGCAGATGTCAGCTTAACGACGCAATTCGCCCAGTATTTTGGTCAGACCAGCGAAACTCATTTGGACCTAACGTTTAGATTTAATAACCGTATCGGCGAAGTTGCCAGCGCTTTTGTGACTAAAAACCCGCATCAACTTAATAAAGAGGTTCATTCGTTAATACAGGTGGCTGATCCTGCTATCTCGATACTACGCCGCGGAGTAAATGAGCGCGCAAGTCAAGATGAACCGAGTGCTAATGCATTAGCGCAAGCTTTGAACGCCTTGTCTGTTCATGTGGCTAAAGCCAGTGCGATATCTACTACTGAGCCCTCGACTAAATCCATAACGAAACCGACAGTCTATTTACTGGCACGTTTTTGGTTTCAATTACCCGATAAAGATCTATTGCGTCAGTTAAATGCTCAGTACCCCATGTTATCGATTGAGTGTTTATCTTTTCATGCCTCAAAGGGCAAAGAGGCCGACTATGTGGTAATTATGGGACTGACTCAAGGTATACACGGATTTCCATCACAGAAAATAACCCCACCTTTACTCGACGCTTTCTTGCCCCAAGCTGAAGCTTTTCAATTTGCCGAAGAGCGACGCTTGTTTTATGTCGCACTGACTCGAGCTAAGCATCGTGTTTATGTATTAGCAGATATGACCAATGTCAGCCCCTTTGTGGTCGAGCTTATTCAGCAACCCTATAACGTTGAACTGAATGAATTCAGTACTTCATTGGTACAAACGTTATTTGAGCAAATTAAATGTGCTCGATGTACGACTGGCACATTAAAAGCGCGAACAGGCAAGTTTTCATCATTTTTCTCATGCTCGCATTTTCCTTTGTGCGATCATCAAGAAGCGGGGTGTGACCTCTGTGGTAGCCCGATGACGCGCAAGCGCACTAATGGTTTTGCTGTTTGCTTAGATGAACATTGTGGTCACATAGCGCCGCTATGTAACCTCTGTGGCGCAGACATGAGTTTAAGAGAAAGTGCCCGAGGAACTTTTTGGGGGTGTAAAAATTATCGCGGTAACAGCGTGCCTAGTTGTAGCAATACCATTAATACAGCGACAATATCCTTTAAAAGCAAACCAAATCAAAAACTCAAGCAACCACGTGATACCACACTGCCTAAGCCGCAGCAAAAGGTGTAAGTACGACTATTACTATGGGTAAATGATCTGGTAAAGCGCCGTTAAGTCTCCATTGCGGTAAAGGTGTATCACATTGGATTTTTTATACCTATTTCACTGCACCTGTATAGATTTAGCCGCTTTATATACATATGAGCATGGTCTTAAATGAAGGTTAAAGATGTCGATGCCATCGACATAAATGAATCAATGCCGCATTACATGTCGATAAATTAAGGTTTTATAAACATGTTTTCACTTAATATAATCGAGGATAGTTTGGTCATAATGATATCGATCATATCTAGTGTAGCTGTCTAGCTGTCTAGCTGTCTAGCTGTCTAGCTTGTTAGTCAGTAATCATCTTGTGACTGACTATGAATGAAATTAATAAAACAAAAAGGGCTTGTCATCACTGATAAGCCCTTTTCATTACAATTAATTATGAACGAGCTATTAGTTCATGTTGAATTCATTGAGACATTTATGCTTTACGAAAAAACGTTACGGGCGTTATAAACCAATAGAACTTTCTGATGCTAAAGGATTAGGTGTCCGAATCTCCAGGAAAATGCTGGAATATGTGGAGTAGGCCACATCATAGAGGCAAGCGAAATAGCGAGTTTGTGTTCAAATCTACCAGCACGAATTTCTGCCGTAAACTGTAAAAGCTCTGCAAAAATGCAGAGCTTTATTTCGATTACATGTAGTTAATAAGTAAGCTTTTTATGGACAGCTAGCTATACCAATATCGACCCACACAGCAGCCATACCAGGAATATCACCTTTGGTCCAATAACTGGCTTGCCATTGACGGGCGTTATAACTAGTCGTAGCGCCACCGCTATAGGCAATGGTAGCATCCCAACCTAACTCAACTTCACTTATTAGCTGCCATTGATCCGCAGTGCGGGAAGGCTTATTGCCTTGAGTCCAGTACTTAGCTTTCCAAACTAAACTACTGTAGCTAACGGTATCACCCGTGTTGTAAACCACGTTGGCTTGCCAAGTAGGATATTGATCCGCATTAGGGTCGGTTGCATCACAGCCCCCACCGATTACCTTAGGTGTGACTGTCAATGTGGTTGAGCCATTGGCATCTAAAGCACCATCAGAAACTAACACGCTTAATAAGTAGCTAGTCGACTCTGTGACATTGGCACCGGTGACGACTAGCGTGGCACTATTTTGTCCTGTTGCAGAAACATCTGCTGGCACAGTCCAGTTGTAAGTGAGTGCATCACCATCGGCATCAGAGGCATTGGCTACAATACTGACAGACTTACCGGCTTCGACAATGGCTGTCGCAGCCACACTCACGACTGGGGCTTGGTTAGGCGCATCCGCCTTATTCGTTAAAAGGACAGAATCTGTTGCCGATGCACCTTGAGGATCCATTACTTGAAGGCTAAAACCATAGACGACATCGGTCAGAGTGGCTTCTAATGGGATAATGACATTGGCCATATCCGCGTTAGCGAGAGTTATCGTTGGGCCGGATACTTGTGTCCAAAGATACGTTAGGGCGCCATTTTCAGGATCACGTGAACCATTGCCATTGAGAGTTACATCGGCAGGGCCAGTTACTGATATGTCTGCTCCAGCATTGGCAATAGGGGCTTTATTCACCGGTGGCGTAGTGCCTTCACCGTGACCAAGACCTTCGTGCATCGCATTAAGAATATCGCCATTATCAGCATCAATTTCCCAGGCGAATAGTCCTCCAAGTTGATTTGATAACACATATTGGCCTTTGGCTTTTACCGAACGAGGATCGTCAAAGGTAATCAAATCGCCTGTCGTTGGGTTAAACACTGACGGTGCTTCAGCGGTTTCATCATAGTTATAAGTCCAACCGCTCCCCATGTACTCATTCACTATCTGGCGATAATCCACCACGCCATCTTCCCATGTGCCTTTTACTTTACCGGTGGCCGTACCCGTGAATGGATTATTGCCAGTGTAGCCATTAACGCCAGTCCAACCACGGCCATACATAGCCGCACCGACCACAATTTTACCAGGCGTAACACCTTGCGCTAAAAGGTTTTTCACCCCTTTGTCTGTGGTGTAGCGGGTATCAGGATCCCAACTGGCTTCATACAAATTGGTTTGATGGCCAAGTTCGGTATTGGTCCAGCCGCCGTTGAAGTCGTAGCTCATTAAAAAGATGTAATCCATGTATTGCTGGGCAGCTTGATAATCAACTTTGGCAATTTTATCGTCACCAGCGCTAATGGCTGAGGTCAGTTCATAACTTCGTCCCGTTTCAGCGCTTAACTCATCTAACATGGCTCGCAGTTCCCGCATCAAAATGACATAGGTTTCGCCATCATTAGCATTGCCTAAACTTGGGTTTGCACCGCTCCCCCCGGGGAACTCCCAATCAATGTCTACACCATCGAAAAATTTCCACGTTTGTAAGAATTCTTTAACTGATGCCACAAAAACATCACGCTTGGTTTTATCTCCTAGAAAATAGAATGGATCGGATAATGTCCAGCCACCAACAGAAGGCAAAATTTTCAAATCAGGATAAGCTTGCTTAAGTGCCATCAATTGGCCGAAATTGCCTTTATAAGGATCAGAAAAATCACTCACACCAGCCTGAGGCATTTGGACCGCCGCCCAAGGATCGTGGATAGCCACTTTAAAGTCAGCACGGCCATTACAAGCACGCTGCAGCGCTTGGAAACTGCCGTCGATTTCTTTCAAGCTATCGTTGATACCATCCCCGCCGCATATTGGGGTAAAACCATATAAAATATGAGTTAAATTTTGTGCAGGGAGCTTATCGACCGCGAATTTGCGGCCGTACACACCCCATTCAACAAAGTAACTGCCGACCACTTTGCCTGATTTGTTTGTATATGGACGATTATTTTCTTTAAGCGGAGCATTGAGTGGCACTAAGTGGCTGCCATCTGTATCTGCGACCATAATTTCTTTGGCATCGCTCGCCGTACAACCATCGCTGTTACACAGCTTAACTTGCATTTGATAGCGGCCACCTTGCTGTACCTTGAAACTTGCAGAGCCAGACGCACTCGAAGGGCCTTCCCATACCGCATTACCATCAAGCAGTACTTTCGCCACAGTGCCAACATCACCACTCCAAAGATTCCAGTTAACTGATACATCCGCTGCATCTTTGACTTTCACTAATTGGTTGTAGGCTGTTGCGGCTTGATCAACCTCGATGATGGCAAATTTTGTTTCACCCCAACCAATAGTGGGTTTACCCGGAGTGGCAGCGATAACATGTGCAGATAACGAAGATGAAATAATCAACGCTAATGTTGAAATACGTGTATTAAACATGAGACTTCCCTATTGAATTATTTAAACCAATAAGGCAAAAAACGCGAACAGGACAGCTGTTCTTTCTAAAACTCATGCGTCAAAAATGCATGAAGAAGGATCCCTGTGGTGTCCCCGCTATCATAGGTACTAAATTCCCCTTAGACCGGAGGCTTTGCGTCCCAATCTTTCAATTGGTTTGCCTTTCTCAAACAAGTGACAGCGTTGTCATTTGTTTCATTAGCATAGTCTTAACTTTTATAAAAATGCAATGAAATAATCCGATTAGGATAAATATTTTTATATGTGATGTTTTTTTGACCAATGACTAAAATCAAATTCTTCTGTTTATTTTTAGTTAAGGTTTTGTAATTAATGAAGTATTTTTTGGTTGAAAATCAAGGTGTCAAAAAATAAGAAAAATACTTAAGCGTTAAACATTAAGTGTTAGGGTTACCATCTAGCAACTGTTGCCACTTTTTATCATCTGCGAGTTTTATTTTATTTGAAAAGGTTGGGCTATTGAAGAGCGTTAGCCTTAGTTCAAATTCATTAAGAAATTCATCAAGGTTGAGATCAGCGATGTATTCATCATGATTGAGAACTCATTAGGCTATTGAGGATGTTGCGAGTTTTTTGATTTTGGGTGGATCAGGAGTATGAGTTTTTATTTACGTTACTTTGTAAGGAATTTACTCAGGGTACATATGAAGGTACATATAAGCAAAACGGGCTTATCATTACTGATAAGCCCGTTTCATTACAATCACTTAGACGCTAGGTCTTAGTTCATGCCGTATTTCTTTAATTTCTTACGTAAAGTACCACGGTTGATACCTAACATATTAGCAGCGCGCGTTTGGTTGCCACGAGTGTGTTGCATGATGATGTCTAGTAAAGGTGCTTCAACTTCGCACAATACCATTTCATATACTTCAGAAGCTTCCTGACCGTCTAACTGAGAGAAGAAGTTAGTCACGGCACGTTTTACTGCGTCACGTAATAACTGCGGCTTGATAGTGCCGTTTGCTGTTTCGATTTTGCCTACGGTAAGCTGGTGAACTTCTGTGTTAGTTGTCTGATCAAACATTCTATTCTGCTCTTTATTAAATTCTAAACTAATTCATCAAAATAACATTCTACGAGGGAATGTTGCTGGGCAGCGGTTTCAAGCCGATTGAAGTCAGCACGAAATTGGCGCTGTTCCTCATGGTTTAGGTACCACCCGACATGCTTTCTAGCAAATCGGACACCTTTGTATTCGCCATATAAGTCATAAAGTTTATTAAGGTGTTCAAGCATCACAGTGCGTTGCTCTTCAGCCTTAATTGGCGCTAACTTTTTACCTGTTTCCAAGTAATATAGGATTTCTTTAAAAATCCATGGCCTTCCTTGTGCACCTCTTCCAATCATCAGGGCGTCAACGCCAGTGTAGTCAAGCACAAACTTGGCCTTCTCTGGTGTGTCGATGTCCCCGTTGGCGACAACAGGAATTGAGACAGTCTGTTTAATTGCTTTAATGGTGTCGTACTCAGCAAAGCCTTTGTACATGCATTGTCTAGTTCGGCCGTGAACGGCGAGCGAGACAATGCCACAATCTTCAGCAATTTGGGCTATTTCAACACCATTACGATGTTCAGGCTCCCAACCTGTGCGGATCTTTAACGTTACTGGCACATCTACTGCAGCAACCACGGCTTGTAAAATCTCTTTTACTAAGCTTGGGCTTTGCATTAGCGCTGAACCCGCAAACTTTTTATTCACTTTCTTTGCTGGGCAACCCATATTGATATCAATGATATGCGCACCTTGTTCAACGTTGAACTTGGCAGCGTTAGCCATTAAATCAGGGTCTGCACCTGCTATTTGTACGGAGCGTATACCTTCTTCACCAGAATGCATCATGCGCTGGCGGCTTTTATCGCTGTCCCAAACCTCAGGATTAGATGAAAGCATTTCTGATACGGCTAAAGCTGCGCCATAGCGTAAGCAGAGATTTCGGAAGGCCTGATCGGTGACACCTGCCATTGGTGCCACAATCAGCTGATTTGACAGTTGATACGGGCCAATTTGCATTGCGAACTTCACCTTGCTCTCCAAAGGGGCGCTATAGTAGCCCTTTTTTTACGCTTGTGAAAAGGTCAATAAATGACCTAAATGCAACTTTTTTGCTTGACTTTTATTAGCCGTCACATCTTTGACTAATAAATGGCAAATTTCGGTTATTTTTGAGCACTGGTGCGAGTTGCAGAGAGACTTTTTCCTGTATACAAGTGTCAATAAACAATGTTAATAACCTGTAAACGAGGATGGATGCACTCAATTAGCTCAAAATATAGCCCGTAATTGAGTGCATTTTAGGCTTGCGAGTGGACTACTTACGCACCCCTGTTAAGCGGCTCCAGTCTTCTTTATTGCTAACCGGATCCATGACGAACCATTGGCTGTAAAAGTCGGATACTTCTTGTGCTTGTTCTTGTAATAAACCCGATAGTGCCAGTTTACCGCCCACACGTACTTTTTCTGCTATCAATGGCGCGAGTTCTTTTAACGGGCCAGCAAGAATATTGGCGACTAATACGTCTGCTTGTAAGTTGGCAGGTTGATCTTCTGGTAAGTATAAAGCCAGTTGATCGACGACATCGTTCCGTTCTGCATTGGCTTTTGAGGCGTCAATAGCTTGATAGTCAATATCAACACCCGTAACTTTCTTGGCTCCGAGTTTAATTGCTGCAATGGCCAAAATGCCTGAACCACAACCAAAGTCGATAACTTCTTGGTTTGATAAATCTAGGCTGTCTAACCATTCTAAACACAAGGCCGTAGTAGGGTGGGTGCCAGTACCAAAGGCTAAACCAGGATCGAGAATAACGTTAACCGCGGTCGGATCAGGAATTTCACGCCAGCTTGGGCATATCCATAAGCGTTGACCAAATTGGATTGGGTGAAAGCTGTCCATCCACTCGCGGATCCAGTCTTTGTCTTCGACTTGTTCAATTTTATGAGTAAAACCTTTACCCAGAAATGGCATAGATTCTAAAAACTCTATGGTTGGCGCTAAGTCTGTGCCTGCATCAAATAATGCAATCATAACAGTGTCTTGCCACAGCGGTGTTTCACCAAGCTTGGGTTCAAAAATAGGTTCATCTTGGCCATCTTCGTAAGTGATGGAAAGCGAGCCTTGATCCATTAATAAGTCGCCAAGCATGTCGGCATTATCGCGATGAGTGTGAATACGTAATTGGATCCAAGCCATGGGGTTTTCCTAACTGTGGTAAAAGTAGTATCAAATTGGCGCTTATTATACCCAAGTTATTTTAAGATGCTCGTTTAGGTGAGAGTTTATTGGTTATTAGCTCGGTGAAGAGGGATCCTTCACGTCCGTGTTTAGATTAAAAAACGCGCTGGATGCAAAACATGCAGCGCGATTAAGTGATGAGGTACAGCGGATTAACGAAGCAGAGCGTTAAGCTACAAATCCTTCTAGGACTATTTTCCCGACACTCGTGTTAGTTTCTATTTGCTGGTGGGCACGGGTCAAGTTAGCGGCATTGATGTGACCATAATGTTCACCCAGAGTGCTTTTTATAGTGCCTGCATCAATGAGTTGGCTCACTTCATTGAGTAAGTGGTGTTGGGCAATCATATCGTGGGTAGCGAACATGCTACGGGTAAACATTAATTCCCAATGCAGTGAAATGCTTTTTAGTTTTAGCTTCATAATGTCGATTGGTTGTAAGGGATCGTCAATTAAGGCTATTTTGCCCTGTGGCTGAAGCGATGCGACGATTTCGTCAAAGTGACTGTCGGTGTGATTTAAACTGATAACATGGGTCACGTTATCAAAACCGGCATTATTTAACTCAGTTGATAAGGGTTTACTGTGGTCGATCACAACATCGGCTCCTAAGCTCAGAATCCAATCGCGGCTTTGCTGACGAGAGGCTGTAGCTATCACTTTAGCGCCAGTAAGTTTAGCTGCCAATTGCACTAAAATAGACCCGACACCACCGGCTGCACCTATAATCATAATTCGCGCATCTGTTGCGCTGCCATCTTTAGGTAAGCCCAAGCGATCAAATAAAATTTCCCACGCGGTAATGGTGGTTAACGGTAATGCTGCCGCTTGTGCATCTGTTAATGATTGCGGTTTATGACCCACTATCCGTTCGTCAACCAACTGATATTCGGCGTTGCTTCCTTGGCGAGTAATGTCACCTGCATACCATACTTTATCGCCAACTTTGAATAAACTGACCTGATCACCAATGGCTTTGACAGTACCCACTGCATCATAACCAATGATGTTAGGCTGGCCTTCCTCAGGCTGTCTTGCTTGACGAACTTTTGCATCTACAGGGTTAACGGCTATGGCTTGTACCGCAATTAATAAATCATGCCCAGTGGCCACTGGCGTTGCTATTCAATGTCTTGAAGTGCATTTATCGCATCAATATTGCCTGCTTGATAGTATCCAATCGCTTTCATGGTGACTCCTTGGAGTGGTGAAGAGTGTCAGTTATGCTGAGTTTATACGTGCTGAATGCTAGGTTTTGGTTATTGTGGCCTAATTTATTGTTAAAATTAACAGGGTAATATTTGTATCTTTACCAAATTATTTTTGGTAAAGATGAGGCTGACACAAGCAAAATAACCGAGTATTTACGCTGGGATGACAGATGTTAATTAACGATTTAAGCTTGTTTGTTAGGGTGGCTGATTGTGGCAGCATTGCAGGCGCTGCAGTTGAGTTAGATATTTCAGCTGCCGCCGCGAGTGCCGGATTAAAGCGCTTGGAGAAACAATTAGATGCAGTACTGTTTATTCGTACAACTAGAAGCTTACGGTTAACTGCGCAGGGTGAGCGTTACCTTATTCATTGTCGTGAAGCATTAGCTAGCTTGCTGTTAGGTGAGCAAGCATTGGCGAGTGAAAAAGGGACTATTTCGGGCGAGTTAACCGTTTCTGTATCATCGGATTTTGGCCGTAATGTGTTATTGCCATGGTTAGATGGCTTTTTAAATGATTATCCTAATTTGTCGATTAAGTTAGATATTGGCGACAATTTGAGTCATTTCTTACATGATAAAATTGATGTTGCTTTGCGTTATGGTCAGCCGCCTGATTCTAACCAAGTGGCATTTACGATTTGTAATACTCGACGTATTTTGTGCTTCGCCTGGTTATATTGCGCAACATGGCATGCCAGAAACCTTGGCACAGTTAAGCCAACATAACTGTTTAATTTTTAAATTAGACCAACGTGATCATGATTTATGGTCATTTAATCGAGATCAGCAACAATATAAAGTTCGTGTTAGTGGCAATCGTAGCAGTAACGATGCAGAAATTACCCGGCGCTGGGCTGTTGCGGGCCAAGGAATTGTATTTAAAGTGGCTCTTGATGTTGCTGATGATTTGAAAACAGGCAAGTTAGTACCGATACTTACCGAATATATTGGTGAGTCAGTTGCGCTAAACTTGATCTGTCCAGGTCGCGAGCATGTCACTCCGGTCATGTTGCTATTACGCGATAAGTTACGCCAACATTGCCAGCAATTATTACTGTAATGCTACTTTTTTAGGTAAAGCGTTCGATAGGTTTGAACTACCGAACACTCGTGCCGATATTTAGTTAACTATCAGTATTGTTTAGATTTTACTTTCTAGTTTGTGTGACCGGCTTCTAACTCCCGCTGATTAGTAGGTGAACATTATCACGGTTTGATGATTGTTCATTGCCGCTATTGAAAAACTCTTGCTATGGTCAATACTTGTTATTGTGCCTGACAGGATATGATGCTTTATGGCTGCGAATTTTGTGCAAGGGAAAGCCGACCGTGCGGTAAATACCGATAAAGGTTTTACTCACCCTCTTTGGGCTGCTCGTGCGGATAAACTACAAAGTCTATCTGGAGTGTTGCTGGGGCTCTTTCTGGTGCTGCATTTGCATTTTGAGTCGAGTATCTTGTTTGGCAAAGAAGCTTTCTACCAAGTGGCGCAGTTTCTTGAGGGCGGAGTATTTAGTGAAACTGGCCATGGCTATCCTTTGGTGACCCAAATTTTTTCCTGCTTTATGTTATTGGTTGTGCTGATCCATGCAGTATTTGCCTTACGTCGTTTTCCGACTCAATTAGGTCAATGGCGCGCCTTACGAAATCAAATGCGTTTTTTACCCCATGAAGATACCAAAATTTGGTTTTGGCAAATGATCACGGGTTTTTTATTGTTCTTCCTCGTACCAACGCATTTATTCACCATGATAACCCATCCTGAAATAGGCCCACATCTTTCGGCTGAGCGGGTGTATCACTTCAATGCTTGGGCGTTATATATCCTGCTATTACCGGTCGTTGCAGTGCATGGCGTATTTGGTTTATATCGCGTGGTGGTGAAATGGGGCTTGGTTGAGCAACGTTTTGCCATGCTCAAATTTGCTAAGGTGTTGTTAGCGTATTTAATGGTGTTAGGAGTGGCGAGTTTGCTGACTTATCTTTTGATTGGCCACTCGTTAGCGTTACCCGTAGTGCCATATATGTCGACCTTATAAGGAATTCGCATGAAAATTATCTATACCGACACCTTAGTGGTTGGCGCAGGGCTGGCAGGATTAAGAGTCGCGATAGCATCAAAAGAGCGCGGACTTGATACCTTAGTTTTATCGCTTATTCCTGCAAAACGTTCTCACTCTGTCGCTGCCCAAGGTGGTATGCAAGCCAGTTTAGCCAATACCATTAAAGGTGCTGGTGACGATGAAGATATACATTTTCAAGATACGGTAAAAGGTTCTGACTGGGGCTGCGATCAAAACGTGGCACGAATGTTTGCTCATTGCGCGCCTAAAGCGGTAAGAGAGTTGGCTCAGTGGGGCGTCCCCTGGACTCGAGTGACTAAAGGCGACAGACAAGTGATTGTTAACGCAAAAAAGGTCACTATTACTGAGGCTGAGGCTGCTCACGGATTAATTAACGCGCGTGACTTTGGTGGCACCCAAAAATGGCGCACTTGTTACACCGCAGATGGAACCGGTCATTCTTTGTTGTACGCTGTCGATAATAAGGCTATTTCGTTAGGTATTCCTGTGCACGAACGCATGGAAGCATTAACCCTTATCCACGACGGCAAGCGCTGTCATGGGGTGATTGCTCGCTGCTTAATTAGCGGTGAACTGCGTGCTTATATCGCTAAATCGACTACCATTGCCACTGGCGGCTACGGACGGATTTATGCTGTGTCGACCAATGCCATGATTTGTGAAGGTATCGGCCAAGCGTTGGCATTAGAGACTGGCGTCGCAACGCTGGGCAATATGGAAGCGGTACAGTTTCATCCTACGGCTATCGTACCGGTGGGGATTTTAACCACTGAAGGCTGTCGAGGTGACGGTGGTGTACTGCGCGATAAAGACGGTTACCGCTTTATGCCTGATTATGAGCCCGATAAAAAAGAGCTAGCTTCTCGCGATGTGGTCTCTCGCAGAATGACCGAGCATATCCGCAAAGGTAAGGGAGTCAATAGTCCTTATGGGCCGCATTTATGGCTAGATATAACCTTATTAGGTCAAAAGCACATCGAGACGAATCTGCGTGAAGTGAAAGAAATTTGTGAGAACTTTCTGGGCATCGATCCGGTAAAAGAGTGGATCCCGGTTAGGCCGACTCAGCATTATTCTATGGGTGGCATTCGGACTAAGGCGAACGGAGAAAGCCCGCAATTATCAGGATTGTTTAGTGTTGGAGAAGCCGCTTGCTGGGACATGCATGGCTTTAATCGGCTCGGCGGTAATTCTTTGGCTGAAACTGTGGTTGGCGGGATGATTATTGGTAAATATGTTGCTGATTTTGGTGAGCAAAACAGTTTGGTGATTGATACTGAATTAATTGCGCAGTATGCGCAGCAGTTACAAACTGAAATAGATCAGTTAATTGACGGCGAAGGTACTGAAGACCCCTTTAAGCTTAAAGCTGTGATGCAAAAAATTATGATGGATTATGTGGGTATTTTTCGAAATGGGCCGGATCTTGAGCTGGCTGTTAATCAATTGTCTGAACTACTTGAACGTTCGAAAAATTTGGGCTTAAAGTGCAAAAAACGTCATGCCAACCCAGAATTAGTTGAGGCGTTAAGGATTAAACGGATGCTAAAAGTCGCGCTTACCGTTGCATGTGGAGCCCATGCTCGCACTGAAAGTCGTGGCGCCCATTCTCGTGAAGATTTTCCACAACGTAACGATAAAGACTGGTTAAACCGGACATTAACCAGTTGGCCAGATACCGATAGTTTTCGGCCACAACTACACTATGAAGCGATTGATGTCATGCAAATGGAGTTACCGCCAGGGTATCGCGGTTATGGTATTGATAATGTTATTGCTCATCCTGATACGCAAAAACGTCAGCAACAGGTTGAAGCTATTTTGGCTGATCTAGATGAAAACACCGATAGGCATGTCAAGCAAGCGGCATTAATGCCTTTTGAGTTACCCGAAGAATATCAACCTGGAAATCAGCGATTAACTGATGTCATAGCGAATGCTTCGAAGGGAGTAAAGTAACATGAGTCAAGCTCGTACGTTAACCTTCTCTATTTTTCGATATGACCCACAAGAGCCTGGTGATAAAGCGAAAATGGTCAGATACAGCCTTACTGAAACACCCGGAATGACGGTGTTTATCGCCTTAAATCAATTACGTGAAGCTCAAGACCCATCGCTGCAATTTGACTTTGTTTGCCGTGCAGGTATTTGTGGCAGTTGTGCCATGGTGATCAATGGTAAACCGACTTTAGCTTGTCGAACCTTAACCGCTAATTATCCTGATGGGCATATTAAGCTCATGCCATTACCAGGCTTTGAGCTGATTGGCGATTTATCGGTGAATACGGGCAAATTTATGCGCCAATTATCTGAGCGCTTAGCGCTGTGGTTGCATCCCAATACAGTTGATAATGATATTCATCGAATTGAAACACCGATGTCGCCAGAAGAAGCCACCAAACTTTATGAGTTAGAGCGATGTATAGAGTGCGGTGTGTGTGTCTCAGCTTGTGCCACTAAACAAATGCGTGAAACCTTTGTTGGCGCTGTGGGGATGATGAAAATTGCCCGTTTTGAATTAGACAGTCGTGATACTCGCAGTGCAGATGATTTTTATCATGTGATTGGTAATCAAGACGGTGTTTTTGGCTGCATGACATTATTAGGTTGCCAAGATACTTGCCCGAAAGATTTACCGCATATGCAACAAATTGCCTATTTACGTCGGAAAATGGCATCTGTTTAAGGCGGGAAGAGTGGTAACCAGCGCTAGAATGATAACCGGCGATAGCAAGCGAAAAGCATAGAGGCTAGGGCGCTTGGCTGCTAGATGCTATACAAGCTAAGGCTTTAAAAGCGGGAACCAGCGCTAGAATGAGAACAGCTATAGAAAGCAGAAAGACTAGATGTTAGAGCGCTTGGCTGCTAGATGCTATACGAGCTAAAGCTTTAAAAGCGGGAACCAGCGCTAGAATCATAACCGGCGATAGCAAGCTGAAAGCCTAGAGACTAATACTTTTATCGCTGCGGATCGGGATAGTAGGACTGAGTCTTATCAAGATCTTTAGTCATAGGTTATTGAGACATAAAAAATGCCGCTAAATTAGCGGCATTTTTGCGATTATAGTGCGTGTTGGTAATAAATTACTTAGCGCGCTTCATTGCAGTGAAGAATTCTTCGTTAGTTTTGGTCATAGCCAATTTATCGATTAAGAATTCCATTGCTGAAACTTCATCCATTGGGTGTAAGATTTTACGTAAAATCCACATCTTCTGAAGTTCTTCCGGTGTCGTTAGTTTTTCTTCACGACGAGTACCAGAGCGGTTGAAGTCAATCGCTGGGAATACGCGTTTTTCAGCGGCTTTACGAGAAAGGTGTAACTCTTGGTTACCAGTACCTTTAAACTCTTCGTAAATCACTTCATCCATTTTCGAGCCTGTATCAACAAGCGCGGTAGCGATAATGGTCAAGCTGCCACCGTGTTCGATGTTACGTGCTGCACCAAAGAAACGCTTTGGACGATGCAGTGCGTTAGCATCGACACCACCGGTAAGCACTTTACCTGATGATGGGATAACCGTGTTATATGCACGAGCTAAACGAGTGATAGAGTCTAACAAAATCACCACGTCTTTTTTATGCTCAACAAGACGTTTTGCTTTCTCGATAACCATTTCGGCTACTTGAACGTGACGGCTGGCTGGTTCATCAAAGGTAGAAGCAATCACTTCACCTTTAACCATGCGTTGCATTTCGGTCACTTCTTCAGGACGTTCGTCAATCAGTAATACCATTAACACCACATCTGGGTTGTTGTAGGTAATACTTTGAGCAATGCTTTGAAGTAATAATGTTTTACCCGCTTTAGGCGGCGCAACAATCAAACCACGCTGACCTTTACCGATCGGTGAACATAGATCAAGGATTCGCGAGGTGATGTCTTCAGTAGAACCATTACCGCGTTCCATACGAAGACGTTCTTCGGCATGAAGTGGGGTTAAGTTTTCAAATAGGATTTTATTACGAGAGCTTTCTGGTTTATCGAAGTTAACTTCACTGACTTTCAATAGTGCGAAGTATCTTTCGCCTTCTTTTGGCGGTCTGATTTTACCAAAAATGCTGTCACCGGTTCGCATATTAAAGCGACGGATCTGGCTTGGAGAAACATAAATATCGTCAGGACCCGCAAGGTATGAGCCATCTGAACTTCTTAAAAATCCAAATCCATCTTGGAGGATTTCTAATACACCGCCACCGAAAATGTCTTCTCCGCTTTTAGCGTGAGCTTTCAAAATAGAGAAGATGATATCTTGTTTACGGGTACGAGCCATGTTTTCCAGATTCATACTTTCAGCAAGCGAAACTAGATCTGAAATTGGCGTGTCTTTTAATTCTGTTAAATTCATGTATGGGAGTCTTGTATTGCGCGACGAAGCTTACCGCAATCAATCAGTAAGGTTGAAAAGATATTTTTTGATTGATAAGCGAGAAGAGGTTAATTGAAAAAATCTGATGATTAAATTAGCACTTTATGTGTTGGCCGTCCAGAAATTTAGACTAAATAAAAACTAAAAATGGCACAAATTGTTTAAAACTTGTGCCATTTAACATTTTTAGCTACTTCTGATTAGATTTTAGCGTCAATGAATTCTTTTAGTTGCGTCTTTGATAATGCACCCACTTTGGTTGCTACCAACTCGCCAGCTTTAAATATTAACAATGTTGGAATGCCGCGCACGCCGTATTTAGCTGGTGAAACGCTGTTTTGGTCAACGTTAAGTTTTGCTACGGTCAGTTTGCCTGCATATTCTTCAGCAACGTCGTTGAGAATTGGAGCAATCATTTTACAAGGACCACACCACTCAGCCCAGAAGTCTACTAATACTGGTGTTTCAGACTTTATTACATCGTTTTCAAAGCTGTCATCGCTTAGGTATACAATTTTATCGCTCATGTTGTTCTCCAGATTTGGTTCCATTGCTAGTTTATTAATGGCTTACCATGTATATTGGGTCAGTTAAATAGCTTTTCAAGAGACCGTTTTAGTAATGTAGCTATTTCAAACGATCGAATCTTTTTTTGCAACCCCTACAGGTATGCTTGTGCTATGAGCCAAACACATTTATCGACCAAGAAATTCGCCGACTTCCCTTTAAAGCCCGAAGTACTAGCGGCGTTAAACGAGAACGGCTTTGAGTTTTGCACGCCCATTCAGGCGTTATCTTTACCAATATTACTTAATGCAAAAGACATTGCCGGACAAGCCCAAACCGGTACAGGTAAAACCATGGCCTTTTTAGTGGCCACGTTTAACCATTTATTAACCGTTGCTGCACCAGAGGGTCGCAAAGTAACAGAACCTCGCGCTATTATAATGGCGCCAACCCGTGAGTTAGCAATACAAATAGCCAAAGACGCTAATTTATTAGCGGCACATACCGGACTCAAAGTCGGTATTGTTTACGGTGGCGAAAGCTATGAAACTCAACGTGCAGTATTAGACAAAGGCGTTGATATTCTGATTGGTACCACAGGGCGTATTATTGATTATGTTCGTCAAGGTGTCATCAGTTTAAGCCACATTCAAGCAGTAGTGCTTGATGAAGCTGACCGTATGTTTGACCTTGGTTTTATTAAAGACATTCGCTTTTTATTCCGCAGAATGCCTGATGCTAAGTCACGCTTAAATATGTTGTTTTCTGCCACGCTTTCAATGAAAGTGCAGGAACTAGCTTATGATCATATGAACGACCCTGAAAAAGTTGAAATTGAACCATTAGAAAAAACCTCTAAAAATATCAAAGAGGAAATTTTCTATCCGTCAATGGAAGACAAGATGCGTTTATTACTGAGCTTAATCGAAGAAGATTGGCCAGATAAAGCGATTGTGTTTTCGAACACAAAACACAGCTGTGAAAAACTGTGGTCTTATTTAGAAGGTGATGGTCATCGAGTGGGTTTGTTAACTGGTGATGTTCCACAAAAGAAGCGTATTCGTATTCTTGAGCAATTTACCTCTGGTGATTTAGATTTATTAGTTGCAACAGATGTTGCCGCTCGTGGCTTGCATATTTCTGATGTGTCACACGTGTATAACTATGATTTACCAGATGATTGTGAAGATTATGTGCACCGTATTGGCCGTACAGGCCGCGCAGGACAAAAAGGCATTTCGGTGAGTTTTGCATGTGAAGAATATGCACTAAATCTTCCCGAAATTGAAACCTATATCAATCATTCAATTCCCGTATCTAATTACGATCGAGATGCACTATTGGATGATATTCCTGCACCGGTTCGTATTCACCGCAAGCCTGCGCCATCTCGCTCACGCGATGGTGCGAGTAAAGGTGCGCATCGTAGTGGCGGCAATACTTCGCGTCCTCCACGTCATAGGACCCGTAGACCATAGTCAATGCTAACAGTATCTCAACCCTATGCGGCGATAACATTAGGTTCTAACAGTTTTAATATGTTGGTGGCTAATTCGGTGGGAAATAAACCGATTGTTATCGCTAAATATAAACGTAAAGTTCGCCTTGCCGAAGGTATAGGTGATGATGGCATGTTGTCTGAACATGTTATGCAGCGTGGTTTAGAATGCTTGGCCATGTTTGCCCAGATGTTAAAGCAACACCATATTAATAGTGCTAACGTTGCTGTATTTGCTACCGCGACATTGCGTGTTATTGGTAATGCCGATGAATTTCATCAACGTGCGATGCCTATTTTACAGCATCCCATTGAGGTTATTTCGGGGCTACGTGAAGCTGAACTCATTTATCAAGGCATGGTGGCCACCACTAAAGGTGAGGGGCGCCGGTTAGTGATAGATATTGGCGGCGCCAGTACCGAGTTTATTATTGGTGACGGTAGTAACGTGCTGTTTAAAACCAGCCTGCCAATGGGATGTGTGCTGTTTAATCAACGATTTTTTAGTCAAACACCACTACAAATCATCGATGTTGAACAGGCAATAGACTATGTTAATCATATTTTGGCTGAATGTCGGCCTCAGTTGCTCGACTTTGGTTGGCAAAGTGTTGTCGGCGCTTCTGGAGCTGTGCAATCAGTCGTATCTGTATTACAGCACAGACAACGCCCAGAAGTGATTACCCTTAAGATTTTGTATGCTTTTCGTGATGAAATATTATCGCAAGCAGATGCCAGGCTTAGTGGCATTAAGGGCTTAAATGCCGAACAAGCTCCTACATTTGCGGCGGGAGTGGCAATATTAATCGCGCTATTTGAAAGCCTTTCTATTAGTCGTTTACATCTTGCTGGTGGTGCACTTCGTGAAGGTGTATTACAACTGTTAGCCGATCGTATCGCAGCTAAAGCATCGATGTAGTGGCTGACATAAGCGCAATAAAAAATAGGTCGCCCATGGCGACCTTTTTTGATTATTTAAGTGATGACGATATTTGAGTTAAATAAGTCATTTACATCACTACTTTAAAATCTCAACTAAATCGGCTTCTAATGTGGCTTGCGGGCGTTCAACGATACGACCTAGCTCATTGCCTTGTTGTTTAACGATAAACGTTGGAATTCGGCTGAATGCGTATTTTGCCGCTAAACCTTCGGGATCCTGCTTGTTTCGGTCGACACCAATGTATTCAACCTCAATGTTGGGATTGGCTGCCGCTTCAATAATTCGCATAAAGTGCGGTGTTTCGCGATGGCAGTCTGGACACCAAGTGCCAATAATCACCACTATTTGTATCGGTTGTTTAATGGCTTTGAGTACATCGATGGCTTGCGCATCAACTTGATAATTAGTGAACCCTTCAGCATAGCCTGGTAATTGAGTTGTTAGAGTTTGTGGTTGGATTATGCCAGTTAAAATCACTTCTTGTTTCTCCTCGCTGCATGTTGCAATAAAGCCTTGTTGATCTTTTTCAAATGCGCATCCAGGATTTGCTGATGCGGCCATAGGCAACATTTGGGTACTGAAAAAGAGTGCGGTTGTGGCCAATAATGTTCTAACGTTATTGTGCATGATAATGTCTCGCTTAAGAAGAAAATACTGTACTTGAGTGTATTCAAGCATGCTTAATCAAGTCTGTTAAGAGGCGATAGCTTATGATGCAATGCTGATCACGATAATAGGAGAATTCACTTACTCAATAGGGTTAATGCTAGTGCAGAGTCTGGAGTATAAAATAAAAAGCCAACCCTGAATGGATTGGCTTAATACCTCAATAAGCGAGTTTTATTGGTTTTGCTCTTTAAGCCACTGGGCCGCGCGTTTAGCAAAGTAGGTTAAAATACCGTCGGCACCAGCGCGTTTAAAGCAAAGTAACGACTCCATGACAATGGATTTTTCTGCAAGCCAACCGTTTTGAATAGCGGCCATGTGCATGGCGTATTCACCGCTGACTTGATAAGCAAAAGTCGGTACCGCTAATTCTGTTTTAACGCGGTGTACTATGTCTAGATATGGCATACCGGGCTTAACCATTACCATGTCGGCACCTTCTTGGATATCTAATGCCACTTCATGTAATGCTTCGTCGCTATTGGCAGGATCCATTTGATAACTGTGTTTATTGCCACCTTTTAGGTTGCTAGCCGATCCGACAGCATCACGAAATGGTCCATAATAGCTGGATGAATATTTAGCGGAATAAGCCATAATTTGGGTATTCACAAAGCCATTAGCTTCTAGAGCTTGGCGAATTGCGCCAATACGACCGTCCATCATGTCTGATGGCGCGACAATATCAGCACCTGCAGCAGCATGTGATAGCGCTTGTTTGACTAAAATGTCTGTAGTGATGTCATTGAGGATATAACCCGTATCATCAATGATACCGTCTTGCCCATGAGTCGTGTAAGGATCTAAGGCTACGTCAGTCATGATGCCAAGCTGTGGGAATGCTTGCTTTAATTCACGTACTGCACGTTGTACTAAACCATCAGGATTATAAGACTCTTCTGCAAGTAAGCTCTTTTTATCTGCCGGTGTTACCGGGAATAACGCGATAAGTGGAATACCAAGTTCAACCAGTTCAGCGGCCTCTTTTAATAATAGATCAACTGAAAAACGCTCGATACCCGGCATTGAAGCAATTTTCTCTGAACGTTGAAAACCTTCCAACACGAACATTGGATAAATCAGATCGTTAACGGTTAAAGTATTCTCAGACATTAAACGACGGCTAAATTCATGTTTACGCATGCGGCGCATTCTGCGCTGTGGAAAAGCACTGGTAATAATATTCAATTTCGACTCCTGGTTTAGATCGTGTCTGTTTCACGCTGGTAATAGCAGACTTGGTTTCGACCACTGCGTTTAGCTTGATACAGGGCTTTATCTGCTTGTTCTAGTAATAACATTGGATGCTCATCACTGTCGATAATGGTCTCGCTAATACCAATGCTAACAGTAACGGGTATTATGTCTTCATTGTGTACTATGTTGAGTTCACTAACGGCTTGGCGAATTTGCTCTGCAACGAGCAGAGCACCTTCAATATCTGTGCAAGGCAAAATAATAGCAAATTCTTCACCACCAAAACGTGATACGAGATCCGTTGGACGTTTTACGTATTCAGACAGTGTGTTGGCTATTGCCCTTATGGTGTGGTCGCCACCAAGGTGTCCATATTTGTCATTAATATTTTTAAATTTATCGATATCAATCATTAGCAAAGACATTGGTGTTTGCTGACGACGGCTAATACGACCTTCAGCAATGAGACGGCGATCAAAAGCGCTGCGGTTTTTTACCCCTGTCAGGCTATCGATAGTATTTTGCTCAGTGAGCTTTTGATTAACCTCACTCAGTTCGCGCAAGGTAATTTCTAACTCAAGGGTACGCTCTTGTACCATTTTTTCCAATTTTTCACTGTTCTCTGCTTCACTTCGAAGTGCTTCTTCGCGGGTTTCACGCAATTTTTGGGCTTGTTCTAACGTGTGTTGCTGGATCTCAAATTTGGCTTTTCGTTCATCGTTATAGCGTAACGCAAGCACTGCAGCCATAGTAATAACTTCAAAGGTCAGCCCTAGCATTATGGGTATTTGCGGCGATATATTGGTAGAGATCAGGCCAAGATAAATGAGTCCTGTAACAATACAACCCAACATAAATCCCATACGGCCAATGGCGTATAAAGGGGCATTCCGTTGGCCGCCGAAGGCTTGGATCAAGGAGAATGCCATCAAGATAGTACTGATTGTTAATACCACAAATACCAATACATACAGGGCAGAGCTGTAATTAATAAATGGCATGACAATCGTTAACCCAAAACTCAGTACTGCCATGATGCGGCATATACGTAACATTTTCAGATTATGATATTTAAGTTGTAAAACTTTTTCAGTAAACATCAATGAAAATCCCAGGGTTAAGGGGATAACAATAATGAAAATATACTGCTGCATAATGGGCCATTGAGGCCACAAATAGCGAAATGATACTCCGTGTATTGACGCCGAGAGTATCGTGAGCCCTAATACATAGCCGCTGTAATAACTGTAACTAAAAGATGCAGAAGCAAGTGCAATGAATAAACTGAACAAGCAAATCGCAAGTAGTACACCTATTTGCATGCCACTGAACAAGTTCTTGGTTTCGGTCAGTTGGGTAAGATCATTCGATGACCACAATATCAATGGTAAGCTGATGGTACCTTTATTATCGATTTTGAGATAAAAAGTATGGGTATCACCAGGTTCAAAGTTAACGGGATATAAAAAAATATTACTTTGTAATGGCCGTTGCTTAAACGGTAATGTATCTCCCATGACTTCAGTGCTGACCAGTTCCCCATTAATCAGGTGGTATATTTTAACGCTGTCGAGCAAAGGATTGTCTAAGGCAATAATGCGTGCAAGATGATCATTGGGCGTAAATATACTAAAACTCACCCAATAGTTTTTAACGCCTATTTTATAGGGTTGATCTGTGTTGAGCTTTTTCCAGCTATTTTCTGGCTGTTGTAATAATTGGCTTAGGGTTTCAATGTCGTTACTTTGATTGGCATATACCCAGTCTTGCAATTCAATTTTGGTGATGGAATTAGCGGTTAGCCGCAGCGGAGTAGGGTAAAGGGTATTAGACCAACTACTTTGGCTAATGAGCAGTAAAAAAAGTCCAACAATAATCCTAACATGATATTGATTGTACAGCGTCAAACAACGATATTTTATGCTCATAATGCGTCGTTACTCGTGTGTAGAACCATAGGTAGTTGGAAAAAATCACAACTGTTTTGGTAACATTGTTGCGCTAATAATATCGGCGACTGTTGACGTAAATTAGCCATATACTCAACAATATAAGGTAAGTATTGGGGTAGGTTCTTACTCGATTTTGGTTTAGGTCGCATGCTGCGCGGTAATAAATAGGGGCTATCTGTTTCTGCCATTATGCGATTATTGGGGATCAAAGGTACTAGTTTTGCTAAATCTTGGCCTCGGCGTTCATCACAAATCCACCCCGTAATACCAATATATAAATCTGTGTCTAGGCATTCAATCAACTCATCTCTGTTACCCGTAAAGCAGTGAAGTAAAGCATTTGGAAGTTGAGTTCGATATTCATTTACTATGGCAATAAAGTCGCTGTGGGCTTCACGGCAATGCATTAAAACCGGCATATTGAGTTCACAAGCCAGTTCTAATTGGGCGGAAAATGCTTTTCTTTGGGCTGTACGCGGGGAGAAGTCACGATTGTAATCAAGGCCACACTCACCAATCGCCACCACAGTATCTTGCTGCGCAAGTTGTGTTAAACGTGTTTTGCTGTGTTGATCCCAAGAGGATGCATGATGGGGATGAACACCGGTAGTACAGTAGAGTTGTTGAGGATATTTTTGGCAGGTTGATATGGCTTCAGTGCTTTCATCGAGATCGCTGCCAATAACAATTAACGGCGAAACATGGTGTTTCGCCGCATCATTAATAACAGTGTCAATATCGTGCTTAAGCCTTTCGCTAAGCAGATTGACAGCAATGTCGATGTATTGAGTCATGTCATCATAATCAAAGTAATCAGGCTACTTTAATCGTTTAACTCGAGTCGTCGCATTACGATCATCACTGCCTAATAAAAATGAGTTTAATGCACCCGTTTCAATGAATATGTGTTGACCCTTTTTGATTTTATAATACTTGGAGCTATTTTGTTTCCACACTTGGCCATTGTTCAATGTGATTATAAATGCGCCTAAAGCATCTTTTTTAACGCTAACAACCTCGGAGTAAATCTTACTGACTTCATCTTCTATTACTTTCTTTTGCAATCCAAAATCATCAACGCTTAATGCTTTTGGGCTGGCAACAACAGATACTGCAGCGGCTGGGACTGTCGCGACTTCAGGTGCTATAGAATTGACAGGGCTTGCTGTAGCCATAATATGGGCACTGGGTTTAGCATTCGCCGCTAATGTGTCATAACAGGTCAATCGCGCCGTTTTGTCGGTTTTAGCGGCGCATATAGACAGCTGCTGACCAAGATTGGTATTGGCATATGCATTAGCTGACATCAATATGATCCCAGCAGCAATTAAACTTAAACGCATTGATTGTTCCTTATTATTATTTGCTTCTGAGCCTTAGAGACTTGTGCTATTGCCTAACTATCAGCTTGTTCGTTCTCTGGCTCGTCATCTTCATTTTTACTGTAAAAACGTGCAGCGATTAGCCCACCTTCAAACAATAACAGCATTGGGATTGCTAGCATAGTCTGCGAGATAATATCTGGTGGTGTCAGTATCATACCAATAACAAAGGCGCCGACAACGATATAAGGACGTTTTTGGCGTAACTCGTCAGGTGTAGTGACACCCGCCCAACAAAGTAAAACCACTGCTACTGGAATTTCAAAGGCTAAACCAAAAGCAAAAAACAGCTTTAAAATAAAACTCAAATAACTGCTGATATCAGTAGCGACTTGAACGCCTTCAGGAACTACGCTGGTAAAAAAGCCGAAAACAACCGGAAAAACGATGTAGTAAGCAAAGGCTATTCCAAGGTAAAACAGCAAGGTGCTACTAGCCAATAAGGGCACGACTAAGCGCTTTTCATGTTTGTATAACCCAGGGGCAACAAACGACCATACTTGATAAAGGACATAGGGAATGGCAATGAAAAATGCTAACACCAATGTTAGTTTAAATGGTGCAAAAAAGGGTGCAGCCACGTCGGTTGCAATCATGCTACCTGTTGCTGGCAGCGATCGCATTAATGGTAGGGCGATGTAGTGATAAATATCGTTGGCCCAATACACAATAGCAATAAATACCAATAATACGCTGCCAATGGCTTTAAGCAATTTATTACGTAATTCAAGCAAATGGCTAATAAGCGGTTGCTGTTGCGACATGAATTATCCGTTTTATTTAGGGGTTGAGCTGCTTTCGCTAGTCACTTCTGATGACTTAGCTTCTGCGACAGGGGCCGAAGGTTCAGTTGGTTTTGCTGGAGTAACAGGTGATGTGTCTTCAACTTTGTAAGGTCGATTCACAGATGCAGCCGCTTTTTTTAACTGATCAATTGATTCTTGTAGCTCTGGCGATAAACCAGATAAGCCTTTGCTTTCCGCTTTTTTTAAATCAGCATGCAACTGATCAATTTTAAGCTCTTGTTCAAGTTCATCTTTGACAGAGTTAGCCATGCGCTTGAGTGCGCGGATCCAACCCGTTACTGAACGCACTGCAATCGGAAGTCTTTCGGGGCCGAGAACCACTAGCCCCAAAATACCGATCAGCAGCAGCTCCATAAAGCCGATACCGTCAAACATAATAAATTACGCCTGTTTATCTTTAGATTCAGGTTGCTTTTCGTCAGCCTGTTGCGAGGTTGCTGCTGTCTTGTCTTTATCTTCTAATGATTTACTTTCATCTTCTGGTGTCATGGCGTTTTTAAAGCCTTTTACTGCCCCGCCTAAATCACCGCCCAAAGAACGTAATTTTTTAGTTCCAAATAATAGAATGACAATTAACGCTACGATTAGAAGCTGCCAAATACTGATGCCGCCCATGAAGATTATCCTCTTTAAATAAAAAATGGTTTTTGTAAAAAAATTATTTCAAAATCCACAATACCACCCAATTCTTTAAGTATTATGAACGTCTCATAAATTAGTGCTAGCTAAAATTTACGATTCTTTGGTCTAGATCGCCATCCTACCGCCCAAATTAATATACCAACACTAATACAGGTATACGCTGGCCATAGTGTAGCTATCTGAGTAAATAAAATTGTGCCACAGATCAATAATACAGCAGAAGTGATAAGTAGATAATTACTTTTGTGAGATTTTTGCTGATATTTTAGGTACTTATCAAGCATCTGCTGTTGGGTGCCGAGTAATTTACGGCCTAATTTTAAGTTATCATAAATCAGTTCAGGAAATTCAGGGAGTTTATCTGCCCAAAACGGTGCATTGGATTTGACTTTTTTGAACATGGCTTTAGGGCCGACTTGCTCAGACATCCAGTTTTCTAGGAAGGGTTTTGCCGTTTGCCATAAATCTAATTGTGGATATAACTGGCGGCCTAAACCTTCAATATACAGTAAGGTTTTTTCCAATAATACCAGCTGTGGTTGCACCACAATATCAAAGTGGCGAGCTGTTCTAAACAGCTCCAGCAATACATGGCCAAATGATATTTCATCAAGTGGTTTGTTAAACATGGGTTCGCACACTACTTTTACAGCTTGTTCAAAAGCAATGATATCTGTGTGTTCTGACACCCAGCCAGACTCAATATACAGCTGAGCAATGCGGTGATAGTCGCGATTAAAAAAAGCTAAAAAGTTTTCTGCAAGATAGCGCTTATCCACCTCGGTTAAGGTACCCATAATGCCGCAGTCTAGACCTATATAGAATGGGTCATCTGGATGTTCACGACTGATAAAGATGTTACCCGGGTGCATATCGGCATGGAAAAAATTATCGCGAAATACTTGAGTAAAAAAGAGTTCTACGCCACGTTCGGCAAGCAGTTTAAAGTTGGTTCCTTGTGCGCGTAGCGCTTCGGTATCAGAAACTGGAATACCGTAAATACGTTCCATGACCATTAACCGTTGGTAGCTGTGTTCTTCGTATACAAATGGAACGTACAGCGAATTGGAATCAATAAAATTATTGCGCAGCCTGATGGCGTTAAGTGCTTCGAGTTTAAGATTTAGCTCGCCCAAAATAGTGGTTTGATAATCTTCAATCACTTCAGCAGGGCGTAAACGATTACCTTCACCTAATATAGCTTCCAGGATATTGGCTGTTTGCGTCATTAACTGGAGATCAGCTAAAATTTGCTGCTCAACATTTGGGCGTAATACTTTAAGCACCACAGCTTTACCGTTAGATTTTAAGGTTGCAGTATGCACTTGTGAAATTGAGGCTGATGCTAATGGGGTATCGTTAAAATCATCAAAGTAGGTCGTGATGGGTGCACCCAGTTCAGCTTCGATCGCTTGACGTGCTAAAGCAGAATCAAACGGCGGTACTCTGTCTTGCAGCATAGCCAATTGATAAGCCCATTCGTCGTCAAGTAAATCTCTACGAGTCGACAGCATCTGCCCTAGTTTGATGTACACTGGCCCTAAATCTTGCATCGCCAGTTTTAAGCGTTCGGCAGGTGATTTATCTTTGTGTTTATTACGGATCCAAAACAGGCTATTGCGCAGGATTGAGAAATACCAGGGCTTTTTGTGTCGAGGAATTAGGTCATCTAAGCCAAAATGTAAAATGGTTTTAATGACATGGTAACCACGCCTGATACTTGCAGTTGTCATTGAGTTATGTTTTCTCTTAATTGGGCTATTTTGGCTTCAATACTATCGGTTTGGCTAACGAGCTCATCCAGATTATCACGAAAATGTAGCCATTCAATTTTATGCGGTGCCAGACGATATTCTTCAGTGGTTAACTGGCTGATGTGCGAGCGTGTTTTATGAATGACTTGCTTAATATCATGGCTAAATTGTTTGGCGCCAGAGACAATTTTATGTGTCGGAGCATCACCGATATAGCGTGATAATGGCTCGGCAAAATCAACATGAATGTGCTGTAAATAGTGGCTTAATGATTGTAATAATTGAATATCACCCTGCAAGCTGAGCTTATCTTGTTTGATTAGCTCAGTTAAGTTGGCACCTTCGGTAAGCTGATATAAAGTCGATATATCAGCGCGCACAGTTACCGCAATGTCACCTTCATAATGGCTAAGTACTTGAACTTGCTTAGCAAATACTAAGTAAATAGGCCAATTTAACTGGCTTAACTGGATACAAAATACTTTGCCGTGCAATGATTTTTGTCGCGCATAGTCACTTTTAGCCTGTGCTGGCAGTTGGTTAAAAGCGGTTTCTATCGCGGCACAAGTTAGCAAAGCAAAGTGATTAGGCATCATTAGAACTTATAACCTCTGTGCAATGCGA
Source organism: Shewanella vesiculosa (assembly GCF_021560015.1). NCBI lineage: Bacteria > Pseudomonadati > Pseudomonadota > Gammaproteobacteria > Alteromonadales > Shewanellaceae > Shewanella > Shewanella vesiculosa. Next base: position 2,976,378 of record NZ_CP073588.1, on the reverse strand, counting down.
CAACGCCGTCTGTCATATTGGTGTAGTCAACTTGCTCAAACCCAGCATCTATCATCATTTGCTTAAGGGTTTCTTGGTCTGGGTGCATACGAATAGATTCAGCTAGGTATTCGTAGCTGTCAGCATCTTTGGTGATTATCGCGCCCATTTTTGGCAATACTTTAAAGCTGTACATGTCGTACACTTTGCGCATTAACTCATGTTTTGGGGTAGAAAATTCCAATACTAAAAGTTTCCCACCCGGTTTTAAGACGCGCTTCATCGAGCGTAACGCGGCATCTTTATCGGTTACATTACGTAAACCAAACGCAATAGTAATGATATCAAAATGGTTATCTGGAAACGGCAGTGCTTCAGCGTTAGCTTGCACATAGCTGACGTTATTGACTATGCCTTTGTCGCGTAATTTAGTGCGACCCACTTTGAGCATAGAATCATTAATATCGGCAAGTACCACTTGGCCACGTTCGCCAACTAAATGAGAGAACTTAGCGGTTAAATCACCTGTTCCACCGGCTAAATCAAGCACTTTCATACCTGGGCGAGCTGCAGCGACTTCAATAGTGTGACGCTTCCAAAAGCGATGAATACCAAAAGACATTACGTCATTCATAATGTCGTATTTTGCCGCGACGGAATGAAACACATCAGCGACTAAGTCTGCTTTTTTATCGGCTTCGACAGTTTTATATCCAAAATGAGTGTTTTTTGGTTCGCCTTCAGACATCGGTATATTCCTATAATGTGCGATTATTAATAGCAAGTGTATGCCATTGCGAATGATTGCTGAAATGTTGCGGTGTGAGAGTGTGACAACAATCAATTAGTTGTCTTGCTTTACACCTAATATACATTCCACATCAACTTGAACATAGCAATGATCTTCGCGCCAATTAGCCTCAATAAATATCCACTATTAGGGCTAAAAATTTGCACTGCATTAGAGCATAAAATTAGTGTTTAATGAATAGCTGCTACTGATTCTAATTGAGACAAGTTAGTCGTCCCTGAATATATGCATAGATTAGCTCGCTTAGACTTTGGCCTGCATCGCGATATCCCGCATCTATCCCTGCGTGATGACATGCTGGAGCGGCTTCGGCAAAATGAGCATAACGACATGAACAATGCTTAGCGATATAGTGCACATAATGACAGGCATCGAGGAGCGGAATACCGGCAAAGGTAGCCGCGCTGCTAGGCATATTGGCAATCGCATCGACATCAAGCTCTAATGCTACTGGCAATTGGGTTTGATTTAATGATTTAGCGATCTGTTTTAATGCAGTTTCTAGTGACAGTTCACGCCGGATCCAAATTTGTTGAACACTGTTCCATGTAGCGCCAAACAAACTCAGTTGTTCTAGGGTTTGTTCGCTGTTTTTTAGCTCGTGCAATCCAAGGATATGATAATGGTCGAGGGCGCCATTAGCTGCCGCGTAACTGAACCCATTACCACTATGGCGGCCTTCACGCGGTCTAAAGTCACTGTGAGGATCAAGGTTTACCGCTGCAACGGGTAAGCCTGTAATAGCCTTAGTCGCCATCAATAATCCATAGGCATTGTTGTGGCCGCCGCCAATGACGATAGGTTCTAACCCGGCTTGCATTACATCACTTATCGCAGTAATAACGATGTCATCTAATTGCGCAGTTGCATCACGTAATTGTTCAATACTTGCGGTTATGGGTAGCGAATGGTCAAGACTAATTTGCCCCAAAATGGCACATTCATTGCCATTAAGAAAGCGATTGGACTGTAAGTTTAACAACTGCTGCATGCTGGCGATAAAGGCATCATCCGCTCCACCCCGGCCTAAATTAGCCCTTGGTCCAACATCTTCTGTAATGGCGATAATGGCAAACTGTGCGCCAGCAGATTTAGCCTGCTGGGCATTTTGTGCTAATGACCATTGTGTCGATGCCAGATAAACTTGCTGACCGAGTTTTGTTTCATTAGGCCGCAAGGTTAATAAGCTATCGCAGTGCTGTTGGGTAAATGCACTAAACATGATGATTCTCCAAATTACCTGAAAGACAAGATTCAGAGTCTCATCATCGGTTTCAATTCGAGTTAAAAATACAATCTAATGACGCTGTCATTGTATGCATTTCTAGACCACGAAACAGGGCCGATGATGGACTCCAAAGGGCCAGTGTTTTTGGCCGCCAGCTTGCGTTAACCATTCTAGATGGAGAATAACTAACCCATGAAAATGATTACTTTGTCTAACAACCAAGCTATTTTTGCTGAACTAAGCATATTCAGGTCGCTTAGGTATAGCCATAAAAAAACCAGCATAGCTGGTTTTTAAAGTAATCGTTTGCCAGCTTTTTACAAAGCGAAATCGGCTATGAAGTCATTAATCAATATCTAATGGTTCTGGCGATAAAATAACACCGGTGTTATCGGCATAGATATGGTCACCAGGTAAGAAGGTTACCCCACCAAAATTAACTGGAATTTCGATTTCGCCTACTCCGTTACTTTCAGCTCCCACAGGAATTGAAGCAAGTGCCTGAATACCAATATCAAGTTCTTCAAGAGCATCAACATCGCGCACTGAACCGTAAATGAGAATACCTTCCCAGTTATTGGCAACAGCTAGTTCAGCTATTCTGGCATCAAGCAGAGCGCGTCTTAATGAGCCACCGCCATCTACAAGTAATACTTTACCTTCACCGTCTTCTTCTAAGGCTTCTGCAATCAGACCATTATCTTCAAAACACTTAATTGTACTGATTGAGCCACCGAAGGAGCTGCAACCACCGTAGTTACTGAACATTGGTTCAACGACATCGACTACATCTATATACATGTCGCAAAGTTCTGAGGTGTTGTATTCCATATTTAACTCCTGTTGGACAGCAAAGGTAAAATGCTGGGTAAAGCAAAGTTAAATGAATTATATGAGCTTTTTATGAAAATAAAAGCCTTATCAATCACCGGATTGTTATAAATCAACTTATGGTGTTACATATGCCTAAATATGCCATTGACCTAAATACAGAACAGGGATCAGATTTGGAAGTAATTTTCTTTCAAATTGAATGTATTAGTTGATATATGTTGATTTAGGTCATCCTAATACGTTTTTTAATTACATTTTTACTCAGCAGTTTGTTAGCATATTGGTAGATTAATTAATGTTAGTTTACAAAATAATGCTAGCTTTAGGGGCATGGAATCCTCGTTACGCTTACGGAAGGCAGAGAGCCTGATACAGAGGTTCTTATGGAAAATATCAATATTATTGAAATCTTAGGGTATGTTGCATCAGTTATGGTTGCCATTTCTCTGATGATGAAAGACATCATTTTACTAAGATGGTTAAATTTTACCGGTTGTGCTTTTTTTGTTGCTTATGGATATGCAATTGAAGCGTGGCCAGTGGCGGGCATGAATGCCTTTGTTGCATGTATTAATATTTATCACTTAGTGAAGATTTATCGTAATAAAGGTCAGCAGGCGCAAACGGCATAACGTTTGTCAAAGTGGGTTGACTCCACTTACGCTAAGCTTCTAAAAAATACCCCCGCATACTTGTATGCGGGGGTATTTTTATGGGAATTAATCATCTGCTATTGATTGTATTAGTTAGCTGTATAGCCCAACACACTTTGACGACGCTCACCTTGACTAGCGATGATCTAACATATCCCAGCAGGCAGTTGATTCATTTGAGCTGTCACAAAACCTTAGGCTAACTGTCACCTCGCGTTCATTCCCTCACTCTATTATTCAGACTGTTAACAAATACATAACTTTAGTCAGGCTAATATTAGCGCAATAATATTGCTGACGTTTGGCATGGAGGCAAGCATGAAGATAAGTATCAGTCAGTTAGATAAATATTGTTTTTATTGGATTGTACAATTTAGCCGAGATAACGGCTTAAATGTGGCGGCTAAACGTGTGTCAGCAACAGGAGATGGACATTATTATGCGTATCTATCTGTCGCATTATTATTTCTTCATCCAAATGGGCAGCATCTTTTTAATTTGGCACTTGGCAGTTTTGTCGTTGAATTTCCGTTGTATTTATTGTTGAAAAATACTATTCGACGTCATCGTCCATGTCACGCATTAGCCGGTTTTACGTCAAGTTATGAGCCTTCAGACAAATTTAGTTTACCTTCAGGGCATACCGCAGGTGCATTTTTGTTTGCTAGTGTCATCAATGTGGTTTTTCCTGCCTTGGCCCCAGTAGCCTTTGCCTGGGCGTGCTTTGTCGGCATTTCACGTATCTCTCTTGGAGTGCACTACCCTATGGATATTATTGCTGGAGCAGGGTTAGGGATCGCAAGCGTATTATTTGTTGAACAATTCATATTATAGCGACATATATGGTAATCCTTCATAGTGCCACAGCGTATGTGGTAACCAGTGTAGCGTCTTGCAATCTTAATTAATAAGCCGTCAAGGAAAGTGAGCTAACATGAAAATTTTGTACGGAGTTCAAGGCACTGGGAATGGCCATATCAGTCGCGCTCGTGTGATGTCTAAAGCGCTTAAGCAACAGAATATTGATGTTGATTTTTTATTCTCTGGTCGCGCACCCCAACATTATTTCGATATGCAATGCTTTGGCGATTATCAGACTCGAAATGGTATGACATTCGTGACTGAAAGTGGCCGTGTTAATACTGCAAAAACGGTCATGTCCAATATGAAAACCTCAATCTTATCTGAGATAAAACAGTTAGATTTATCAGGTTATGATTTAGTGTTGAATGATTTTGAACCCGTGAGTGCCTGGGCTGCAAAGCAACAAAATGTTCCATCAATTGCCATTAGTCATCAGGCGGCATTACAATATCCTGTGCCTAAACAGGGTAATAGCTGGTTTAATGAGTATTTACTAAAACATTTTGCACCAGTGGATATTGCTTTAGGCTGTCACTGGCATCACTTTGGCTTTCCTATTTTACCTCCTTTTGTTGAGGTCTCACCCAATGGCGGCGATCATAGTCATCAAATTCTGGTGTATTTACCGTTTGAGGATGCCGATAGCGTCGCTGAATTTTTAGCACCCTTTGATCAATACCACTTTTTTGTTTATCACAGTACACAACCTTTGAAACCGTTATCGGATCACATTCATTGGCATGGCTTTGATCGCGATGGTTTTAAGCAGCACATGGCGCAGTGCGGTGGCGTTATGGGTAATGCTGGTTTTGAGTTAGCCAGTGAAGCGATGACATTAGGTAAGAAATTATTAGTTAAACCTCTACAGGGACAGTATGAGCAATCAGCCAATGTTGCAGCGTTACAATTACTCGCCGCCGCAGATAGTATGCAAACGTTAGATCCTGTGGTGCTGAAACGCTGGTTGAAAAGTCCATCACCTAAGCCTATCGCGTATCCGCAAATAGGAGATGCATTGGCTAAGTGGATAAAAATGGGGGATTGGCAGCAACCGCAAGAGTTATGTCAACAATTATGGTCACAAGTTGAGATACCTGAAAACTGGCGTAAGCGTCAATAATATTGGCAGTAATATAAACTTGTTATAGTAAAATTCCCACGGCATTTAAAAGTGCGTAAACGTCGCACTTTTAAGCAACCGTTCCACTTAAGGAAGGCGTTGGTATAGTAGTTCTATTAGCTCATCTTCTAATTCGAAACGTGACTCCATTGCTTGTGCCAAATGGGATAAATCGTTGTCGAGTTGATACAATACTTGTTCGTCTACCGCATCGGTATATTTATCATTAAAGTCTAATGCGATGTCAGTGCTTTCACTTATCATTGGCAATAAGCCATTAGCGGTTTCTATACTGGCTTCACCAAACTTTTCACAGGCTTTAACAACATTGTTGTACACCTCAAAGTGGCCTTCCGAAACATAATCAACTAATTGAGCGCAAAACTGTTTTACTTGATCCATGCTAGGAAGTGATTTTTCGCTACGAGAATAGGGTGCTAAACCTGCAACGATAAAATATTGGATCAATAATTTACGGCGATGATTAATCCATTGGTCGATCAAATTATGAGAACCACCCCAGCGTTTCTCTGCTTTTTCTAATTTAGTTAGCATGTTTTCTCTCTAATTAGCCGTTTTTCTATAACAACTAATGTATTGGACAAAGTATATAACGATCAACTGTTTTATTTTATTTGCCTAGGAATAAGCCATTTTTGTGCAAAAGACATCAGATATTAAAACCACACTCATAAAAAACCCCGTGATGGGCATGCCATCACGGGGTAACTAAGTTTTCAAAGGCTCGATGTGTCGGGCTTCTTGATTGTTCTTGCTAGCGCACACTTTTTAATACCAAACCCGATAACTCGACGCAACTTTTAATCCGATAAATTGCGATTTACACATCAGAGTTGAGCGTTTTGTGAGCACAAGGGCGGTTGTGCTAATAAAATCGCCAATAGATTTAGGATTAGCTCACATAAATTCGGCATCAGTGGTTACATTAATCGCGTAAGTGCTAAACTAACGCCCAGCAGAAATCATAACAGTCTAGGAACAAAGTCCACATGGCAGAATTAAAAAAATGATCGTTATTTACGTGCGTTGCTAAAGCAGCCAGTCGATGTCACTCCAGTTTGGATGATGCGTCAAGCAGGCCGTTATTTACCTGAGTACAAAGAAGTTCGTGCCCAGGCTGGTGACTTTATGTCGTTATGTCGTAATGCAGAACTCGCTTGTGAAGTGACATTACAGCCATTACGTCGTTATGATTTAGATGCTGCGATTTTATTCTCAGATATCCTGACTGTGCCAGATGCAATGGGCCTAGGCTTGTACTTTGAAGCGGGTGAAGGTCCTCGTTTTGAGCGTCCAACTGACACAATCGATGCCATTAAAAAATTATCTATTCCTGATCCAGAAGACGAGCTAGGTTATGTAATGCGTGCTGTGAGCACCATTCGCCGTGAATTAAATGGTTCAGTGCCATTAATCGGTTTCTCTGGTTCACCTTGGACTTTAGCCACTTATATGGTTGAAGGTGGTTCAAGCAAAACCTTCGAAAAAATTAAGCGTATGGCCTATGCAGAACCTGCTGCATTGCACATGTTATTAGACAAGTTAGCAGACTCAGTAGTGTTATATCTTAATGCTCAGGTGGCTAACGGCGCACAATCGTTAATGATATTCGACTCGTGGGGCGGTGCATTATCGCATCACGCTTACCGTGAGTTCTCATTACGTTACATGCAAAAAATTGTTGATGGTTTAACCCGTTTTGCTGACGGCCGTAAAGTGCCTGTTACCTTGTTCACTAAGGGCGGCGGATTATGGTTAGAGTCTATGGCTGAAACCGGTTGTGATGCATTAGGTTTAGATTGGACTGTTGATATTGGTGATGCTCGTCGCCGCGTAGGTCATAAAGTGGCTTTACAAGGCAACATGGACCCATCAATGTTGTATGCTTCGCCAGAGCGTATTCATCAAGAAGTTGATCAAATTCTAGCAAGTTACGGTGAAGGTACTGGCCATGTATTTAACTTAGGCCATGGCATTCATCAACATGTTGATCCTGAACATGCAGGTGCATTTATCAATTCTGTGCATGAGTTGTCTGGTAAATACCACAAGTAATTTAGTGGTACTGACTAACAAAAAAAGCGAATCTTCGGATTCGCTTTTTTGTTGCTCGTTTTTTGTTTTTTAAATTTGAGCGGTTAATTTTTCTATTTTACGTCTTTCCGGTAATGCTTGTGAGCCGGAATCCAACTGTTTTTAATTATTTATGCTTTATTATATAGGTTTTATGGCCTACGGCCACTAACGTCGTGGCGCTTCGCCCACACCAGACCAAGAGGAAACCAACGGCTGTTCCCTCTTGGAGCTCCCAGCCGCCCCGCAACATTTTCGCTATTTACAAAACAAGAGCTGCGAAAAGTCGCCATGGGGATTGATCCAGCTTTTGGCTTCATCTTTAACCGTCTTCGGCCTTATTCGAAAATGCTAACGCTTCCGATGGTACATCCTGTACCTTGAAAGCTAGCCAGACATCCATGTCTGGACTCACGCTATTTTCTTCAACAGCCTCAATGTATTGAATCCCGAAAGTGATAGAGCAAGAAACATAATGAAACTACAGTCTAGTAACGACCGTAATCGTAAATGAAAATTTATAAAATATTGAAATATATAATTAGAACAAAAAACTAGCTTTATTTGGGTATAAAAATGTAACGAAAAAATAAAGTGCATATAGCATCTTAAGTTAGAAAAGCATTACTGAATAATTTGAATTCGATATTTACCATACTGAACAAATAATTTTTGCATCGTAGAAATAACTCAAACGTATAAAGTTAATTAACAAAATAGTAAACGAATCTATTAATAGGAGTATTTTAAAATGGATGTAAAAGAGTTCGTGGCTGAAATACTGAAACAAGTTAGTGAAGCGGTTCAAGAGAATAAAACTACTTATAAAAAGTCCAAGTCTTTGGGAGCATAGACAAGTTACAGTCCATCAATATGTTCAGACATGATGATGGTTTTGTTACACACGTAGACTTTGACATCGCAGTAACAGAATCGACATCAAAAGATGGAGGAGCAAAATTAAGTATTGCGGGCGTAGGAAAAATAGGTGGAGATTTAAAACAAGGTACGGAAACAGTTAGTAGAGTGAAGTTTCGTGTGCCACTACAGCTGAAATAGTTAATTCGAATTAGGATTATTAGGATTGAGTGCTTACACCACAGTACAAACTCGTTGATTTCGAATTGTTTGTCTGTGTTTTGTTTATCTCTTACCTAGCATAAGCCATAAGGCTAAATCGCAGGTGTAGATGAGTCAGAGAGTATCCAAAACAGGGATGTTTTGGTTAAGCCCACATGGATGTGCTTGTGGCGTCTCGCTGAATTATCTGCACGATAGCCTGCTGCAGGCAATTAGTTAAAGTAAAGCTCAACGGTAGATACAACTTGGTCAGTACCATTGAGGCCATGAATTAAATTGCTGATCATTTGCTATTCAAAAATGAGATTAACCCTGCGTAACCAAGCTCTATCTTAAATTCACTGCCTACACTCAGTTGGCTGTCTATTCCAATTATATTTCAATAAGCCTAATGACTGTCTGATGATGGTATCCAGACGCCGAGTTGTGGCATGCTTTGATTAGCGTTAAACGACAATGTGATTATCGCCAATTGTTTAAGATCATCAAGGGTATACCTGCGCCAGAGTCGCGCACGAACAAGTATTTTTGACCATTGTGGAGTGCATTGATGATTTGACTTTTGCATCCGGCGGGAGTGTAACGCAGGGCATGATCGGCCAATTTGTGAGCCTATTTTGCCATGTTCAAGAGAGGTAAACTCTAAAACTTTGTCTGTAGATGTTTGCTGGCCAATGCTCAAGCTGTCATGGATTTGGATGATCTAGTATAGGATCATAATCAAAATTCTTTATTTAATTGCGACCCGTATGAATAAGGAATCTCAACTAATTTTTGCCAATTTATTACAAAGGCTTAACATCGTAGCCGCTAATATAGGCGTGTGCTAAAGTGTGTTAACACTCATAATAATAAAATGAATATGATTAGAGAGCTTACTGCCACTGACTTTGACGCGGTGATCAACTTAGGTGAAATCGTCCACGGAAGTGGCTATATGGATTTGGCTGAACTAACAGCTATTTACCATAAAGGGATAAAAAAGGGCATTAATGCCAATTTTGTCGCACTTGAAAATGAACAACTTATTGGCTTTCGGTTAACGTATGCCGCAGGACAATGGCCGCAAGATCAATGGTGCACTGTTGATCGATGGGGCGTTGATTTTAATGATGTGTGTTATTTCAAATCAAACACCATTGCTGAATCTGGCCGCGGCCAAGGGCTTGGTGGTAAGTTGTTAGCAGCCTCTAAAGCGGCAGTCATGGCACAAGGCGCTAAGGCGGGAGTGAGTCATTTATGGCAGCAAAGCCCTAATAATGCTGCGGTGCGTTATTTTACCAAGGCAGGTGGTAAGCTGATCAAACAACATCCTCAGCGTTGGCATCAACGTTATATGGGCGAAGATTATATTTGCGTGTTATGTGGTGAAGATTGTCACTGTGTTGCCTGCGAAATGTTGCTGGTATTTTAATGTCTACTGTCTAAATCAATAATAAAAAAAGAAGACTAATATGTACGATCCGCTGATTAATTCTCACCCCAATAACCAACAGTTCGCCTCCAGTTATTGGGCAAGCACCCAAGCATTACCCGAGCCGACGGCACCATTATTGGGCCGCCAAAAAACTGATGTCGCCATTATCGGGGGCGGCTATACCGGCTTATTAACGGCGTATTATTTAGCAACCGAATTTAATATTGATTGCCATGTACTTGAGGCCAACCAAGTCGGTTTTGGTGCCAGTGCCCGCAATGCCGGTTTTGTATTAAAAGGCTCGGGTCGTTTAGGTTATGCGGCAATGACTCAGCGTTGGGACTTAGCGACGACTAAGGGGATATATGATGAGTTTACTCAAGCAGTGGCTAGAGTTGATGGTCTGATAAAACAGCACTGTATTGCTTGTGAACCGCAAGAGGCGGGATACTTAAAAGTGGCGCATAATCCCAAGGCGCTAGTGTCGCTGCAAAATGCCGCCAATTATATTCAACAAAACCTAGCAAGTAACCAAGATTCAGGCGCTGAATTTATTTCAAGCCAAGACTTTCGGATGCAGTATTTAGATCATCATCAAGCTTTTGGCGCGCTTCGCTTAAAAGACGGTTTTGGGGTCAATCCGTTAAAGTTACTGCTCGGTTATAAAGCGATGGTGCAAGCTCAAGGGGTGACGATTTCTGAACAGTCGTGCGTGTTAGATTGGATTGAAGAGGGCGGCAAACATCGTCTGATCACCGACAGTGGGGAACTGGTTGCCAATAAAGTGATTATGGCTGGCAATGCTTATACACCTAAACGGTTTAATCACCGCGTAGACGATAAGTTTTTACCAATACTAAGCAATGTTATTGTGACCCAGCCGCTTACCGCTCAAGAGCTTACAGAAGCGGGTTTACATACTTATCAAGTGACCATGGATACCCGTATTTTAAAATACTATTACCGATTATTACCCGACAACCGTTTATTGTTTGGTGGCCGAGGCGCGGTGTGGGGTAAAGATGCTGCTAACCCTGTTTACGGCGAGCGTTTAAAAATGGCGTTAAATAAGTGCTTTCCAAGCTTAACTAATAAAGCCATTGCCTATAACTGGACCGGGTGGATTGCTGCCGCAATGGATGATATGCCTCATGTGTACAGCAAAGGTGGTGTGGGGTATAGCCTAGGATATTGCGGTGCTGGAGTGTCTTTTAGTAGCCAAGCTGCGTATCGCTTAGCGCAAAGTATTGCCGGTGAAGCTTTGCCCAATCTACCCTTGTATCAGCAACCACTGCCGAGATTCCCCTTTACCCAAGCAAGGCGGCTTGGGCAATGGGGTTATTATCATTATGGCTGGTTAAAAGATCGCTTTGGTTAACCGACCACTTCACCTGTGCTGATTTTAGTTTCGTCTAATGGCTCAATTTTAAAATTAAAATAAGCATAAGAAGCGCTCACCAATGGGCAAACTAGGTTAAAAAAGGCGTAGGGTAGGTAAGCGATAGTTGCAACACCTAGGGTACTTGCCATAAATGCGCCACAGGTATTCCAAGGTACTAGTGGGCTGGTTACTGTTGCTGCATCTTCTAGTGTGCGGCTTAAATTAACTGCGGCTAATTTACGGCGAGTGTACTCTACTTTTAACATTCTGCCTGGCAGTACGATGGCAATGTATTGGTCTGCAGTAATGATGTTAGCGCCAATACACACTCCCAGAGTGGTAATGATCAAACTGGTGGTACCGCTTACGACAGTAAGAATGCTTTCTAAAATGCGGCTTAATAATCCGGTCACTTCCATCACGCCACCAAAGGCCATCGCACACAGTATGAGCCATACTGTCGTTACCATACTGCTCATGCCGCCGCGACTTAATAAGCTGTCTAATACAGCATCACCAGTGTTAGCAACATAGCCGTCAAACATGGCTATCCAGATACCTTTCACAAGGGCGACAATGGGTAGCAAGGTGTCATCGTGTACAAAGGCTATCACGTTATCAAACTGAAATAGCGCTGCACATACCGCGCCCGCCAAGGTGCCTAATATGACCGTTGGGAATGCTGGCATTTTTCGGTTCGCTAAATATAACACCACTAATAATGGTATTAATAAATGCATTCCCGGATGATAAGTTTGATCCAGTAATGCCAGAGTATCGGTCAGTTGGTTTTCAATTGGTGCGGCATCTGCGGTCAGGCCTAAAAAGGTAAAACCAATAAGTGCAATGATAATGCTGGGTACAGTGGTCCACGTCATGTGGCGAATGTGGCTAAAAATATCTGTACCCGCAACGGCTGGAGCAAGGTTGGTGGTGTCTGACATTGGCGACATTTTGTCACCAAAATAAGCGCCACTGATAATAGCGCCAGCAGTGATATTAACATCTAATCCCATCGCTGAAGAAATTCCCACCAAGGCAATACCAAGCGTACCGGCTACTGTCCAAGAGCTACCAATACTCAGCGCGACTACTGCACACAGTAAGCAGCAGGCGGTGTAAAAATAATCAGGGTTAAGGATTTGCATACCGTAATAAATCATCGTCGGTACTGTACCAGCGAGAATCCAAGTACCAATCAGTGACCCCACGCTGAATAAAATCAGCAATGCGCCTGTGGCTACGCCAATACTTTTTACAATACCGCGCTCCATTTGATTCCAGCTATAACCATTTTTATAACCGATAATCATCGCAATACACGCCGCCAGCACTAGGGCAATTTGGTTAGCGCCAGAGGAACTGTCTGATGAAAAAAGATACACTGCCGCCGCGAGCATAATAATTAGTGCAAAAACGGGGATAAGAGCATCGAATAAAGTAGGTTTTTTGTGCTCGGATGGAGATGGGTTTTGTGGCGCCGATTGAGACATAGTACTTCCCTTGTTGTTATTATTTTTGACCAATATCTCATTCGTGTGAGTTGGCTAAGTGTTATCGTAATAGGTTGGTAACTTATTCGTAACAGGTCCACATCCTGACATAAAAATACCTGTTAAGTCGAACATTGTTGGGCTTAACAGGTATTTTTATGATGGGGTTTTATTACTGTTAACTATGAGTGTGCTTGGTTAAGTACTTTGTGTGGTTATATATGTGATATATAAGGTTTAGTGTGAATAAATAGCCGCTGAGGATACCTGGTGTTACCAGACGTATCCTCATGGAAACGAAGAGCGTTAATAGAGCGATATGCGCAATACATCAGTATTGCTATGACACAGATTATTTATTTAAATGACTTATTATGGTCTTTTCAGCATCTGCTATAGTCGCCTTTCCCTTGACTACATCGAGTTTTGCTGTCGCGCTGTGACCTGTCATGTCTTCTGCAATATGTAACCAATCAGGATGCCAATAAAAAGAGGTTCCTGACACGGTATTCCAGTTGTGTACCCCTGATTTTTCACCTTGATAAATCAGGTCGCCGCTAGAAAATTTCATTTAATCCTCCAAAATCTTTATGAATAGGCCATCTAAAGTACAGAAGTTGGAAGAGCTGAAAAGCTCATCACACTCCTTTGGACTTAGTAGATTGCGCCATGGGATAAGATGTTTTTGTGATCTAAATCAAAAAAATGGCTGATGATGGATAATCTAAACAGTAATTAATTTTTCGCACTACGTTGTTAATAATGAAAAATCCCTGAGATGTTGCCATCACAGGGATTTTTATAATGGGCTAAATGATACTCGCTATTTATCCTTTAGCTTGCTCACGAGCTATTGCGCGATAAGCAATATCGGTACGGAAATAGACATCATCCCAGTGGATGGTATTCACTAATGCGTAAGCCGCTTTTTGTGCTTCAGTGACGGTATTTCCTAATGCGGTAGCACATAACACGCGGCCACCATTCGTCACTGCATGGCCGTCTTTGATGCAGGTTCCTGCATGGAACACTTTCCCGTTAGTATCGCCAAGGGTTAAGCCGTCAATCACATCTCCTTTGTTATACGCGTCAGGATACCCGCCTGCAGCCATAACAACACCAACAGCCGCACGTGGGTCGAAGTCTGCAGTGACTTTGTCTAATTCGCCACGAGTTGCGGCTAAGCAAAGCTCCACAATATCAGACTGCAAACGCATCATGATCGGTTGGGTTTCAGGATCACCAAAACGGCAATTATACTCAAGCACTTTGGCGCTACCGTCTGGTGCAATCATTAGACCTGCGTATAAAAAGCCAGTATAGACATTACCTTCAGCCGCCATGCCATCAACCGTTGGGCGAATAACATTAGCGATAGTCCAGTCGTGTACAGCTTGTGTTACCACTGGAGCTGGTGAGTATGCACCCATGCCGCCAGTGTTAGGGCCGTAGTCGCCATTATCACGGGCTTTATGGTCTTGGCTGGTGGCCATAGCAAGAATATTTTTGCCGTCTACCATGACGATAAAGCTGGCTTCTTCACCTGTTAAAAATTCTTCAACCACCACGCGAGAACCAGCATCACCAAACTTATTGCCTGCTAACATGTCATCAATGGCGGCATCAGCTTGGGTTTGATCTGCGGCGATAATCACCCCTTTACCCGCAGCCAAACCGTCGGCTTTAATCACAACTGGAAAGCCTGTTTTGCTCGTCAGTTCAGTCACGTACGCTTTAGCTAATGGAATGTCAGTAAAGTTTGAATACTCAGCTGTAGGAATATGATGACGGGCTAAAAAGTCTTTGGTGAAGGCTTTTGAAGATTCAAGCTGCGCAGCGCCTTTAGTTGGGCCAAAAATCGCTAAACCAGCGGCATTAAAAGCGTCAACGACACCTAACGATAATGGAACTTCTGGGCCGACAATTGTGATTGCAATAGCGTTATCTTGGGCAAAGGCGACTAAGGCGTCAATTTGCTCTACATCAATGGCAACGTTTTCTAATTTTGGTTCTAAGGCAGTGCCGGCATTACCGGGTGCAACAAAAACTTTTTCAACTTGAGCAGACTGAGCGGCTTTCCAAGCTAGAGCATGTTCACGACCGCCGCCACCAATTATAAGTACCTGCATCTTTAATCCTTTTATAGCTGCGCTATATTCTCTATTTCTGCTTCAAGCATGCTCACTTATCCTTATAAGCTGCGCGTGCTTTCATTGAACTAGAAAAAATAGCTATGCTCTAATTCGTTTAAACAAAATTTAAAAAGTATCGCTTGTTATCTACTTTTGCAAAAACATTTAGCAAAGCAAGATTGATAAGCGATACCCATATTTGCGTTTATTAGTGGCGGAAGTGGCGCATGCCAGTAAATACCATGGCCATACCGTGCTCGTCTGCTGCAGCGATGATTTCTTCATCGCGAATAGAACCACCCGGTTGGATAATGCAGCTAATACCAGCCGCGGCAGCGGCGTCGATACCATCGCGGAATGGGAAGAAGGCATCTGATGCCATTACTGAATTTTCAACTACTAGACCTTCATCGGCAGCTTTAATACCTGCTATTTTAGCTGAGTAAACTCGGCTCATTTGGCCTGCACCCACACCGATCGTCATGCCGTCTTTGGCGTAAACAATAGCATTCGATTTAACAAACTTAGCCACTTTCCAGCAGAACATTAAGTCTTTTAATTCTGCAGCAGTGGGTTGACGCTTAGATACCACTTTAACGTCGGCTAAGTCGACCATGCCTTGGTCGCGATCTTGTATTAATAAACCGCCATTAACACGTTTGTAATCAAGCGTTGTGGTTTTGGTATTCCACTGGCCACATTCGAGTAAACGCACGTTAGCTTTAGCGGCAATAATATCACGAGCAGCTTGGCTCACTTTCGGGGCGATAATCACTTCAACAAACTGACGGTCAACAATCGCTTGCGCAGTGTCAGCATCTAACTCTTGGTTAAAGGCGATGATGCCACCAAACGCTGAGGTTGGGTCGGTTTTAAATGCGCGGTCATAAGCTTCTAACAAGTTAGCGCCTAATGCAACGCCACAAGGGTTAGCATGTTTAACGATAACGCAGGCAGGGCCTTCAAATTCTTTAACACACTCAAGGGCTGAGTCTGTGTCGGCGATATTATTGTAAGACAGTGCCTTACCTTGTAACTGAATCGCACTGGCAACAGAGGCTTCATCAATTTGGGTATCAACATAAAACGCCGCTTTTTGATGGCTGTTTTCACCGTAGCGTAAATCTTGCTTTTTAATGAACTGAGAATTAAACGTCCGCGGGAACGTTGAGTCGTCATGGCATTCGTCGTTACTGTGCGCCGGAACCATAGTACCAAAGTAATTAGCAATCATACCGTCATAGGCGGCGGTATGTTCAAATGCGGCAATCGCTAGGTCAAAACGCGTTGCTAGCGTGGTGCTGCCGTTGTTAGCTTGCATTTCTGTAATGACGCGACGGTAATCTTTTGCATTAACCACAATCGTAGTGTCTTTGTGGTTTTTCGCGGTTGAACGCACCATAGTTGGGCCGCCAATGTCGATGTTCTCAACAGCGTCCGCTAAGGTACAACCTGGTTTTGCAACGGTTTCTGCAAATGGATACAAGTTAACAGCAACTAAGTCGATAGGCTTAATGGCGTTTTGCTCCATGACGATTTCGTCGATACCACGACGCGCTAAAATGCCGCCGTGAATTTTTGGATGTAAGGTTTTAACACGACCATCCATAATTTCTGGGTGACCTGTGTAGTCAGAAACTTCAATTACCGGGATGTTGTTGTCTGCAAGTAGTTTTGCAGTACCGCCCGTAGACAGGAGTTCGACACCTTGTGCATGCAGCGCTTGTGCAAACTCAAGGATTCCAGTTTTATCTGATACGCTTAATAGCGCGCGACGAATTGGTCTGACATTATTCATGTAGGTACAGGGTCCACTAGTTTGATTTTAAGGATCTTTCGTAAAACAGAATCAGGCTAAGTCTGCTTTACCAAAGTCCCTCATAGTGTTTTTACGATTGCTTAATACCTTCTAGGCCGACTGTGTTGTGATCAGGCGGACGTATTTTATCGTAATCCGCTTCTTTAAGGTGTTTTTTCTACGTGATTTCACAATATTGAAATAAGAACAAAGATACGCAAACATAATCATTAAACAACCCTTGACCTTGGATTAAACTCTAAGGTTTATACTCAGGTAAAATCTACACTAGATTGATGGCTTCATTATCTCAAGCGGCGGTGACGATATGTATCGAATAGGCGAACTTTCTGCCTTGTACGACATTAAGGCTGACACATTACGGTTTTACGAAAAACACGGCTTATTATCACCATCCAGCCGTTCAGATGCCGGTTATCGACTCTATAATAGTAGTGATTCCGAGCGACTTAAATTTATTTTACGTGCTAAAGCGGTTGGTTTTTCGCTTAATGAAATTGCCGATTTACTGTCTATTGAAGTGGACAAGTCAAACCGTGCATGTGCCGATGTTAAAGGCTTAGTCGATACTAAGCTTGAGCAAGTCGAAGCCAAGTTAGCTGAGCTACAACATTTTGCCACTTCACTGAAGAGTTTATCGAATACCTGCTGTGGCGGACCTGATAGTGCTGAGCATTGCTCAATACTTGAAGCGTTAGAGTCGTCAGACAAACACATTATTGCTAAAAAAGAACATCATCATTTTTCTCAACCAGGTCATAAGGATTAAGCATGTTATTGACCAATTTTCTGCACTTATTTTTAGAGTCTGCTCCGTGGTTGTTACTGGGTCTAGTGCTTGCTGGGCTGTTAAAAGTATTTGTGCCTATGGTATGGATGCAAAAGCAACTCGGTGGCCATGGAATGAAAACCGTGGTGAAGGCGGCATTATTAGGCGCGCCTTTGCCTTTATGTTCCTGTGGTGTTATTCCTGCTGCAGTCGGTTTGCGTCGAGCTGGCGCCTCAAAAGCGGCGACCACCTCTTTTTTAGTATCGACCCCAGAAACTGGCGTTGACTCTATTACCGTATCCTATGTTTTGCTCGGGCCTTTTATGGCTATTGTGCGTCCGATTGCGGCGATTACCAGTGCGATAGTGGCGGGGTTGTTAGTCGGCCGTGATGACGATGACGGTATTCCAGCATCAGCATCTGCAAAAGGGCAAACGGCAACAGATGCCTCAACAAGTGCCAAAGCAGTTTCATCGTGTTGTGGCTCTAAATCAACGCCTAGTCCTGAAACAACATCAACACATAAAACCCCTGCTAGTACAATGCAAACTGCTAGCGTAAAAATGACGGCGATTAACTCAGCATCAGTTAAGCCTGAGTCTGTGTTGAGCCCGATGGCGCCAGCGCGTTCATTTTCAACCAATACTGCAGAAGCAAAGCAGAGCTGTTGTGCCTCTAAAGCCGCTGATAAACCCATTGAATCTATACCCTCAAGCTGTTGCAGCGCGACAGTAAAAGATGAAGTAAAACACGAGACAAAAGATGAAACGGTTACATCAAGCTGTTGCAGTAGCAAAATTGAGCCGCAAGCTGAAGTGGCAGCAACAAGCAGTTGTTGCGCCTCTAAAGCGCAAAGCCAGGCGCCAAGTGAGAGCAGTGATCAAGCCAGTTGCTGCGCTTCGACCCAAGATATGGCAACAGAATTGAAGCACAACAGCGTATTAAGCCGAGTGTTATCGGGTTTGCATTACGCCGCAACAGATTTAGTTAAAGACACAACTTTGTGGCTATTAGTCGGATTATTTTTTGCAGCCTTAGTGCAAACTTATGTTCCAGCGGACTTTTTAGTCAAATGGGGCGACGGTATTCTGGCGATGTTAGTGATGGTACTGGTGTCGATCCCCTATGTACATCTGCGCCACTGCTTCAACCCCCATTGCTGCTGGTTTGCTATTAGCTGGGGTATCACCAGGTGCAGTATTGGTATTTATGATGGCGGGGCCTGCGACCAATATTGCCACTTTAGGTGTGGTGACTAAAGAGCTAGGTAAGCGCGCATTATATGGCTATCTTGGTGGCGTGATTGGTGTAGCGTTAGTCTTCGGCATATTAGTCAATTATTTAGTCGATACCTTTGGTTTTGAAGTGATGCCGCAAATTGGCCAGGAGCATGCTTTATTACCTCAAGGCATCGTGGCTGTTTCTGGCATTGTGCTTGCGGTGTTAATGGCCAAAGTATTGTGGGACATGATCCCAAAAGGCCATAAAGAGAAGGGCTGTTGCTCGTAATCTGTTACGCCAAATAGGTTAACTAAAGTGAGTTAAGTACATAACAAAGCCAGTGATAAATATCACTGGCTTTTTATTAAGCTAAACATTGCTGTCCTACAATAAAGATAATAACTAGTAATAGCGCTAGTTAAAAATAGCATTGAGTTTTTCTGCCAATCTGATGCCTGCTTGCTGCAATCGCTGCTCGATAATTGGTTTACTGGTAAATACATAGTTAAAACGTAAATCGTCTTCACCTTGATAATTCTGTTCGAGCTGGTAAGCACCTTGCCTTAATGCTTTTGACTCATCTGCCCATTGGTAATAGCTTTGACCTATCCACTTTTGGCGTTGTTGCTCGTTAATACGCTTTAAAAAATCACTGTACTCTGTATAACTTAACTGCTGCTGTTCTATTAGTTTGCTGTCCCACACTGTATGCAAATTTGTAAGTTCGCCGAACCACTTCAGGTTAACGGTATTGCCACCTTTATCATGGCTATGACCCACATGTAGTGGTTGGTGAATGTCGCCAACAAAATGTACGTAAAATGCCAATGCTTGCCATTTTTCTTTGCTGGCTGGCTTTAGGGTTCGCTAATGCTTTTTCAAAGCGTTGTAAACTTTCGATGATATCGCCATCAGGATTACGCTTAACGGTCTTCCATGTTTCATCGTCTTCAATTGAAATGTAATGCCATGGGGCAGCACGATCCCAAGTCTTATCGGAGCGGATTTCATCTGCCCAAGTCGACATTTGTGCTAAGCCTTCGCCATCTGTCAGTTGGTTTATTTGCTGTTGAGCCGTTGGGGACAAATTGGCTTGAGCGATTTGGCCTATAATTCTGTGACCTAATTGACCAAATGCTTTGGCTGGGAGGCTGAATGTTAAGATGAACAAAGCACAGCTCACCAGCAATAACATGTTATTCAGTAAAACAGACGATTTCATAAAAAATTTCCAATTCATTATTGTTTCTAAAGCAAGAAGCGCGTCTTTAATGTGCCAGCATACGAGATGATTTTTATGTCGCGACACAGACTCGAGTCGCGACTATATAGCAACAATATGACATTTATGTGTTACTCCAAAGTTGTTTTTCTGTGGCTTTTTTCGTTTAAAAATGACATTAAAATGCAACATATCGACCTTAGACTTCGCCCTGAAGTTTTTGCTCTATTGATTTACCAAGCCCGATAAACGGGTAACTAAACATTAAAATATAAAAATATTCAGGGGTTTGAAATGTTGCTTAATCATAAGATGAGTCGTCTCGCGCTGGCGACATGTTTTGCTATGGGAATTGCTCTACCTGCAATGGCGGCCGATACCGCATCTGATATTCGTGGTCAGATTATAGGACCTGCGGGTAATGCTGTGACTGATGCAAAAATTACTATTATCCACCAGCCAACCGGAACTGTTACTGAAGTTCCTGTGAGTGCCAACGGGCAGTTTACTGCCCGCGGTTTGCGTGTCGGTGGTCCTTATATTATCAAAGTTGATTCTGATGTGTTTGCTGACACAGTTGAAGACAATGTCTACTTAGGATTAGGCGAAACATTCCGTTTTAACCGCACGCTAGAGGCCATTTCTGCGATGGAGCGTGTAGGTGTCGTTGGCAATACGAGTTATTATCGAAGCGCCGGCAGTAACAGTGATTTTGGTGAGCAAGATATTGCTAATGCACCCGGTATTAGCCGTGATTTAAAAGATGTATTACGCCAAAACCCAATGGCTGTTGTGGGCACTGACGGTATTTCAATGAGCGTGGCAGGCATGAATCCACGTTTTAATACTTTCGTCGTCGATGGTATTTCTCAAAACGATGATTTTGGTCTTAATTCAAATGGCTATCCAACTCAGCGTTCACCTATTTCTATCGACGCAGTAGAGAGTGTTGCCCTAAACGTATCGCCTTATTCCGCTCGTAGTGGTGGCTTTACTGGTGCGCAAATTAACGCGGTCACTAAGTCTGGTACCAATGATTTATCTGGTACGGTTTTTTGGGAAACCACCAACGATAGTATGGCTGGTGATGGTAAAGACCAAGACTCTGGTGACACCTTAACCCAAGATTTTGAAGAAACCACATTTGGTGGCACGGTTGGCTTCCCTCTAATTAAAGATACCCTGTTTTTCTTTGGCTCATATGAAAACTTTGATGCGCCAAAATCAGCTGAGTGGGGGCCAAAGGGCGCTGGTTTTGCCAATGAGTCAGATGTGACTTCAGAAGAGCTTATTCGAATTGAGCAAATTGCCCAGTCTGTTTATGGTCTTGATAGCATTGGCGGTTACACCACCTCACCTCAAGAAAAAGATGAAAAAATCTTAGCTAAAGTGGATTGGAATATTAATGACCAACACCGTGCTAGTTTTACTTACCAATCGACCGTAGGTAATTTAACTAACAACATGTCATCGAATAGTTCGTCATTAAAATTATCAAGCACTTGGTATGATAAAGAAGAGACTTTAGAAACCTACGCGGCAAACTTATATAGCGATTGGACTGACGATTTTAGTACTGAAATCAAAATTGCTTATAAAGATACCACCACTAAATCGAAAACCATTGATGACTTAGGCATTGGTATGGTATCGGTACAAACTTTCGAAAAGTCAGGTGATAAAGTTATTTTTGGTACTGACAGTTCTCGCCAAGCAAATGAATTAAATAACCAAAATCTTGAGCTACGTTTTGTGGGCGACTATTACTTGGGCGATCATGATATTGGCTTTGGTGCTCAATACAATAGCGTTGAAATATTTAACTTATTTGCTCAAGATGTGTTGGGTAATTGGGAGTTTGATTCTATTGATAACTTAGCGACAGGTACTGTCGATGGTTTCCGTTATCAAAATGCAACTTCGGGTAACCCAAATGATGTAAGTGCCAATTTTAACATGGACACCTTGGCATTATTTGTTGAAGACACATGGGATATTACGGCCGATTTAGAGCTCACGTTCGGCATGCGTTATGAAACCATTAGCATGTCAGATAAACCAGCCATAAATGAAAATTTTGTTAATCGATATGGTTTTGCTAACAACGAAACCTTAGATGGCCAAGATATTTGGTTACCTCGCGTAGGGCTTAAATACCTGTTAAGCGATGATGTGACTCTATACGGTGGTGTGGGTCGTTACAGTGGTGGCTCGCCATCAGTATGGATTTCAAATAGTTTTTCAAATGATGGCAACAGCTTATTAAGCTATAACGATGGTTGGAACCCAGCTTGGGGCACCCCAGATTTTGGTAACGTCCCAGCTGATGCTCAAGCGGGGTTAGTCGGGGGGGACGGTAATGTTAATGCCATCGATCCTAACTTTGAGTTACCTTCTGACTGGCGTGCAAGTATTGGTTTTGACAGTACATGGGATTTAGGTGCTTTAGGTGATAATTGGTTTGTGGGTGGTGAATTTTTATACATTCAAAAAGAAAACGACTTAGCTTGGGTTGATTTAGCCCGTCGCCAAGTGAAAACCGATGCCACTGGCCGTGTGGTATACGAAACATGGGACCCATTAGCCAATAATGGTGCTGGTGGTAATACCGAGCGTTATGACCTCATGTTAACCAATGCAGAAGAAGATGGCTCAAGTAAGACGTTAAGTTTCTCGATTGCCAAAGAGTGGGATATGGGCCTTAGCATGCGTGCGGGCTATGCATATAACTCAGTTGAAGAAGGCAACCAAGGCTCGTCATCTACAGCAACGTCTAATTATCAATATACTCCAGTACAATATGATCGTAATGGCACCACTATGGGGACTGGCTATTATGAAACACCGCATCGCTTCACCTTTAGCTTGGGTTATGATGTAGAGTTTGTTGCAGGTTATAACTCTAGCTTTAACTTATTCTACGAAGCTCGTGAAGGTAACCCATTAACCTGGACACTAGGTTCATATCGTGATGGTAATTTAGGTGATCAAAGTAAGTTTGCTGGCGCATCATATTACTTACCTTACATTCCAACAGGTGCTGATGATGCCAATGTTGAGTATGCAGGTGGATTAACTTATGAGGAGTTTAAAGCGGCTATTGATGAAATTGGTTTAGGCCAATATGCCGGAGGTATAGCACCAAAAGGTACTGACAACCAGCCATGGATACATCAGTTAGACTTCCGCTTTACGCAAGAGTTGCCAGGATTTACTGACGAGCATAAAGGTATTTTATACTTTGATATCAAAAACGTACTTAACCTAGTTAATGAAGATTGGGGCGTGGTTGAATACCAAAGTTTTAATAATGCTAAGTTAGTTGATCATGACTACAATGCGACGACGGGAGTTTATACTTATTCTGTTCCATTTGGCCAAGATGGTATTGAGACTAACAATTACGATACTTATGACATCAACAAATCAGCTTGGCAGCTTAAAGTGGGCGTGAAGTACAAGTTCTAGCCATCTGTTAAGTAGAATGCTGTTAAGCAGGGCGCGAATAAATAAGCGCTAAACAAAAAATACCGAGCAATTAGCTCGGTATTTTTATGTGCTCAGCATGCCTGCATCAAGCTATTTATAGGTTAAACGACGCATAAATTATTTGATCTTGCTGGCAAAATTTTCAGGTGAATTTTTTGACTGCTTAACTGCACGTTTCTCTTTTAAAGATAATGCCGGTTTTTTCTTCGCTTCTTTTGAATTATTACGTTCTTTGCTCATTTGTATAGCTCCTAGCGCGCATAATGCGTGACTAATAAATGTAATGTGTGTGGTTAGTATTGCAGCAGACAATGGATCAGTCGCTTAATACTTACCTAGCCTTTGAACAATTTCCTGAACCAAACTTATCATTGATATTGCGAAT
The DNA here is from genome assembly GCF_021560015.1 of Shewanella vesiculosa. Lineage (NCBI taxonomy): Bacteria > Pseudomonadati > Pseudomonadota > Gammaproteobacteria > Alteromonadales > Shewanellaceae > Shewanella > Shewanella vesiculosa. The sequence goes on along the minus strand of NZ_CP073588.1, from coordinate 2,952,387 downwards.
TAATAGTGCGAAAGCTGACCTCTATGATCTCAATTAATCACTTTATTGAGTTGATACTAGCACCTAGTCAGTTAAAAATATCTATATATCCTATAGATTATTTTGTGCTTAAAAACTCATCTTTAATTATGATTGTTTTGTACTATAAAGTCGGGGATTTCCAGCACACCATCTCCCCAACGCTGAAACAGGGCATCATATAAAAATTCGATGAATACTCGGTATTTTCGTGGGAGATATATTCGCTTGGGAAAGCTGAGTGTGACCTTAGTTTGCATCATGGGGAAATCTTCTAATACTGGCAGTAGTTGCTTACTATCAATAGCTTCTTGAGCAATAAAAACCGGTACCGCGGTAATACCTAGGCCTTCAATGGCTGCCTCTCGGGGCAAAGGTAACATTATTGACCTTCAGCTGTGCTGGTGGATCCAGATCTAGCCATTTGATGCCATCAAAAATACGCCAGCCACCATCAATATGGGCCGATTGAAGCTTGATTGCAGTATGATTCATTAAGTCCTGCGGTGTTGCTGGAGCTCCATGACGTTTAAGGTAACTTGGACTTGCCATTAATTGTCTGCTTGCGGTCACCAGAGAGTAACTTTGCAGCTTTGGATCGTGTTGTTCGGTAATTTGAAATAAGAAATCGACGCCTTCTTCTATTACATCCACTTTGCGGTTAGTCAGTTCTGCATCAATGGTAATGTTGGGATAAGTCGCCAAAAAACGCAAGAATCCGCCCCAGATATAACTGACCTAGCTCGATAGGACAAATTACTTTTAAATTGCCTTTAATGTCTTGTTGGCTTGCGCTGAGTAAGTCTTCGGCATTTTGTAAATCTTGCAAAATTTTACTGATGCGATGGTAATAACTCGAACCCGCTTCGGTCAGTTTTAATGATCGAGTGGTTCTAAATAGTAATAGCACACCGGCATCGGCTTCGAGTTCAGCAACCTTTCGGCTCACTGTGGCTTTGGTGATCCCTAAAGCTTTGGCTGCACCAGTAAAACTGCCTTGCTCAACCACCTGTGAGAAAATTTGTACACGATTTAGATCCATATTGTTACACCTGTGGAACAGTGGGTTATATTTTTACTATCTAATAAACTAAAGGAAACAGTAGTAAACTAGGCGAGAATAAATTAGGAGTCAAACATGTCTATCAATAAGCGCTTAGTATTAGTGCCAAGTATTATCCTTGTATTAGTTGTTGCCGGTGTTTATTGGTGGTCACAAGTTCGATTTATAGAATCAACGGATAATGCTTATGTCGAGGCCGATATTTCTAATATCAGTGTCAAAGTGCCAGGTTATATTGTCCAGTCTACCGTGGTAGATAATCAGCATGTCAGCAAAGGTGAACTACTGGCTCAACTTGAAGATAGCCAATTTGTTGCCAAGTTAGCTCAAAGTAAAGCCTTATTAGCCAGCTCGCAAGCTAACTTGCAAACCTTGGCGGCGAAGGTTGATTTGCAGCAAGCGTTAATTAATCAGGCTAAGGCTGCTGTTGTGGCCTCACAGTCTGAACAGTTAATCGCCCAGCAACAATTAAAACGTTCACAAAAATTAAAAGTCAGTAATTACAGCTCACAAAATGATGTTGACCAACTTCAGGCGGGTTTCGATTCTGCCTCGGCACATGTCGATGAAGCCCAAGCTGCATTGGTGGCTAAACAGCGTGAATTATCAGTGTTTAATGCTCAGCTATTGCAAGTGCAAGCAGATGTTAAGCAGGCTGAGGCTAGTGTCGAATTAGCTAATATTCAATTGGCTGATACACGCGTTACTGCGCCATTTTCAGGCATTATAGGTAAGCGTGGTGCCATGGTAGGCCAGTATGTTCAACCGGGACAAGCATTGTTTAGTTTAGTACCAGATACCCAAGTGTGGATAACGGCTAACTTTAAAGAAACTCAAATTGAGCACATGCAAGCCGGACAAAGCGTTAACGTCAGTTTAGATGCCTATCCTGATGAGGTGTTTAGTGGATTTATCGACAGCTTAGCTCCAGCATCGGGCTCTAAATTTAGCTTGTTACCTGCAGAAAATGCGACCGGTAACTTTACTAAAATTGTTCAACGTATTCCGGTGCGCATTCGGCTTGAACGAAAGCAGTCTTCATCTGCTATCGGACGTATTTTGCCAGGGCTGAGTGCGGTGGTTGAAGTCGATACTGAATCTGCTGCTCAATCTCAGGCGCTGGCTAAGTCGTCCGCTGATCAAGCCACGTTAGCGGCAGCAGGGCATTAATATGAGTCAATCAACTGCAGAGGTAAATGCTTCTGAAGTTAGCTCTGCTAGTAAACAGGATGATAAACCGACTGGGTACCAGCGTGGTAGTGTCCGATCTTGGATAGCCGTTGCGGGCGGCCTAATTGGTGCATTTATGGCGATTTTGGATATTCAAATCACCAATGCGTCGATGAAAGAGATCCAAGGTAGTTTAGGCGCCACTTTAGAGGAGGGGAGCTGGATTGCTACCGCCTATTTAGTGGCAGAGATGATCGCGATTCCCCTTTCGGGTTGGTTGAGTACCGGATTATCGACTCGACGTTATTTACTCTGGACCACAGCGGCTTTTATCTTGGCATCGATATTATGTTCTTTGTCTTGGAACCTTGAGTCGATGATTGCTTTTCGTGCCTTGCAGGGGTTCTTCGGTGGAGCATTAATTCCGTTAGCATTTAGACTCATACTTGAGTGCTTACCTGACAATAAACGTGCTATGGGTATGGCTTTGTTTGGGGTGACGGCCACATTTGCCCCTTCTATTGGGCCGACGCTGGGAGGCTGGTTAACTGAGCAATTTAGTTGGCATTATTTATTTTATATTAATGTTCCGCCAGGCTTATTGGTAATGGCGATGTTAGCTTATGGTTTAGAGCGCAAACCCATTATTTGGGAAAAGTTAAAAGATGCTGATTATTCCGGTATTGTGACGATGGCACTGGGTATGGGTTGCCTAGAAGTGGTGCTAGAAGAGGGCAATCGTAAAGACTGGTTTGGTTCAGATCTTATTCGTAACCTCGCGATAATTGCCGCCATTAATATCAGTCTATTTATTTGGATTCAGTTACGTAAAGCACAACCCTTAGTCAATATCCGTCTGCTTGCTCAGCGTGATTTTGCCTTGTCTACCGTGGCATACTTTTTACTCGGTATGGCATTATTTGGGGCCATTTACATGATCCCCTTATATCTATCACAAATTCATGACTACACTCCGCTAGAAATAGGTGAAGTCATTATGTGGATGGGTTTTCCACAATTACTGGTACTACCTTTAGTGCCTAAGTTAATGCAGAAGTTTGATCCGCGTTATCTGGCTGCACTTGGATTCGCTTTATTTGCCACCAGTTATTACATGAATAGCAATATGACTCTTGATTATGCGGGCGATCAGATGATTACCTCGCAAATAGTACGCGCCTTGGGTCAACCGTTTATCTTAGTTCCTATTGGTATTTTGGCGACCATGCATTTAAAACCACATGAAAATGCTTCGGCATCGACTGTGCTCAATGTGATGCGTAATTTAGGTGGGGCGTTTGGTATCGCTTTGGTGGCAACATTAACCGATAACCTCGCAAGGGGGCATTTGGCACACATAAAAGAAACGTTACCCGCCGTAAGTTCGCAAGCCTATAATTATATCGCTCACACCAGTTCGATATTACAGACTGCTGGCTCGGACGCTGTAAGCGCTAACTCGCAAGCTTATGCTTTACTTGCTAAAACCATGTCACAACAAGCGTATATTCAAGCCTATAATGATGTGTTTTTTATTATGGCATGTTTTCTTTTTATCGCAGTCTTTGCAGTATTATTTATTCGAAAACCCCCAGAAAAAAGCCCATCAGATGAGCCTAGTGAGATACATTAATCATGCTAATATGGCGTATAGAGCAGGGATAAATAAGGTTTGTGATGACATTACAATGGGTAGATGTTGGCTTTTCTGAATTGACGCTGGAACAACTTTATGGGTTATTACAACTTCGAGTTGATGTGTTTGTGGTGGAACAAAATTGTCCGTACCCTGAGTTAGATGGTAAAGACAAACATCCGCAAACAAGGCACTTACTTGGGCTGGACGAGCTTGGCCATGTTGTGGCCTATAGTCGTGTGTTAGCACCTAGTCTGAGTTATCCTCAGGCCAGTATTGGCCGTGTTGCTGTGGCGAAAGTAACACGGGGTCAGGGGATTGCTAATCAATTAATCCAAAGAGCTATTAGTATTGCCAAACGACATTGGCCCAATGACAATATCCAAATCGGTGCGCAAGATTATTTACGTCAGTTTTATCAACAGCATGGTTTCGTGGTTAATTCTGCGGTGTATCTTGAAGATGGGATTGAGCATTTAGATATGCTGTTAATTTATTAATGTAAGGAAAAATAATGTCAGATTACGCAATAAACACCCAACAAATTGTTTGTGTCGCTCAATTTACCGCTAAAGCAGGAAAACGCGATGCCTTAGTGGCTGCATTGGCAAGTTTAGTTCCAGATACTCGACGTGAGCTAGGCTGTATTCGTTATGAACTGAATATCAGTATTGATGATGACAATAAAGTCGCCTTTGTGGAAAAGTTTGTCGACCGAGCTGCGTTTGATCAACATTGCGCTAAAGATGCGATTGAGCATTATTTTCACCATGTGATGCCAGAGTTGGTTGAGTCACATCATGTTGAAGTGTTCAATCAAGTGATTGCTTAGCTGACGGTTGTTAATCGTAAAGTGCAACAGCCTAATTTTAAATCACTGTTTAACATCTGATGACCACATCGTAATGATGGTATTACAAATACAAAAATGCCAGTCTACATAGACTGGCATTTTTAATCATTTATGCTGTTAAGCCGAAGCGGCTAGCACTATGATTAGAAGTCGTAACGTGCACCAACAGTGAAGATATTGTCATCTTCTAAATCAACAGTAGCAGTACCGACTTTGTGGTCGCCTTCATACATAGCATAGTGACCATAAACTAAGGTTGACTTAGAGATACGATAGTCAGCACCCACAGTAATTTGAGTGATATTTACGTCTGTACCTGTCGCTTCTTTAATATTTTTGTAGTAACTACCAAAACCAGCTTCATCTTGACCGTATTCAGCTTTTAAGTTTACGCCGTTTAGGTTGTAAGATACGTTAAGGAAGAAAGAATCACCTTCTTGATCAGTGGTTTGGCTTTCAGTGTTTTGGTATAAACCACCAAGCTTGAACTCACCTAGCTTAACTTGCGCCACACCACGATAAGCATCAATACCACCAATAGTGTTATAAGCTGCAGCAATATAATAAGGTTGTGCTTTAAGACCTTTGTCACCAAGGGTTGCACTTAATGCATATTGGTCTTCATCTGAACCTTCGTAGTTGTCATCCATTAAATAAGTTGCGTTTAATGTGACTAAACCAGCAATCACTGGTGAGTAGTACCAAATACCGTCAGCTCTACGTAATTGGCCACCAATCATACGATCGATATCGGCGTTAAAGTTACCGAATAAATCTATGCCACCTTCAGATTGTTTGAATACTGTATCGTTACGGCCGACTAACACAGTACCAGCGTCACTTTTTAAACCTAAGAATGTGTTACGCGCTTTAAATACGACTTCGTCACTGCCATTTTTGCCTTCAGTTTGAGTGGTATTTTCAACTTGGAATTCCATTTGGTATAACAGTTCAATACCGTTAGCAAACTTTTCACTACCTTTTACGCCTAAGTTAGAAAAGTTGTTTTCTAATACTGTGCCTTCTTTACCATTTTGAGTTGTAGCGCCTTTATCAGAATTAGTCACGGCTAAATCTAAACGTCCATAGAAACTTGGGCCTTCAGCAAGTGTAGCGAAAGAAACTAATGTGAGTACTGATGCTACCGATGCAGAGATTAAGGTTTTTTTCATCTTTCATGCTCCCTAGAACGTTATGTTCTATATTCCATTTTTCATGGTTTTAGTTAGTGAAGTTTGTCGCAGATTTAATTCTGTAACAATCTGGTGCAGATTTTCACAGATTTAGTTCCTTCATAGTGTGGGCTAGATCAAATAAACAAGCCCAACTTGAAATTTTGTCGATAAATCTGTGATATCAGCGACCATTTGTGTAATTAAATCAATATATGTCTTAAATCTGCCTCTTAGGGGCGTACCTATTTATGTAAAATTGGCTAGCGCTCAACCACAAAAGTTGCAGAATTGTATTTTAGCCCATGTTAATTTAATCATCGCGAATATTGAATGATAAATTGATCTCTTTAGTCTAATAAGGTCATAAATTAAGCATTTTTTTAAGCGTTTTGTGATAATCGATTAGTTTGTGCGACCCATTTATATTTGATTACCTCCAGAGTGAGGCCTTTATTGACCACTACAAAATGCTGTTCCTGGCTTATTGCGAAGATTAATTACTTGTATTAATTCGTAATAGACGTGCTCTTGAGGTATCAATCCACTTTTTAGTAACTAAAGTGTCAGTTTTATTTGGATAGTTTAACCACAGGCTATTTTTGATTGCTTTATCGCAACACTTATCCAAGTTGATGTGGATCATTATCAGTAAATGCTTACATCAGATGCTTATGAATAACTTGAACCGCCACCTTAATCAGATTCATGTCGAGCAAATCGTGACAAACGTTTAGCTTTGGCGATAAATCGTTTAAAATTAGCCGCGAAAAAAAATAGTCGTTAATTAGGGCGTAACCAATGTTGTCAGAATCTTATACTCATCGTTTTGCTGGTGTCGGCCGTTTATATGGTCAAGCAGCACTCGCGACTTTTTCAAAAGCACATGTGGTGGTTGTGGGTATCGGTGGCGTCGGAACTTGGGTCGCTGAAGCTCTAGCGAGAAGTGGTATAGGACAGATCACCCTTATCGATTTAGACGATATTTGTGTTACCAATACCAATCGCCAAATACATGCATTAACCTCTACTATTGGCCAATCAAAAGTCGAGGTTATGGCAAAACGCATTGGTGAAATCAATCCCGAGTGTATGGTTAATGAAGTAGAAGATTTTATTACTTTAGACAATCTGGCGGAGTATTTTAAGCCAGCCTCACAGGGTGGTGATATTGATTATGTGATTGACTGTATTGATGCGGTAAAACCTAAAGCAGGTTTAATTGCTTGGTGTAAGCGCAATAAAATTGCCCTAGTGACTATTGGTGGTGCTGGCGGCCAAACCGATCCGACCTTAATTCAAGTGACTGACTTGGCTAAAACAGTACAAGATCCATTGTTGGCAAAAGTGCGCAACATATTACGCAAAGATTATAATTTTACTAAAAATATTCAGCGCCGCTTTGCTGTAGATGCGGTGTTTTCGACCCAACATCTAGTCTATCCTCAAGCTGATGGCAGCGTATGCAACACTAAGGAAACAGCACAAGGCAGTATGCGGATGGATTGCGCTTCTGGCTTTGGCGCCATTACCATGGTGACGGGAACATTTGCTTTTGTTGCTGTGAGTCGTGTACTGAGTAAATTATCCGCGAGAACAGTTTAGCATCGTTAAGTGCTGCTTTGCTGATGTTATCGCGGCACGCTTATCACGAACATAGGTCCTCCAAGGGGTGACATAGCAACATAGCGAATGCTGCCTTTTATCTGCGTAATTGCATTAAATGCAGCTGCGAGCCCTAAGCCGACGCCACCTTTGTGGCGAGCGGTGGTAAAGAAGGGTTCAAATATATGCTCTGCAATATCACTTGGAATAAGCGCACCATTATTTTGAATTTCGATATCAATAGTGTCAGGTTTAGTTATTACATTAATGCAGATCTTCGCTTGTGAGGTATCTTTAAATGCATGTAAAAATGCATTTGATATCACGTTATTAATAGCTTGGGAGAGTAGGCTGGCATTAGTGTAAACCTGCAATTGCTCATCAATATTGACGGTTATCTCAACCTTTTGCGGCGAAAATATCATTATGGTTGAGTCGGTAATATCGCGTAATTGGTGATTTAGATTAAATAGAGTGTATTTTTCTTGGCTTTGTTCTGCCGCAATAGATTTAAACTGCTGGATTAAATAACTGGCACGAGTGATATTACTCACAATTAACTGACTGCTTTTTTGGTATTGCTCTAAAATCCCATTGATTTGTTCTAATGTGGCATGATCACTATGGATAAGCTTGATCAGATCTTCTACATAAGCCAATTGTGAACTTGCAGCCGTTAAACAAATACCTATCGGGGTATTAATTTCATGGGCGACGCCGGAAACTAATCCTCCTAATGCGGCCATTTTCTCTTTTTCTATCAGCACTTGTTGTGTTCGTTTTAACATTTGCAGTGATTGTTCAAGTTCTCTGGTTTGCTCTTTTACTTGGCGAGCAAGTTCATCTTTATAACTACGCTCTAATAATAGTAAGCGATCTCGATCTTCAACGGCATGCATTAAATCGACTTTTGATTGCTGCAGATCTTGATAAGATCCTCGAATTTGTTGCTGCATTGTATTGACGGCTTCGGCGACTAAACTGAACTCATCACGTTGTGGCTTACGGTTAAAATTTAAGGGCGTAAAGGGATTGTCTAAGCTAATTTCATCACAATATTGGCTTAATTGGCGCAGATGTTTGGTGACATTGAACCAGACCAAAAACAAAATAAAACCTGCAACGAAGAAGGTTTTGATCGCGTTGGACAGTAAAATCAGTATTGTTTTATTATACAGACGATCATAAATGGCATTGAGATCGGCTTGTACAGTAAGGGTCCCAACAGGAATATTTTCATTGTTGGTATAAATCAACGGAAATTGCTTTTCGATAACGGCCGTTTTCTGATACTCACCAAAATGCCATTCTTGATTACTGTCATCACGGATAGAAATATATTTAATGTCAGGTAATTGGCTTAAACCATAGAGTTGAGTGTTAATTAAGTCTTCGTCTATTACCCAAACACTGGATGCTAATACTTCTAAATTTACCGCTTCTATACTTGAAAATACGCGATCAATTCTATTCACATCCTCCTGATAATCACTTATAAGCTGATAAGCTGTCGTCACAATCGTAATCAAAGAGCTAAACACCACGATAGACAGTGTTAACTTTCGGGCAATAGGGCTCTGGAGCAATTGTCGTATGAATATCAGCATATTTTCTTCAATGTGATTAATTATCAATGATGAGTGACATATAAAATACGAGCTTACAGCTTGTTGCGCTAGTGTTAATTCCAACTTTCTGAATTTTATTCAAGCATAGCTTGAATGTCCTAATATGGAATTGAAATGGTGTAAATAAAGATAATGTTAGTGATGTTTTTTATGGCATATATTTTGCTTTAAGTCAGTATGATCAAAAATCTGACACTGCGGGTACGCTATGATGAAAATAAAAGTAGGTTCAATAAAGTTGTTTAATAGCAAACGTTTATTCGTAAGTGCTATGACATGGGTTGTTGTAACATGTACTAGTTTACTGTTTGCGCCTAAAGATTTACTGGCGTTTTTATCGTTAGATCACCTAGTCAATCAATATGGTCAGTTTATTGGCTTAGGATTAATAATGGGAGTCGCGTATTTTTTAAGTCAAATTTTTGCCTTTGTGGTTGATGAGTCTATTGTGTTTTTTCGCCAAAAACGCACAGTAGAAACCATCGAAGCAAAAGTGAAACTACTCGATCCGGCAGAACGAGCCTTGTTACGCGAATTCTTTTTACAGGGACAGACTATTTTAACCCTGCCGCAAAATGAGTTAGCAGTTAAAAATCTAGTTCATAGCAGTATACTTGAGATGCTTGGAAATGAGCGCCACTATGCGATTCAAGGACCAACGGCAGAATACAAGATATCGATGCCGGCGCGAAATTATTTAAATCGCGATGTATTACGTTTACCAGCAGGTGAGCCGAGTGCTGAGGAAATGACCTATCTAATCAAAACACGTCCACATTTTATTAATGGCTTGGTTCAATCACGCAAGCATGCCGCTTAATTTAATATTTTGTGCAGTATTTGATTGGTATAAATAAAAAAATGGGGGCCATATAGCCCCCAACTTGACATAAAAACACTCCATGTGTTTTATCGCCAATGTATGATTCGCAAGGAAGAATCCATATTGATCATGAAATAATAAGCAGTAAAATACTTAGCCTAGTTAGAGACTCACTTAGTAGGTGCAGACTTCACAATAAACATCCACATTAGATAAGACATTATTCCAAAGGTACAAAAGATTACAGTCATCGATAGTAATCCTATTGCGTTACCAAACATTAAATCTAACCAAAATGCCATGATATTTATCCTCTGGAATGTGAAATCATGATCATCATAAAGTCAAAACTCTGTCGTGATACTGATCTTGATCAATCTTCAGCAGTGATAATGTTATATTTGTGTGAAACTGCTAATTAGCTCACAAAAACCATCAGCCATTGTTATTTGGCACTATGAATGACTTTTGAGCAATTGAGTGTTTTTTATAGAAATAATAGGTAAAGTACTTGCGATTATTAAATGCAAAGGTATAATCGCCAACACTCAATTGTGACAACATAAGTCGATTAATTTAATGGTTAGTTTTGCAAAGATATTTGCTCATAGCAGATTTTTTTGCAAAGCTAAATATAGTTTACAAGTCTTTGCCTGAGTGATGAAATTGGTATACATGGGGGATTCAAAATCCCCTGCTTCGCGGCGTGTCGGTTCGAGTCCGACCTCAGGTACCATTATTTAAAGCCCTGTTCTTAATCGAACGGGGCTTTTTTTATGCCTATAATTCAATAGTGACCCATAAATCTTCCTTTTAGCAACGCCAGTATACGACCTCGAGACAGTAAGTATAATTTGACTTGCAAAACGTTATTGCTGGCTTGTGAGCTCATTGTAAAGCCTGAGTATTATTGCTTTATAGCGACTTAGGTTCACATTTGCCTATTCAGAGTTCAGATAATTATGATAGCGACTTCAAATTGAGCTGAGCATAACGACGCTAACTGTTGGGATGATCAACTAATGGAACGCGTTATAGAAGTTAAAAATAAAATAGATATCGACATAAAGGTCATTTTATTTTTCTGGAGCAAATAAAGAGCTAAAAAAAATACGTTACTGCTTGTTATAGCGATACATTGTTCTATCAATATAATGCTTGATGGACACCTAATGAGCAGAATGATGAAATTTAAATGAAGTTAAAACGTTGGCCATAAGACTTGGCCATTAACGGCAAGCGTAGCAGTGATATATCTGGTTCGGGTAGGTCAGTTGTTCATTGATAATGTTCATTGTTCATCTAATTGTCATCGCTAACAATTACGTACTTTCTGGCTGTTTCATATTTAATCCAAAGAAATAACTCACAATATGATGTTTAATTATTAACTAAATTAATACCATATAAACAAAGTTTAATATAACGCTTAATGTGTTATTTGTATAAAATAAAGCATTTATTATCAGTGACTTAGGTTTATATCGGTAAATTGTTATCTCACATTTTTTGTTTTCAAATCGATCTAGTGTTGCGCTCTTACATGCAGGGCTTTAGTTTGGGTAATGTGCGTCAATTTTTGATGCTCACCTGAAGGAGTTTCCATGACAGCACAATTTAATGTTCAAATTGGTTCTTTTCGTAAAATCAACAAGATTCCTAACGCCTGGTCAAATAAAGATTACCTTCAATTGATGGCTATTATGGGCTTAAATGATGGCTTAGATGATATGGAGGAGTCTGAACTTAGAGAAATGTGCATGATGTCTTTAAATGATTTAGAGGCCACCGAAGCCGCTAAAATTGTCTTAACTCATTTATTCACTGAATTAGCAGAAGGTAAAATTGACCAGTTAAGTAATGACATGATTGGTGACAGGATGTGGGAAGAATATTCTGATTGCTTGCTTCATGAAGGCTTTTTTAGTGCTTATGCATTATTGAGAGAAGCTTTTAATGGTGTCTTTGCTGAGCCTACCGGCGTTGAGTTTACGGTTAATGTGACCGCAACAGATGCAGACGATTTAAGCATATTTGATCAGTCGCTACATGCATCTATGGTACGTCTTTTAGCATCAGGGTTATCTCCCGATGTGTTATTACATCGATTGTTTGAAGATCAAATTACCGGCACACAATTTCCAGAAGCAACTGGCATATTATGGCAGTTAGAATCTGTTACAAGTGAAGGCTTATCACGTCAGTTTAAGATGGTCAGTTCAGATTTCTGGTTTGGACAATTAGCCAATATTGAGATGTTTGAGGCTTCAGCTCATGCTGATGAATCAGATGAAGAGGAATAGTTGATCGGGGTTAGGGATAGTGAGCGTTTATTTAATAACTTTTAGCCTTGCTCGCTATCATTGACTTGCATCGGTTGGTAATCGATGGATTATGACACCTTGTAAGTAAAAATCATCCGTTTGATATGATATGAGGTAAATGTTGTTATCTCACTTGTCGCTTATGTTAGCCAAGCTAAGGTGAAGAATATTATTTGATTAATTTCTTTAACTAATAAAAAACCAGCTGAATAATACAGCTGGTTTTTTTATATCATTTTGGCAATGCCAAATTAATGATAACTAATAATTAGTGCTTACGACGACGTAATGCAGCTAATGGTAGTAATAGTGCGGTTAACCAACCCATAGAACCACCAGAAGATTTCTCTTCTTCCTTGGTGACATTAATGGTTGCAGTACCAGGCGCACTTGTCAGTTCGCCGTCAGATGCGGTTACAGTGAAAGTGAAGGTGTCATTACCTATAGGAGCCGTAAAGTTAATTGTTGGACCACCGTTAGTAAAGTTAACACTCTTACCACCAGTTTGGACCCAATTATACGTTAAAGCATCACCATCGATATCTTTACCATTAGCCTTGGCTGTTACAACGAAACCACCGGCACTATTCATTCCTGAAGGTGCAACAGTAGGAGCGTCATTTACGTTAGTCACCGTAATAACAACTTGTGCAGGAGTGCTCAGATTCCCTTCTTCATCAGTAGATGTATAAGTGAATGTGTCTGTACCTGTGAAGTCTGCTTTTGGTGTATAAGTAAATGAACCGTCAGCGGCCAAAGTAAGCTCACCATTAGTCACGTTATCAACAAGAGCAACAGTACTTAGTTTTCCTGCTGGAGATACGTCAATTAAGCGTTGAGCTTTAGCTGTCATGCCATCGCCCGTTACTTGAGTACGAGCCACTTTTTGGTCTGGTTTAGTATCATTATCTAATACATTACCTTCCATAGAAGTGTCTTCATCTAGTGATGGCGCATCAGCTTGGCCGAAGCTAAACTCAGTGACCATAGCTTTATAGCCGATTTCAACACTACCCGCAGTTGTTGATTTGACGTCTACATAGTCGTCATTTGTTACAGCAGAACCTACACCATTATAGTAATGAGTTGTTCCGATGCTACCGCTGATGTTTTCTGCACCTATGGTTACGTTAGCTGGCATTCCTGGAATGTCGAAGTAGTTAAACGTGACTTCTTCAGTATCGCCAGTTTGGAACCAAACGCTGAAGCTGTATTTATCTCCAGAATTATCATTCCAAAGCTGGGCATCTTTCCATTCAACAACCAACCAACTAGTCGTAGCATTTCCTACTACGTCAATAGAAACAGATCCGCCGCCAGTATCACCAACTGTACCATCGCTTAAATCAAAATCTGCCCAGAATGGAGCAACGATATTATTAGGATTTGAGCTATCTGGTAGTTCTTTATTAGCATAAGTACCAGCAGTTGAACTATTACCTGGAATAACTATACCGTTATCAGACATTGTGATTTGAGTATAAGTTTGACCATTGTATTTAAATGCAGGGACGTTAAATACAAATGATGTTTCATCACAACCGTCAAGACAAGCTGGTGTGTACATTGTGGCCGCAACGCTTGGGTATGAGCCTACACCACTTGTGGTAACCATTTCAGGCAAGTCCATTGAACCAACCCAAGTGATAACACCAGTATTCTCATCAACAGATAGACCATTTTGCGATGCGCCGTTCATAGCAACAGATACATCATCTTTCGATGTAAGCTTAGTGCCCTTAGGAGCTGAGGCTGTCACAGTAACGGTATTTTCGAACATGGTATTGTTAACAACAGATTTTACAGTGAAAGGATCTGCAACAGTAATATCAGTATCAGTTGTATAAGTAGAGATTAATGATGAATCACTAGACTCTTTAGCTAATACCGCTAATGGAAGATGAGCGTTTTGCTTACCTTCAGTGCTGGTGATCATTACATTACCAAAGATCCAATCGCCATATTCACTGAATGTAGAGTCAACTGTAACGGTAAAGGTTGCAGATGCACCCGCTTCAAGTTCAAGTGTTGATGGGGAAATCATTAGGCCAGCAGTATCAGAACTTGCTGAAAGCGCCCAAGATGATTTTTCATCACCTTTATTGTAAACCGTACGAGTAAATGTACAGATACCGACACAAGAGTCTGCTGCAATTGAAGGCTTATCAAATGTTAATACTGCTTTTGCTGCAGCATCAAGATCCATGCGACCAGCACCCATATCAAAAGGAGTTGCCGGAGTTGATGCATCATAATCTAAAATACCATCAATTGTAGATGTGGACGTTAATGCTGTTTTAATGTCAATTGATGACCAATCTGGATGTAATTGGCTTAATAAAGCAGCAGCACCCGCAACATGTGGGCTGGCCATACTGGTACCAGTAATCATGTTAAAGTTTTCTCCACCATCGTCTGGTGAGAAAGCTGATAAAATATCTGTTCCTGGAGCTGCTAGATCAGGCTTAAGAATATTTTCATTACCATTTGGGCCACGAGAGCTAGACTGATTAATTGTATCTGCTAGGTTGCTTGCGACAATACGTTTAATTTCAGAACCAATGGTACCTTGAATCGGAGTGTCACCCATTGAATCAATAATTGCCATGGCATCATCTTGTGAGATCATAGCAGAAGGGAATGTAATGCCTGGAACTGACATAGATATTGGAGCACCAGCACGATTGTTGTAAACCACAACCGCTTTAGCACCAGCGTTTTGAGCATTAGTTACTTTATCACTAAAGTTACAAGTACCACGTGAAATCAATGCAATGCCATCTTTAAACGAATCAGCGGCAAATGCATCACAGCCTTCAGTGTTTTCTGCATCGATATTTAGAGCTGAAATAACTGGAGCAGTAATATCCATCTCAATGATGGTATCAGATCCTGGAACCGCTAATAAATCATCACCACCAACATTGAAGCTGTTAGCAAAATAACGGCCAGTAGTACTGTTAGCTACAGTGATACCAGATTCAATACAACCAGGACAACCAACTGATTTAGCTGCGTTACCATCATTACCAGCAGCACTTACAACAACAACACCTGCAGCTTCAGCAGCTTCAAACATTGTTTTATATGGGCTGCTTGCTGGATCTGCACCGGCTCCACCACCCCATGAGTTATTGATTACGTCTGCACCATCATTAACAGCATGCTCTAATGCTTCCATCAGCATAATGTTAGAACCGCTGCCACCAGAACAATCTTCTGTAGAATACAGCGCTTTATAAGCCATTAAATATGCGGCTGGAGCGACACCTGATAATGTAACGTCAACACCTTGGAAAGTGGTATCTACTTTGTTACCTACAGCGGTACCAGCAACGTGAGTACCGTGGCCACCGTAGCCTAATGGGCTCATGTATTCATCTGGGCATACCGCAAATGTTGGTTGTGACCAACGTGCAACAATCAGTTTATCATTACAGAATGAGCTATCCACCGTTGAACAATAGTCATCGGTTGGCATCATAGAAGTTGGAGCGGTAAAACCTTCTCCTGAGAACATTGGGTTTTCAGGACGAATACCGCCGTCAATAATTGCAACACGGATACCTTTACCAGCATTTTCCATACCATCAACAGCATTCCACATAGCTTCACTATTAATAATGCCAAGTGAAGCATCCATATTTGTTTGGTACATTGCTTCAGGGTATACAGAGATAACCCCTGGAATAGCCATGATCTGTTCAACAGTTAACCCTTGGCCAACAATGGTCACACCGTTAAATAGTGTCTTAAACTGACGCTCAACTTTAGCATTTGAAGCCACTTTTGAAAGTGCTTTTGTAAATGCAGCTTGTTCTGCTTGCAAATGAGATGCGTAACTTTTCACTGGAGCAGATTGAACGTCTAATTTGCTATTTTTATCTTTAATAGCTGTAGAGGCTAAAGTAGAAATGCCACCTTGGTATTTTGCAATGGCAGGCGACTCTAATTCAACAATATAACGTTGAGGAGCAACAACGTTGTTAGATTTTATAACTGATTTGTTGTTGTTTTTAGCAGACAGCAGTTCTAAGCCTGTTTGGTTAGAGTTATATTGTGTATTTGCATAAGTCGCACTTGATATCAGTGCAGCCGAAATGGCTAGAGCTAATTTTGTCTTCACAACTTCTTCCTTGTTTTATACATCACTCAATGTGGAGGGGATATCGTTTAAGACGATGTATATTAAGTGATGGTGTTTATATTAATTTCTGCTTATGTGTTGCACTCTATGGCGCATCAACAGCATTTGTAGCACAAAGAATTAACAAAAGTAACACTCCGATTTAAAAAAAAGGCAATTAATTGTTAATAAGTATGTGTAGGTTTGTGATTTAGGTTACGGAATGCTCTTGTAGCGTTTGACAATTCTGAAGGTAATACAGATGGGGAAAGAGATTAAGCCCTCAATGATTTAGGGCTTTACCGATCGGACAATAGGGTTTTGAAGGCTAATAAGTGTTTCAGTAGACTGGATTTCATCAATTGATTGGATACGGTTAATCAGCACATGCTGTAATCCATCGATAGATTGGCACATTACCTTTACAAATACCGAGTAATTACCAGTGGTATAATATGCTTCTACCACTTCTTCTAATTCATTTAGCTTGGCAATCGCTGCTGGATAATCGCCAGCACTCTTTAAATTGATGCCAATAAAGCAGCAAACATCATAACCCAGTGCTTTGGGGTTAACGGTAATTTGCGCGCCGGTGATAATGCCAGCTTGTTTCATTTTTTCAACGCGAACATGAATTGTCCCTGCACTGACATTGAAACGTTTCGCCAGTTCCGCAAAAGGTGTTCTGGCATCTTGCATCAGTGCGGTAAGAATATGATTATCTAATTCATCACGATGAAATGAGCTATCCACGATATTAAGCCTAACAAACCATTAATTGGCCATAAATCTACGACTTTCATTGCGTAATAGCTACTACAATCCACATATTTATTAATAATGTTTAATTTTTACTGTTCATCGGTTGGCGTCATGAAAGTGACGGCTGCTTCAAAATGCATTGCTTGTCGTGAGTACGGATGAGTTATCGATAATGCTGCCGCATGCAGCAGTAACCTAGGTGATAAGCTTTTTGCTAAAGGATCGGCATAGAATCCATCGCCAAGGATCGGGTGCCCTAACGCCATCATATGAACTCTCAGTTGATGAGAACGTCCCGTAATTGGGGTGAGTTTTACTAACGTTGATTTAGCACCGTAACTGACAACTTCGACAAGTGTTACCGAAGGTTTGCCAATGGCGTGGTCGACTTTTTGCTTGGGTCTATTAGGCCAATCGCAAATGAGTGGTAAATCAACCTGAGTGATACTAGGCTTCATGTGGCCGGCAACCCGAGCATAATAAGTTTTGGCCGTTTCTCTATCACGAAATTGACGTTTTAATTCGCGCTCTGCACTGCGTCTAAGTGCGACGACAATCACCCCAGAGGTTGCCATATCTAGGCGATGTACAATTTGGGCATGAGGGTGTTCAGCTAAAACCCGCGCATAAATACTGTCATGATAAATGGCTTCTCTTCCCGGTACCGATAACAGTCCAGAGGGTTTGTTTGCGACCAGAATATCTTTATCTTGATACAAAATATCCAGCCAAGGGCTGGTGGGTGGGTTGTATATGAAATCAGCCATAGTTGCTCTCGTGAGTCAATTCGCGGCAAAGATACCGTTAGGGCTTATGATGTGCAAGTATAGAATGGTACTGAGAAGTGGCGACTTAAGAGAATGCATTGCCGTTAACGTGCATTATGGTAAACGTCCACACGACAAATGCGAGCGGGATATGCACTAATGCATAAAAACATTGATCAAGTCGACTCATGCCTTTTGCTAACCAAATTAAATACAGGTGTGTGGCGATCACTGCGGGAAACAGCACCAGCAGAGGATAAAGCGAAAATGGACTAGCATCAGCAAAAATGGCGTGAGTCACTATTGCCCACGCCACCATAAAAGCGGTCGTCATTGGCGGCATTGCTATGCGATATTGATCTGGGTAAGGGAACATCCCATGTCCTTAAAGTCATTTATAGTTGGGTATTAGCCTTTTATTTCTTTTTTACTCTGAATCACCTTCCGGTGCACTATCGAATAATGCCGCAATCCGGCGGGTCCATGAGATACAATAACAGATAATAAAATAATAAAGATGATTAATTCAGAATGGCATTGGCTTATTTGAATAAAAAATCCTAACAATATGATTTTAAATAAGGTTAATACTCCTTTGAGTTGGATTAACCAGCGCCAATCTCTAATGATTTCCCAACTCATTAGCAGTACGCCAGATGTAATCGCGATAATCCAATAATTAAGCCATAGAGATAATTCAAGATTAAAGATAATACCGCCGCCACTGCCCACTATACCGATAATATGCAGTGCTCTTAATGACGTTTTACTGATCCGTTCGATCCAAAAACGACGGTTTGAGACTGGTAGTTTTTTTTTATGATTCATAGTGTCGTGGGCTTAATAACATTGCGCTAATATTAGCAATTTCAATATGTAAAAACAGTGATATACGCAGCAGTTCTTTTTATTATCAATGTGGTTATATTGCTGGTGGATCAAATTTTATTTCCTTCAATATGGTTAGTATTTGACTCTAATATTGATTATGGTCATGGAATATTAGTGTGGCGAATGGGACAGATTTATTATCGGTATGACCAAATCCACTGAATTGCCAGTCACTATCCTTAAAGGCTCTTCACCAGAGAGAATCTAGATCACAACTTCATCGTTATTCAGTGTGATATTGACGACAATAACCGTTAATTCACATACAATTAATTCATATCTAGGGGCTGATCATATTGATGATTTGCTCATCAATTCGCTATTAGTAAATTTGGATACCTATGAAAATTGGATTTTTTAGCGCCAAGCCTTACGACATTCGCCATTTCACCAGTATTAACCAAACTTTTAAGGTTGATATTGAATTTTTTGATTACCGACTTTGCATGCAAAACGTCAAACTAGCGGAAGGCTATGAGGTTGTTTGTGCTTTCGTCAATGACTCCTTATGTGAAGAAGTATTAGTTGAGTTGGCCAAAGGTGGCACAAAAATTATTGCTATGCGTTGTGCTGGCTTTAATAACGTTGACCTAGTGGCTGCTGAGCGTTTAGGTATGAAAGTGGTCAATGTGCCCGCGTATTCACCAGAATCTGTTGCTGAGCATTCAGTGGCACTCATGTTGACGTTAAATCGTAAAATCCACAAAGCTTATCAGCGCACTCGTGACGCTAACTTTGCTTTATCGGGGCTTGTCGGTTTTAATATGTTTGGCAAAACCGTTGGCGTGATAGGTACGGGTAAAATTGGCCTAGCCACCATTAAAATCTTATTAGGTTTTGGCTGTAAAGTATTGGCATTTGACCCTTATCCAAACCAAGCTGTTATTGATCTTGGTGTCGAATATGTTTCATTAGAAACCCTCTATCCTCAATGCGATATCATCAGTTTGCATTGTCCATTGACCAAAGATAATCATCATTTACTCAACAACGTTAGCTTTAATCAAATGAAGCAAGGCGTGATGGTGATTAATACCAGCCGCGGTGGATTATTAGATGCATTGGATGCCATGGAAGCGTTAAAAGATGGCAAAATTGGTTCATTAGGACTTGATGTATACGAAAATGAAAAAGGGCTGTTTTTTGAAGATAAATCAAATGAAATTATTCAAGATGATATCTTCCGCCGCTTATCGGCTTGCCACAATGTTATTTTTACCGGTCACCAAGCTTTCTTAACTGAAGAAGCGCTGAACTCGATCGCCTCAACAACATTAACCAATGTGACTCAGTTGATCACAGGGCAAGTTTGTAATAATGAGCTGTTTTAATTTGTTATAGTGAGCAGGAAGAGCAGCTCATTAATACCAACTCACGACAAACATCAGCTTACTAATGCATAGGACATACGCTGGCAATTGCCATTATGTTGGGTAGAGCCTTGTGTTGGGTATAATGTGAAATAAATGGAATATTATGATTACAACAACTGAAATTCACGATATTAAAACGGCCACGGGCTTAATGCGTACCACGCTTTATCGTCCGGATACTAAAGGCCAATTTGCGACTATCATTTTCTACTCAGAAATATTCCAGCAAACGGCTCCGATAGCTCGATCTGCTGCGATCTTGGCTGGGCATGGGTTTGTGGTGTTAGTACCCGAAGTGTTTCATGAGCTCAACCCTATCGGAACTGTGTTGGCGTATGACGACGCAGGTAAAGATAAAGGTAATGCAGACAAGTGGGCTAAGCCGTTGGAGCAACATGACAGTGACACTAAGGCGCTTGTCGATTTTGCGCGTGCACAGTCATTTTGCAGTGATAAAGTTGGCGCTATGGGCGTATGTATTGGTGGTCATTTAGCCTATCGAGCAGCGCTTAATCCTGATATTAGCGGGGCTTTTTGTTTGTATCCTACAGATATTCATTCCAATACATTACCTTGTAAAGAGGGCAATGATTCATTGGCTCGTGCTGGCAGCATAAAAGGCGAGTTAGTGATGGTCTTTGGTAAACAAGATCCACATGTGACTAAAGAAGGTCGTAAGCTTATTTATCAAAAGCTTGAACAAGTGAATGCAAACTTTACTTGGCTTGAAGTCAATGCTCAACACGCTTTTATGCGCGATGAAGGTGAGCGTTTTGATGCAGCTTTAGCGTTGCAGATGTACTTGCAAGCTGTAGCGTTTTTCCATCGAGTATTAAACTAGCACCGCAATATGTCTGCGCAGAGCTTAAGTCTGAGTATAAATATGGGCTTAAATAAAGCAGGCATTATTCTATTCGATACATAAGCCCAGTTAATGTTAATAAGATTATGTATCGATTCTCTACTTATTACGGCATTATTAAGCCGAAATTGTTGTCAACATGGCTAAGACAGCAGAGCATGAGTTGCTATCAGTCAGATATGAATCACACCACTAGGTATACGCTAAAAGATTACTTAAGCCATTTTGCTCTACTTGCATTAATCTTCGCCTTGGTTTTGTTGCTTGTTGCAAGTGAACTAGGGTGGCGTGGTTCGGGTAACTTAATCACCGCTTTTTGGAGCATCAAGCTGTTAGGGTAAGTCATCACATCGCCGATATCCCGTTTGATCAATACGTGAAACAAACTGATTTCGACAATAATGCCACTCATGTCTTCTTCTTTATCGACAATTTTTATGCGATCGCCAATACGATAAGGAAATGCAAAAAAGATCAATACACCAGCAGTGATGTTGCTCAATATCGACCATTGAGCAAATAGGGCCACGCCTAATACCGCAAAGGCTGAAGACACAAATAGCGACACCTCTTGATAACCTAAACCTAATGACACCGCCATGACGGATATCGTCACAAAAAACAACAAATAAGAAATTAAACGAGTAATCAAACGGCTACGAACTTCGCTGACTTGTTTCTTTTGTGCTTGCTGACGGATCCATTTTTTGACCTGTCGCTGGGCTAGAAAGAACACCGCCAAATACAAAATTATCATCAATAAATGGTTAAACATGTCGATTTCCTATCTGGTCGTATTAATTTAATTCTGCGAGTTATCTGTATCACTTGCCGCCAACTTTATACTGTATTCTGGGGTATAATAAGGTTTTAAAGTAGAAAAATCTTGCTGTCACGTATTGGCGAGACTCCTCACAGAGTGAAGTATGTCTGATTATAAAGTATTGCACGTCGACGGTGATCGGTTTGGTGATTTTTGTGTGCTCGACGATGGCGACTATCGGGTCTTATCATTTGGTGATAATGATGAGCAAAGTAAGATGGATAAGAGTCAACCTCATGTACCGCAACATACTTATGTTCAGGCCATGTTAGCAGTGCTGTTATTCAGCCAACCCAAAAGTGTGATTATTTTAGGCTTAGGTGGCGGTGCACTCGTGCATTCCCTTAGGCATTTTGATGCAGCGATTAAAATTACTGCAGTTGAATTGCGCCAACAAGTTATTGAAGTGGCTAAACGCTTTTTTCAATTACCTTTAGGTAAAAAACTGACCATAGTGCACCAAGATGCCTATGTATTTTTAGCCCAAGCAGAGCATAAAAAAGTCGATGTTATTTTTGCTGATATCTACAGCGACAAAGGTGTAGATAAACAACAGTTGTCTAACCAATTTATTCAGCAAACAAAACAGCTGCTTAAAACGGATGGCTTTTTAGTATTAAATTGTTGGAAAGAACACAGTCGAGACTTACAGTTACGTGACACGCTTCATGAGCATTTTAATCAAGTCTTTGCTTGTTTAACCGGTGGCGGGAATTGGGTGGTATTTGCCACCAATAAAGCCAATTGTTTTTCTGCCGCAAATAATAAGCAAGATTTACAAGCCCTTTCACAAAAGCTCGATATTAATGTTAGCCGCGTGCTGACACGATTTGGTCCTTGGGAATAACATCCACCAATAAACATCATTAATCGAGTACCAGCTTTCAAGCGTACTCGGTGTTGATGATTTATACCCTTCATACAAATAGTCTCTCAAAGATGGTTCAATATGAAAAACCGATTAGGGTGATAGTTTTTATCCGTTATACTTAGTTAGCCTCCATCGCTATTATAGCTACATCAGATGACGAGCACAGTTTGTTTATCATCACCGAAACCATATTGGTATCGGGTTTAATGTAAATCTAAATGGAGCATGACATGACACAATCTATCATCAATAGCACTATCAAACCGTTCAAAGCAACTGCATTCCATAATGGTGCTTTCGTTGACGTTACTGAACAAGATTTATTAGGTAAATGGGCAGTAGTGTTTTTCTACCCAGCTGACTTCACTTTCGTATGCCCAACTGAATTAGGCGACATGGCTGATCATTATGAGAAGCTACAGGCAATGGGCGTTGAAGTTTACTCAGTATCAACTGACACTCACTTCACTCACAAAGCTTGGCATTCAAGTTCAGACACTATAGGTAAAATTACTTACCCAATGATAGGTGATCCAACTGGCGCAATCACTCGCAACTTTGGTGTGATGATTGAAGAAGACGGTTTAGCACTACGTGGTACTTTTGTGATTAACCCAGAAGGCCAAGTTAAAGTAGCTGAAATTCATGACCTAGGTATTGGCCGTAGCGCTTCTGAACTAGTTCGTAAAATTCAAGCTGCACAATATGTTGCAACTCACGATGGCGAAGTATGTCCTGCAAAATGGCAGCCAGGTGAAGAAACATTAGCTCCTTCAATTGACCTAGTCGGTAAAATCTAACCACTAAGATAACCCTTAGGTTAGGAATATCATCTCCAGCTAGTCGGTGTTCCCCCGGCACTGACTAGCATCTTGTAAATTCATCGATTATTTCCCATTTTTAGGAGTTGTTATGTTAGATGCGAATGTAAAAAATCAACTGAAAACCTATCTGCAAAACCTCAAGCGCCCAGTTGAACTTGTCGTATCTGCAGATGACTCAAACAAAGGCAAAGAACTCACCAGCCTAGCCCAGGACATTGTTGACTCATCAGATCTAGTCTCAGTGACTTATCAGCAAGGTCAACGTACACCAAGTATGAGTGTGATTAACCCGCAAGCTGCAACTAATATCACCTTTGCAGGTTTGCCAATGGGCCATGAATTTACCTCACTGGTGCTAGCACTATTACACAGCGGCGGCCATCCGATTAAGTTGGATGCGGATATCATTGAGCAAATCCGTCAGCTACCAGGTGAATTCCATTTTGAAACCTATATTTCGTTAAGTTGCCAAACTTGTCCTGAAGTGATCCAAGCACTTAATATGATGGCAGCAATTAACCCAAACATTACTAACGTGATGATTGACGGTGCGTTATTCCAACAGGAAGTGAGCGATCGCAATATCATGTCAGTGCCATCAGTATTTTTGAACGGCGAAGCCTTCTCTGTGGGCGCTATTAGCGTTGTTGAAGTACTGAATAAGTTAGATAAAAATGCCGCAAGCAGACAAGCCGAGCAGCTTAATAAAAAGTCGGTTTTTGATATATTAGTCGTGGGTGGTGGTCCAGCAGGCGCCGCAGCGGCCATTTATTCAGCTCGTAAAGGGTTAAATACCGGCATAGTTGCTGAAAAGTTTGGTGGCCAAGTGGCCGAGACGGTCGGAATTGAAAACTTTATTTCAGTGTCTAAAACCGAAGGTCCAAAACTGGTGGCGAACCTTGAGGCTCACGTTAAAGATTATGACGTCGATATTATGCAAAACCAACGTGCGTTGAGTTTAGCTAAAAACGGTCTGCTTGATGTGACGCTTGAAAGTGGCGCCACCTTAAGCAGTAAAACGATTATCTTAGCAACCGGTGCACGTTGGAGAGAAATGAACGTCCCTGGTGAACAAGAGTATCGTAACAAAGGCGTAGCGTATTGCCCACACTGTGACGGTCCGTTATTTAAAGGTAAGCGAGTTGCGGTTATTGGCGGCGGTAACTCAGGTATTGAAGCGGCTATTGATCTAGCAAACATTGTCGAACACGTCACTGTACTTGAGTTTGACAGTAAATTACGTGCCGATGAAGTGCTACAGCGTAAGGCTAAATCAATGGGCAATATTACGATAATTACCCAAGCCATGACCACGGAAGTTAAAGGTGATGGTACTCGTGTAACCAGTTTGGTTTACACCGATCGCGCCAGTGGTGAAAGTCATACCGTAACCTTAGCCGGTATCTTTGTACAAATTGGTTTAGTGCCTAATACCGAGTGGTTAAAAGGTGTGGTTGATATGACTCCTCGCGGTGAAATTATTGTCGATGAGCGTGGTCAAACATCAATTCCTGGTGTCTTTGCTGCGGGTGATGTCACTAATATCCCCTTTAAACAAATCATCATTGCCATGGGTAGCGGCGCAACCGCATCATTGGGAGCATTTGATTATTTAATAAGACATTCAGAAGAAGCAGATGTTCAAGCTGCATAAAATGTTGCAATAGCCATTTAATGAGGTGCTGTAATCGCCTCAATGAACCAAAACAGCCCGCTTTTGCGGGTTTTTTGTTGTTATATTGATTTATAGTCTTTAAGTGAGTGGATTTACCGTCTATAAATAAGCACAAACAAGTTGATACATTAGAAAAATTTCAAGTATATTGATGTTAGGCCGATATTGATTTACACCGATATACATTGAAAACTTCGTGATTTACAGCAACAAAAATTTATACTTGGTTAAGATTAAATAAAATTATGCTCTTATTATCAAAGATGCTTATAACAATAAAACATATAGTTAATTGACTAAAGAATAGCGTTAAGCGGTATTTTTACAGCACATACAAACTCAAGGAGCGAGCACAGGCATCAATTGCCTTAAAAACAAAATTTTGGTCGCTGCATTAAGAAGTTTTACGTTTGCTTTATCTTCATTTGATTATCGCTTAGGGGCGAAATATGAATTGGTTTAGTAACATGTCAATCTTTAAAAAGGTGGGACTGATTTTTGTCTTATCAGTGATTATTTTTGCCGTTAACCTTGGCATCAGCACAGTTGCGATTAATAAAAACCGTGACACATTATCTTTCATGGAGACCAAAGTTGCACAGCGTGTTGAGCTTGCAAATCAAAATGTCATATTTGTCCAACGATTAGATGAGTTGTATACCCAATCAGTATCCTTTGCCGATGAAGATTTGCTCGGGAACGCCATGAAAACCTTTTCTTCACTCAAAGATAACTTAACCAATCTATCAACTATTGATCAGCCCGAAAGTGCGTTGTTATCGCAATTATCTAACAGCCTAGACGAATACAATACCATGACACTGTCACTGGCAAGGGGAATGCTAGACGGTACTATTGATATGGCTGATGTAGGGCAAATTAGTCAGAAAAAAGCCAAAATATTCGAAAGCTTAACGAATGGGATCACGGCTTATAAGGCCGATAAAGTGGCAGAGTTTAGCTCTACTATTAAAGAAGCGGGTGACCGCTCTGAACAGAGTTTATACCTGTCATTGGGCATAGGGGTCGCATTATTGGTCTTTATGGCTCTTTCAACTATTTCAATTGCGCGTGCCATTAGCGGCGCTGCGGGTGATGTGGCTAACTCATTAGGTGAATTAGCTGACGGTAAAGGCAATTTACGTCACCAACTGACGGTTGTCGGGACTGATGAATTAGGGCAGGTATCAAGCAACTTTAATCGATTTTTACGCTTACTTGCTGAGTCAATTCAAAGCGTTGTGAGTGTGACTAAACCATTGCTAGACAGCGCATCATCGCTAAAAGAGCGCATGGCGGTTGCAACTAAAGCGACTAAGCAACAAAGTCACGATGCTAAAACTGTGCATATGTCGATGGAAGAAATGCGTCATTCAGTCAATGATATTTCACACAGTGCCCAACAAGCGGCTGAAGCTGCACAAGTTGCTGAACGTGAGGCAACGGAAGGTTTAGCAGTAGTGCAGCGCACGGTGAGAATTTCACAAGAACTTAATTCAGGTATTGAACTCGCATCAAATTCTATCAATGAGTTAGCCAAAGATACCGAAAGTGTTGGCTCTATTTTGAACGTGATTACCTCTATTGCAGAACAGACCAACTTGCTCGCGTTAAACGCTGCCATTGAAGCCGCCAGAGCGGGAGAACATGGACGAGGCTTTGCCGTGGTTGCTGATGAAGTTCGTGCACTGGCGTCTAAAACTGCCGACGCGACTAAAGAGATCCGTGGCGTATTAGAAAAGCTTAAAGTAGCGGCTGAATCATCGGTTAGCACCATGGATGTGGCCATTGCTAAGTCATCAGAAAACGAGCGTTATGCCAAAGATACCGGTGCAGCATTAAGTTCAATTCAATCTAAAATTGTCAGTATTAACAGTATGAATACCCATATAGCAGCAGCCACAGAACAGCAGTCTTTAGTTGCTGCACATGTTGCCAATAACGTAGTTGAAATGAATGCTTCATTTGATCAAACACTGGGTATTCTTGCACAAGTGCAGGGGATTTCAGAAGGATTAGATGGGTTTGCTAATGAGCTTAGCCATGCGACCTCACAATTTAAATTGTAACGTTAATCTTAATATAAAATGCTCAGCTAAATTTTAGTACCGCATAACAAAAAACGCAGAGAGAAATCTCTGCGTTTTTTGCTTTATTGCAGCGAAAAAAAGATCTTATTTACTTCCTAAACTTGAGCTCATTTATGCGACATAAACCGTTTCTGCTTGTTTGCTGCATTGTTAGCCGCCATTTTTGAATTATTTAGCGTATTATAAAGCCAATTTTTGTGGGTGAAAATTGCCTCTAGGCCGCGTTTGTTTTACTTTATTGACATTGTAAAAACAGACGTTATTTTTTCATCCGTATTTTGCTTTTTAGTCACTGTAATGTGAGCTGTTTGGAAAAGGATTATCATGCCAAGCTTGATTAGAATCGTGTTAATTAATACCCACCTACCGGGTGTGGTCGAACTGTTATTAAGTGGTCACACTAATATTTGCGGTACCAATGCCTCGGGTAAAACAACCTTACAACGTCTGGTGCCGGTATTTTATGGCGAATATCCAAGCCGAGTGGTGCCTTCAACACGTGACAGTTTTGAACGTTGGTATTTACCCCATGATTCAAGCTACATTATCTATGAATATCAAAAAGATGATGGCTTACTTTATCAAGCTGTTTTAGCCTCAGCAGGTGACGGTAAAGGGGTTAACTACCGCTTTATAGCCCGCGGTTTTGAGTTAGAGCATTACATTAAGTCACGAAATGGCGACACCATTATTTGTCATTCAATGGCAGAGCTTGGCCGTGAAGTAAAACGTGATGGAGTTGCTCATACTAACTTGTTAAATACCCGCGAGTTTCGCGCGATCATTCAAAACGATCGCAGCTTGCTGAACACCGGTAGTAACCGCAATGAGTTGCGCACTTATGCGCGTCAGTTCTCCTTGTGTGACGGCGACCATAACTTGCGTCATATCGAAAAACTCGCCAAAGCAGTGCACTCGAAAGAGGGCAAAATGGAAACGGTTAAATCAATGATCGCAGCCATTTTAGAGGAAGATGGTGTTAACCCGCCGACTTCTAGACTCAATCCGCAACGAGTAGAAACCTGGATCCGTGAAAGCCAGCTGGTGCAGGGTTTTGAGCAAATCCGCCCAGAATATGACAAGCTCGAACAAGAATTTAATCAGTTATTAAGTGCCGAGTTACGCTTAGCCAGTTTATCGCGCGGTTATCGCGCAGATGAAACCTTAGAGTCTGAGCGCCAAGACCGTAATCAAACTCATGGCAAAGAGTTAAACCTCAAATTGCGCTTGTTAGATGAAGAGTGGAAAGATGTTCGTGATGAGCTAAACCAAGAATTATCAGCAGCAAAAGGCGATTCAGGTAAGTTTGAAGATGAACTCAATGCCATTGAAGATCAGCACGCCGCTTTTTTAGATGCCGATATTGAACAAGCCAAAGCAGACCTTGATAATTTGCCGAATTGGCGCAGTGATGTTGAAAATCTTAACGAACGTCATAAATTACAAACCGAAAAACACCAAGACATCGAAGCGGCTTTTAATGCGCGTCGCAGTAAAATTGCTGAGCAATTACATCGTGAACTTGAAGTCTTACATCTTGAACAAGACGCTCAACGTGAAGCCCGCGATAAGCAGCGCGAACTCGCCAATGACGACCTTGCTAAGTTAGAACTGCAATGGCGTGAACAAACCGATGTGGGTAAAGCAACATTCAGCGAACAAGAATATCAACTCAAATTAACTGCTGCCGAGCTCAAACATCAAGTGGATGGTGTGACTTATACCGAAGATGAAAAAATGCGCCTAGCCATTTTTGATGAGCGTATTAGTTTGGCCGACGAAGAGCAAGAAACCTGCAATCAAAAGGTCGATCGCTTAACCACTGAAGAACGTAAACAACGGGCCAAACGCGATCAAGCGAATGAAGCGCTGCGCATTGCCACTATTCGTGTCAGCGACAGAGAAAATGCCAAAGAAGAACTGCACCATATGCTGTTCCCGCAGTCGCATACACTATTGGAATTTTTGCGAAAAGAAGCCCACGGTTGGGAGCACACCTTTGGTAAGGTTATCGCTCCAGAGTTGTTGCATCGCAGTGACTTACACCCAAGCCTAACCCAAGACAGCAGTGAAGCTCTCTTCGGGGTGAATCTCGACCTCAAAGCGATTGATGTTCCCGAGTATGCCGCAACAGAGCAAGATTTGCGTATTCGCTTAGCCAAAGCAGAAGACGCATTGCAAAGCGCTCAAGAAATGCATGCAGAAGCGGAAGATCAGCTGGTTGCCATGAATGCAGCGCTCGATAGTATTACCCGTGAGCTGACCTTTGCTCGCACAGCCTATAAAAATAGTCGTGAAGACTTGCGCCGTTTATTTGATGAAAAACGTAACGAACAACAAAAAATTAATCAAGCAGTAACCGATCGCAAAGCAGATTCGAGCAAAAGATTAGTGCAGCTTGAGCATGAGCTTAAGCAACTTCATAATCAGCATCTTGGTTGGTTAACAGAGCAAAAAGAGCAGGCGCTGGAAGCGCGTATGGAAAAAAATGCTTATTGGCAAGAAGTGGTCGGCGCCATTGATAATCAATTGGGGCAAATTAAAGCCAATATTGAACAACGCCGCGCTAATGCTAAAACCGAACAAAAGGCCGGTGAAACCTGGTACAAAAACGAGCTTAAGTCACGTGGAGTTGATGAAGGCACGATTTTGGCGCTTAAAAAGCAAATACGCGATCTTGAAGCCAAAATTAGTCATGCCGAACAACGTCGCAGTGATGTGCTGCGTTTTGATGATTGGTATCAGCATACTTGGTTGGTGCGTAAGCCAAAATTGCAAACTCAATTAGCCGATGTTAAGCGTGCTACGCTGGAATTAGAGCAGCAATTAAAAGCGAAAACCACAGAAATTAAGCAACGTCGTGACAGCCTAGAAACCGACCGTAAAGCTTGTGATGCTGCCCAAGTTGAGGCCTCTGAAAACCTCACTAAACTGCGTGCAGTGATGCGCAAACTCGCAGAGCTTAAACTGCCCGGCAACAATGATGAAGCGACCGGTGGTATTGGTGAACGTTTGCGTCAAGGCGAAGATTTATTGCTAAAACGCGACTATTTAATGGGTTCAGTGAAGCAATATGTTGAGCACTTTGATTCGGTTATTGCCAGTAAATCAGGTTCAAGTTTAGCCGAGTTTTGGGAACGAGCCCGCGATGAGTCGAGCTTTGTCAACGATAAAGGCATTCGTTTACTTGACTACCGTAAGTTGGTGCCACAGCTTGAACAACTACTGAATGTGATGGTGCCGCAATCGTTAATGGCGATTCGTGAGCAAGGACGAATTTTTGGTATCGATTTAACCGCGTTTTATGATGTATTAACTGATATCGATCGCCGTATTGCCAGCCAAAGCGCGCGCATTACCCGTGAAGTGGGCGAGGAGTTATTTCTTGATGGCGTATCAGAGTCTGCGGTCCGTATTCGCTCGCGTATTAGTGAACTTGAATTTTGGCCCGAACTTGAAGTGTTTGTTAAAGCCTTTAAAGCGTGGAAAGCAGATGGTTTTAGTCAGCTACCAGACGAACACTACACTAACTCAATGCGCCGCGCTTTAGACATTATTGGCCGCGCAGCATTAACTGGCGGCATAGCCAAACTGCTCGAAATTGAGCTGCGACTAAAAGAAGGTAACAGCGACTTAATTATTCGTACCGATCGCCAATTAAACGAATCGTCTAGTCATGGTATGGCCTACCTAATTTTATGTAAATTCTTATTAGCATTTACTCGTTTATTACGTGGCAAAGCCAATGTGACCATTCATTGGCCCATCGATGAGTTAGGCACTTTGCATCACACCAACGTGAAGAAAATTTTCGATGCCTGTGAAAACAATAATATTAGTGTATTAGGCGCATTTCCGAACCCAGAATCTGAAGTGTTAAATCTATTTGCTAACCGTTATATCATTAATAAACAAACTAAAAAATTGCAAGTGGTGAAGCCAAAAGCCAACCCATTAGCGGCACGTTTATCACAACGTAATGCTGAAATGACCCATACCGACACCAGCATGACTGAAACTGCTAAGGAGCACATCTAATGTCAGATTCGACTGAAACAACCTTAGTAGGTACTGGTGCGTTAATTGAGCAACTGCTGCGCGGTGAATTTGTTTGCCGTGTGACTAACGAAGACGGCTGGCGCGCCCTAAAGAATAATAGTACTCGTGACCGAGTTGAAACCTATCTGAATCAAATTAATCGTACCGTTGCCAGCGCTGGTGAAGGTGAAGTGTTTTTTTGCGGCTATTTGCAGCTGGGCGAAGTGGAACGTAAAGTGATTTCGTCGCAGTTTAAAGATATTTGCGCCGCGCTTATCCCACTGGTGGAATGGTTAGTTCTGGTGCAAGAAGCCAGTGGTCAAGATGCGCCTTTAAGCGAAGGTGCCCCTATTCGCTTAACCGACTTACAAGCACGGATTGAAGACACGCCAGCCTTCAGAGAACAGCTGACTAAGCTGAGCCATTATCGATTATTTGGTTCAAGCAGTACTAACGTTGATGGCCAAATTAAGTTGGTGTTTAAGCGGTTAGTGGAGCTGGGTTATTTAACCAAACCCAATAGTGAAAAACAGATTTATATCGCCACGGGTAAACTCGATTATTTGTACGAAGTGATCCGTTTTATTGATGAAACCGAAGGCCTAAGTCTTGAGGCTCAAGCCGAAACCGCGACCCAAAGGGATCTTATATGAGCAGCAACTTACACCAAGCTGGGGTAAAGCTGCTCAAACAACTTGGGCGGCATGCCGACGTCATTATGGATGCCTATTTAGCGGGGTCGATTAGCGATACTGCCCATGATAGTGGCGTTATTGAAAAATTAAGAAAAAGTGGCATTTTATGGCGCCCTGAGCCTGATCAAGAACTGCGCTTAAAGCGTTCAGTGCGGGCATTATTGGAAGAGGCCTTAAGCGATGAGCGCAACAGACAAATTGATGCTAACGTCGGTTCGGCGCTCGCGACGATAAAAACCTTAGCCGATCACTATAAAGAAGCGCGCCGCGATGTTGATTTTAGCGCAGCGGAAGCTTATTTAGCTGATTTAAATGAGCATGTGTACAGTTTTACCGACAGTTTACGTTATTCAATCCGGGTGTTGTGGAGCCGCATTAATAATGAATTTGGCTATGTAGGCACCATAAGTGCGAAAATTCGCGAAAACGAATTAGCTCAAAGCCAAGTATCAGAACTGCTCAACGGTTTAGACATGTTCCAATTTAGCGAGCTAGGTGAAATTGCTGGTGATATCCGCGAACTGCGCCGCTTATTAATGACGAGCTTGCAAGAAACCTTGAGTCAATGCACTCAGGAATTAAGCATTGTGCAAGCGCGATTGTACGAGTTATTGGGCCGGTTTAGACAAATACAAGGACGCACCAGATTACTAAAAGGCTGGTTATTACACACCAGCATGCATCCAGATTATCAACCTGAAAACCATGTGGTGCATAAAACAGTACCTGTATTGTTCAACTGCGCTGAAGCCTTGATAGCCCCCGCGAGTGTTGATGTTGCTAATCCG
This sequence comes from Shewanella vesiculosa, assembly GCF_021560015.1. NCBI lineage: Bacteria > Pseudomonadati > Pseudomonadota > Gammaproteobacteria > Alteromonadales > Shewanellaceae > Shewanella > Shewanella vesiculosa. Next base: position 2,919,510 of record NZ_CP073588.1, on the reverse strand, counting down.
CATCATGAACTTGAGCTAATGAGTTTGGTCGCGCAAGTGAAAGCCATCAGCCGTGATTCATTACCGGCCATGCTGCGTGAACACAACGTGACCTTTGAAATGGGTGACAGTGAAGATTTTGATATCCCTGAAAACCCACTGAAAATTGCTGTCGATGAGTATTTCTGTGAAGTGATTGATTCAGGTCTGCGTCAATCGGCGCTCAGTTACCTTACAGAGAAACAATTGCAGTGGGATGCAGAAAGTTGGCTATATCAGGTGATTGGTGGCTATGAAGGCTTAGCTGATGAGCATAAGAATTACTTTGAGCTTGAACCTATAGGAAAGCCTGACCCGGTATATAGTGGCAACTTTGTCATTCACGATGTTGAACTTTGGTTAGCGTAACCTTGCCGTCATTTCGTTGGCCATTAAGCTTGTCGGCGATCAATATTGTTAACGTGTAATAAACTGAAACGATCAATATAAAAGATGAAGAGTCTAGATGGCGAGTATCAGTAAACATCACTTGCAAATGTTGGCTCGCGCAGCAAAACAACGATTGCCGCGAGTGCCATTTAATGCCGGTTGGCAACATGTTTATCGTCTATGGCAAATAGGTGAAACCGACGGCGCCCAAAAGCAATTGTACTTAAGCGTTAACGATCATCAGTTACTGCGACAAATGGCACAAATCGATACCGGCCTAGATATTCTAGCGCTAGACTTTGATGTGACACGGCAACAAATGTCGCAGCAAAGCGCGAATGAGAAATACGCCAATATTGCGCCAGAAGCCGACTATCTGCTGCTAAAGTTAGCCCCACCGTTATGCCAAGGCCTATTGGCCGAGCATGATTGCGCACTAAGACTTAAGGTTGATCGTGCCGTTAACCTTTGCGAACAGCTCGCCATTAACTGCATTATGGTGGTGGAAAACTTAGACAGTTTTGATAACGTTTTCCAGTATCAGTTTGATCAATCTATGACTAAGCTTATGGAACGGTGCATGGTGGTGTATCGCGGCAGTCATCATTATTCCCCCGCTGGACGCAAACATTTCTTAGGTTTGATTGATCCTGCCAAGGTGCAAGTGATTGCGTTTACCGATTTAGATCCCGCCGGGTTAATGATTGCCCATAGCCTAGATCATTGCCAACACCTCGTCGTTCCTCAATTAGCCCTCAGTGCACCCGCAACATTACTGGCATTGCCGCAAATCAATTCAGCGACAGATTTTTATAAGCAGCAGCGTCAGTTAGCTTATATCAATGAAACTATCGCGGCTAAAAATAACCCTGGTGAATACCTTGGGTCACAGCCATCGCCTTTAGTCAATCGACTTATGCCGAGTTCATCGACCTCTGATGTCATTGATGGCAGCAAAGGCTTAGCAGTAGATTGGGATCAATTAGTGGCTTGGGTGGCACGCTATCATGTCAGTATTAAGCAACAACATATGCTGGCAAAAAAGCTCATCTTGTCGTTATTGTGCTTTTAGAGGTTATAAGCACTGTCCATTTATGGCATTTGAGCCAGCATAAATCAGTGTTGAAGTTATGATAAATGGTTTTCTGCGATAAATATGTCCTTACTTACTAATGTTTTGATTGGCTAATCGTATGTTTATTATGGCATTTATAATTATTTCGATATGAAGTCTGTAAAAAGTGGTCAGCTTTGTTCAGATGATGATTGAATTATCTTTGTCTATGTCTCAGTATCACTGCGCTCGAATAAAAAAAATGCCTAGGATTGGGTATATTAATAATAATTAGCAACTAATGTTGCATTTCGAATGGGAAAAAATATGACAAAATCACTTTCTGCACGGATCTTTATTGGTCTATTTCTCGGGGTTGTGCTGGGCAGTATTGTGCAGTTTTTATTAGCCGATAATGCTTTTTTTGGTGGCACATTAGTGACTCTGGCAAGTGGTGTTGGCACCATGTTTGTTAATATGATCATGATGCTAGTCGTGCCACTGGTGTTTGTGAGTATTGTTTGTGGTGTGTGTGAATTACAAGATTTAAAAAGTTTTGGTCGTTTAGGCGGTAAAACCTTTGGTTTTTATATTATTAATACCGTGATTGCTATTTTAGCTGCCTTTACCGTTGCTATGATATTTGAGCCTGGCAAAGGCGTGGATATGTCGAGCAATGGCTCGCTGGATATTACTGCGACTGAACTGCCAGATTTAATGTCGTTAATTGTGAGTATTGTGCCAAATAATCCTTTTTCAGCTTTTACCTCTGGCAATATGCTGCAAGTGATATTTATGGCGCTATTAATGGGCGGCGTGATCAAGTCAATGGGCGCATCTGTTGAAGGTGCGGTGAAAGGATTTCAAACTGCCAATAAAATCATGATGCGTTTAATTTCAGTGGTTATGAGTTTAGCGCCGTACGGTGTATTTGCCCTGATGTTTAAATTAGGTGCAACCTTAGAGCCTGAAATTTTTGTCAGTGTTGTCGAGTATTTAGTGCTTATTTTGGCATTGTTGTTGATATGGATTTTTATCGTATATCCATATTCTGTCAGTTTATTTACCCCAATTTCAGCGAAAACCTTTCGCGAGAAAACCCAAGAGCAAATTTTATTTTCGCTATCAACAGCCAGTTCAAATGCGACTATTCCAGTTACTATGCGCACACTGACAGACAAGTTAGGGGTGAGTAAAGCAGTTGCTGGTTTTGGTGTACCGCTTGGTGCAACTATGAATATGGGTGGGGTATCGATTTATATCACTATTGCGATTTTCTTCGTTGCTAATGCCTTTGGGATGCCTATCAGCAATGAGCAAATCCCGTCGTTACTGTTTAGCGTGTTTTTATTGTCAGTAGGTGCGGGTGGCGTTCCTGGCGGCGGCATGGTGATGATTGGGGTGTTGATTTATCAATTAGGTTTACCAACAGAGGCATTTGTTATTGTGGCTGCATTGGATCGTATTATTGATATGGTGCTGACATCATGTAACGTGGTGGGTGATACTGCGGTATTAACTATTGTCGATCAAACTGAGCAAGTACATCAGCTTGAGGCGGCAAAAGCTGCTGAAGAAGCATAGCCATAATCGAGTGAGCATCATGGTGATTTAGTTGTTGATAAACATGGCCTGCACAAGCAGGCCATTTTTATGTTTAATGTTTTTACGCAAACGATGTGCTGAGGATTGTATCGTTGGGATTTTCTATTCAAACCTATGGCTAGAATGGTTAGCGATACTATAAGACCTTATCTATGCTGCATTTTATTTTCAATTTTAGACATAATCTTTAATGTAGATGTTTCTAAATCATCTAAACGGCGATGCGCAACCAGTTCATAAGAGCGATTAATATATCGATAAGCTTGCGGGTAGTTATGTTCAACCATTTCTAATTCCGCTAAATCGTTGAGTGCTTGTGTTTGCCCTACGGGGTAGCCCATCATTTTATGATATTCAATGGCTTTTTTAAATTGCTCTCTGGCATCTGCATTACGGCCGATGCGCTGATTTATCACACCAGCAAGCTGTGATATATAACCCAGCGTTAGCCAGTCTTGCACTTTTGCAGCATTAGTTTTGGCGATACTAAGCACGCTTAGTGCGTGTTCTATCTTATTGGTTTCAGTGTAACTTTGGGCTAAGAGTAATCTGAACCTGGCCAGCTCTCGTTCATCTTTTTGGCGAGAAGCTTCAATGATTGCGGCAGTCAATGTGCTATTCAGTCGTTGATATTGATGTCGCTGTAATTGAATCATGGCAAGTAGGCGCTGAGCGACTAAGTTATCGGGCGCAGTATCTATCAGCGCAGATAATTGCTCCTCTGCTGCGACGCTATCACCACCTTGCATCAGAGCTATTGCGTGAATTAGTTGTGGCGGGCTAAAACGTGAATCGAATTGCTCTGTGATTTTACTGTGCTGTGGATGGACCTGTTGATTAATAAACTCGGCTGCAGTGAGCAATGCTTGCTCTATGCTCGCTACATTAACGACATCACTTTCACTACTGTGTTGTTGGTGTAATGTAAAGGCTAATTGGTATTGATTATTAGTGCCTTTAATACTTGATTCAATCACCAAGACTGCGCCAGAAATCGCCATAATTTGCTGAATATCGGCCGCTTTATCTGAGTGCTTTCTAGAGATAAGCGAGATGATATTGATAATATCCTCAGTTTGCAGCAAGGGGTAATTAACCCCTAGATTGAGTTGATGGATAAGCATATCCATCGCAGCATAGCGATTCCATTGTGGTTCAATCTTGTCTGATGTGAGGTTTACCGGGAGCACTAAAACCGTACCATTTTGTAAATATGCTGGTTTAGTTAACGTGAGATAGACATAACATCCTAGGCTGATAAGCAGTAATACTACAATAGCTGCAATATATGTCTTTTTATTCGATGAGCTGACTTGCTGCATCGCTATAGTCCATTATCAATATTGAATAAATTAACTTAGAGGTTATTTAAGTTATTGTAAAGAAATGCTTCTTTCTCTCCGTACTTAGGGGGTGAACTTAAGGTTTTATCGATGGTAAGTATCTAATACTCAGACTCAGAAGATTGATGCTGATGGACTTTGTTTACTTAGCGCCCAGACTAAAAAACCGCCCAAAGGCGGTTTTTTAATGGCTCAATTTAGTCGATTGATGGCTCTTCACTGTAATCAATACCGTGGTAGCTTAAGCAAGTATCGACTTCGTTGGCGCTACCTAAGATCACCGCTACACGCTGATGAATGGCTGTTGGCTCAATATCCAATATGGTTTCGTAGCCGGTTGAAGCTTTGCCGCCCGCTTGCTCAACGAGCAATGCCATTGGGTTCGCCTCGTACATTAAGCGTAACTTAAAAGGTTTTTCAGGGTTTTTATTGTCTGTTGGGTAAGTAAAAATACCACCACGGCATAATACGCGATGCACATCACCTACCATGGCGGCAATCCAACGCATGTTAAATGATTGCTCGCGTGGACCAATTGAACCGAGTAATAAGTCGGCTATATAGGTTTGCATTGGGGCTTCCCAAAAACGTTGGTTTGACATATTAATGGCAAACTCCGCAGTGTCTGGGGTGATTTGAACGTTATCGTCGGTCAGTAAAAACTCTTGGCTGTCGGGAGCTAAAGTATAAAATTGCGTACCATTACCCGTCGTTAGTGCCATCATGGTTGATGGTCCATATAATACATAACCGGCTGCCACTTGCTTGCGACCAGCCTGTAAAAAACTTTGCTCGTTTAAGGCTCCGTCTGGTGCGGGTAATACAGAGAAAATGGTCCCGACCAATGAGTTTATATCAATATTTGATGAGCCATCGAGTGGATCAAAACACACCAAATATTCTCCATTAGCACTCACTTCAACCACATAATCTTCTTCTTCAGAGGCTAAACCACGAACGTGACCGTCGGTTTTTAGCGCATCTTTAAGCATGTCATTAGTGATGACATCGAGTTTTTTCTGAGTTTCGCCTTGAATATTTTCTTGTTCTGTCGCGCCTAAAACACCGGCTAATGCACCGTGACGAACAGCAACACTAATGGCTTTTGAAGTGTCAGCTAAGGTTAACAGTAATTGTGCTAAAGACGTATTTACGGCTTGTGCGCTAAGGGTTTGTGCCAAAGTCTGCATGATTTTTCCTATGAGATTTTGCGAAGTTAAGGTCGAGGTAATTCATTCTTATCAGTTATATGCAAATCATACCCCACAATGACGCTAATTTCAGCGATTGTTATCTGGGGTTTTGGTTTTGCTGTAAATTAAGGCAGAATGTGGGCGGATTGAATTGCCCAAGGATTAATAATAATGACAATAACATGGAAGCATCATGCTTTAGCGGCAGTGTCTGCCGTACCATTCCTTTTTACCAGCGCGGTTTTTTCCGCAACAGCAACCGCTAAAGGCAGCATCATGAACTCATCGACCACCGCAAAATTGACGGCGATACAAGGTAACACTACGCCACTCACTATTGAGCGTATTCATGCCTCTCCCGCATTGGCGGGTTCAAGCCCTCGTGGATTAGCGCTATCCCCAGACGGCAAGCGAGTTACCTATTTATCGAGCCGAGCAGAGAATCAGCATTTTTATGATTTGTGGCAAATGGATATTGCTAGCGGCAAACGCAGCATCTTGATTAATGCAGATCAATTAGAAGGGGGAGAACTGTCTGATGAGGAAAAAGCCCGCCGTGAGCGTCAACGTATTTATGGTCAAGGGATCATGGAGTATTTTTGGTCGCAAGACAGTGCAAGTATTTTAATTCCTGCCGCAGGTAAGTTGTATTTATATCATGTTGCCAATAATAAAGTCGCTGAATTAGCTACCGGAGAAGGCTTTGCTACCGATGCTCGTTTATCTCCAAAAGGTCACTTTGTGTCGTTTGTGCGCGATCAAAATTTATATGTGTTGTCGTTGCAGACGCAAAAAGTGATCGCTTTAACCACCGACGGCAAAGGGCCGATAAAAAATGCCATGGCAGAGTTTGTCGCCCAGGAAGAAATGGATCGCATGACTGGTTATTGGTGGGCGCCAGACGAGTCGGCGATTGCTTTTACTCGCATTGATGAATCAGGTGTCGAGTTAGTCACTCGTAATGAAATATATGCCGAAGGGATTAAATTAACTGAACAGCGTTATCCTTATGCAGGTAAAGCCAATGTTGAGATAGCACTTGGCGTCGTGACCTTAAAAGATCGTAGTATTAACTGGATCGATTTAGGCAAACAAAAAGACATGTATTTACCTCGTGTCGATTGGTTGCCAGATAGCCAACATGTGTCATTTCAATGGCAAAGTCGCGATCAACAAACGCTCGATCTTCGCATTGCTTCGATAAGTACACCGAAACAAGCTGAAACCGTGATTGAAGAGCGCAGTAAAGCGTGGATTAACTTAAACAATGATCTGCACTTTCTAAAGCAACAAGCTGCCTTTATTTGGGGGTCTGAACGTGATGGTTTTAATCATCTGTACTTATTTGACTTGCACGGTAAGCAGCTTAAACAATTAACCCAAGGTGATTGGGCTGTAGATGCACTTGAATTTGTTGATGAAGCTACTGGGTGGGTGTATTTTTCTGGTCGTAAAGACAGTGTGGTTGAGCGTCACTTATACCGCGTTAATCTTAATAAAGGCATGGATTCAATTGAGCGAATTAGCCAAGCATCGGGTATGCATGAGGCGGTTTTTGCAGATAAAAAACCCGTTTATTTAGATTACTTTAGTAGCTTGCAGCAACCACCACAAATTAGTTTACACAACGATAGCGGCAAACAACTCGCTTGGGTTGAGCAAAATGAGATTGATAAAAATCATCCGCTTTATGATTATGCCGGATTATGGCAAATGCCTGAGTTTGGTCAACTAAGTGCTGAAGATGGTCAAGCACTCGAGTATCGATTGTTTAAACCAGTGCCTTTTGATGCCGCTAAACAGTATCCGGTTGTGGTGCGCGTATATGGTGGACCGCATGCTCAGTTAGTGGTCAACAGTTGGAGCGAAGCCGATTATTTTACTCAATATTTACTGCAGCAAGGTTATGCAGTATTTCAATTAGATAACCGTGGTTCGGCGCACCGAGGTACTCAATTTGAACATGTGATTTATCAAAACATGGGTGATGCCGAAGTGAACGATCAAAAGGTAGGTGTTGATTATCTGCGTAGCTTACCCTTTATTGATGGGGACAATGTGGCTATTTATGGTCACAGCTACGGTGGTTACATGGCGTTAATGAGTCAGTTTAAGGCACCAGGTTATTTTAAAGCGGCGATATCGGGTGCGCCAGTAACTGATTGGCGTTTGTATGACACTCATTATACCGAGCGTTATATGGGCAACCCTGAAACTAACCAACACGGTTACGATGCCAGTAGTATTCTACCTTATGTGAAAAACTATCAGTCGGGTTTATTGATGTATCACGGCATGGCAGATGACAACGTCTTGTTTGAAAATAGTACCCGAGTCTATAAAGCATTACAGGATGAAGGTAAATTGTTCCAAATGATGGATTACCCTGGGTCTAAGCACTCTATGCGCGGCGAGAAAGTCCGAAATCATTTATATAAAACATTAGCAGCGTTTTTAGATCAACAGTTGAAATAATCGTTTCGCTGACTATTATTTCATTTGCTAAAAAATAAACATAAAAAAACCAGGTGATTAACCTGGTTTTTTTATTGTGTAAACTTAACAATATTACGCTTCTAAGTCACCACAAAAACGATAGCCTTCACCGTGGATTGTTGCGATGATTTCTGGCGTATCAGGTAAGCTTTCAAAATGCTTACGGATACGACGGATTGTCACGTCAACAGTGCGGTCATGTGGCTTTAATTCACGGCCAGTCATTTTTAACAATAAGTCAGCACGGGTTAAAATCTTACCTGGATTTTCAACAAAGTGAAGCATTGCACGGAATTCACTGCGTGGTAACTTGTAAGCTTCACCTTGTGGGTTAACCAAAGAACGGCTGTTGATTTCTAAGCTCCAGCCATTAAAGCGATAAAACTCAACAGAACCTTTTTCTTCGGTTTCTGCTGCAGCGTTATTTACGCGGGTTAACAAGTTGCGAGCACGGATGGTTAATTCACGAGGATTGAATGGTTTAGTGATGTAGTCATCTGCACCAATTTCAAGTCCAAGAATTTTATCAACTTCGTTGTCACGACCCGTTAAGAAAATAAGGCCGATGTTATTAATTTCACGTAATTCACGTGCTAATAACAAGCCATTTTTACCAGGTAAATTAATATCCATAACAACAAGATTTATCTTATTGTCTTGCATCGCTTTATGCATTTCTGCACCGTCATTGGCTTCGGTAACAACGTAACCTTCAGCTTCAAAAATACTGCGCAATGTATTACGAGTTACAGCTTCATCTTCAACAATTAAAATGTGCGGATTTTGCATGATATTTACCTGATTTTATAAAATTCGATTCTAGCCACTTTGTGCTAATAGGTTGCAAAAGCGCTTGGGCTAATGCACTAATATTCCGATATTTCTTTGGTGTTTATCTATGTCTACCCTGAATTAAACACTCTCTATAAACTCTATTACGTAACGGTTAATGCTGGTTACTGAGTCTGCTTACGTCTATTTATTATCATGACACTATGATGTGCGTTTGCACTTAAAGCATGATGATGTAAAAAGTGGTGTAAATTTGTTGTAACTAAGCTTACTTACTATGAATGCCATTTAGAAAGATAGTTCCTTCTATCGCAAACTTATTTAATCGTATGAATGTTTTATCAAATGTAGAACAAATTTAGTACGACTGTAAACTTTACATCAATAAATCATCACACTCTCAACAATATTTGCTGAGCTTTTGAGGTGTATGTAGCCAACTTCGCTAAAGTGATTTATTAATGAGTAGAGGGTATTGTACTCGTTTTAGGTATTTGTTAACAAATTAAATGTTAAAAAATTAATATACCAATGAAGTACATAAAAGATTAATGTTGATAACATTATAATAGTTAATGATTTTTAAATATTATTCTTGTGATCTAGATCTCAAACCTTTTAGATATTTAAGCTATCTGATAGACTATTTTTGGCTTAATTGACGAAAATTTACTATGAAAAATGTTATAGATTCATTGTGGGATGACTATCAAACAACTCATTTTTTGTTCACTCAGCGTCTTTCTGATGATTTCCCATTTGCAATTGTTACTGCTCATAACCCCCTCGGCACTAGGCTCTCTCCGAGTCAAAATCGCTTACTTGATCGCCAGCTTCAATCTAAAATCCAACAATATAATCGCCCCTATCGCGCACTAGTCGGTGCAGCACCTGATTTGTCGCATATGGAAAAGAGTTGGGCTATTTTTATTGATAAAGAACAGGCTGTTGAGCTTGGTCGCGAGTTTAATCAATATGCCATTTATTACGTTAATAGAGGTTTAATATCCTTGATTGCATGTCTTGATACCATTAAACCGGAAGTGGCTATGGGGGCGTTTAATCACCGACTGCGTTTGGTGTATGAACTGCCAGAGTGCGGTCATATCCGTGATGAGTGATAAGTTTATTCAAGCAATTAAACGGTTAAACAACACATTGCACCATAAAAAGATACAATGCAGTTATAATTGTCTCGACATTTTGCGTGCATGATGTTTTTTTAGCTTGATATTGGCTTTTATTTCGTAATCTAGAACAATCATATAACCGCAATTGCTGTGCCTGAATTATCGAATATTCACGATTTTTAGCAGAACTGTGTTTTTAACTGTTTTTGCTGATTGACTTGATAGGGTATTTGTTGCTATTTTCAACTCCCTCCTTAGGGAGGAACAGAAGAGGAGCGTTAACTAGGTAGTAAGTGAGAGGATGCCAGTCCAATGACCACTTATGATGGAGATTAGCGCCGAGGTATCAGTTTGTTTGGCAAACATTGATATCGGTCGTTTAGGCTGAATCCTAACGATTGTCACCTATTTTTTTGGTGGAGAGCTTCTGGTGATGATTGCTGTTTCCCTTCTATAAGGGTGCGTTATCTTAGCACCAGGCTCTTCGAACGTAGTGTGTTCGGAGCGTATATCATGTTAGTAAATCACATCTTATTTTGTTGTCTTTCGCAAACTGCGGAGGCGTCTGTATGAACCTTGCCCCAGATAATGTTGCGCCTGAGAGTCATCGCTCAGAATTAGTGGTTGCCAAATTTGGTGGCACGTCAGTGGCTGACTATGCCTCTATGAGTCGTTGTGCCGATATCGTTTTGGCGAATCCTGCTACTCGTCTGGTGGTGGTGAGCGCCTCCAGCGGTGTGACTAACTTATTAGTAGAGCTAACCCAAGCTAATGTTAATGATGAACGTCGTTTGATATTGCTTAAGCAAATCGCCAAAATTCAATATGCGATCCTAGACGAATTAGGACGTCCTCAAGACGTGGCCGCCAGCATTGATAAAATTCTCAGCCGGATGTCGGTATTAAGTGAATCGCTAGAGCTGGATCGTAGCAAAGCGGTGATGGACGAATTACTGTCGACGGGCGAGCAATGTTCTTCGATTTTATTTTCAGCCGTTATCCGTGAAAAAGGCACCGCATCCGATCATTTTGATGTACGTCAAGTGTTACGTACCGACAGTCATTTTGGCCGTGCAGAACCACAAATTGAAGCTATAGCAACATTGTCAGGTGATTTTTTACAGCCGTTACTTGCACGTTATGTCATTGTCACTCAAGGTTTCATTGGCGCAGATGACAGTGGTAAAACCACGACATTAGGCCGTGGAGGCAGTGATTATTCTGCAGCTCTACTTGCTGAAGCCCTCTGTGCTACAGCGGTTGAAATTTGGACTGATGTTGCCGGAATTTATACCACTGACCCTCGACTGGCGCCTAATGCTCGCCCTATTGCAGAAATTAGTTTTAATGAAGCGGCTGAGATGGCCACCTTCGGCGCTAAAGTATTGCATCCTGCGACCATTTTACCGGCAGTTAGACAAAAAATTCAGGTGTTTGTAGGATCCAGTAAAGCACCTGAAATGGGGGGGACTTGGATCCGTCATCAAGTGGAAGATACCCCTGTTTTTAGAGCCGTTGCATTGCGCCGCGATCAAACTTTATTGAATCTTCATAGTTTACAAATGTTGCATGCTCAAGGCTTTTTAGCAGAAACGTTTGCAACCTTAGCAAGGCATAAAATATCGGTTGATTTAATCACCACTTCTGAAGTAAACGTATCGCTAACGCTGGATAAAACGGGTTCTGATTCTAGTGGGCAAGGATTATTAAGCGAATCGTTATTACAAGAGCTATCGCAGCATTGTCGTGTCAGAGTTGAAGAAAATTTAGCCTTAATCGCCATTATTGGTAATCGTATCGCCTCGACGGCAGGTATTTGTAGCCGGGTGTTTAAAGTGCTTGAAAACCATAATGTGCGGATGATTTGTCAAGGTGCTAGCCCACATAATTTATGTGTGTTGGTGGCTGAATCTGAGGCGGCGCAAGTGGTTAATGCCTTACATCAAAATCTGTTTGAGTGTTGAGATGACTAAAGCAATCCAATCGTCTGTACAGGTCGGGGAGTTGGCGACTGGGCAAGCATTGACAGTGCCGCTATATTCATTCATTGGTAGTGATAGTTCTGCGCCTAGTGCCTATATTCAGGCCAATGTTCATGGCGCAGAAGTGCAGGGCAATGCGGTAATTTATCAACTGATGACCTTGTTGGAAGGTTATCAGGTGTTAGGTAATATTACCTTTGCGCCATTAGCTAATCCGCTAGGAATTAATCAGAAGAGTGGCGAGTTTACCTTAGGACGATTTGACCCTATTACAGGTGTTAATTGGAATCGAGAGTATTTTGATCACCAAGTCGATGTTCAAGCTTGGTATCGCGAACACCAACATTTAACCGATAACGCTTTGTTTCAGGCTTATCGCTCGATGTTAGTGGAAGCATGCCAAAAGCGCTTAGCGCAACCTTTTGGGATCTCAACAGGTCATCGTCTGGCGGTAAATTTACAGACCATGGCGCACCAAGCCGACATAGTGCTTGATTTACATACTGGCCCTAAATCGTGTAAACATCTTTATTGTCCTGAGTATGATATCGATGCCGCGAGATATTTTTCAATACCCTATACCCTCGTTATCCCCAATAGTTTTGGTGGCGCGATGGATGAAGCTACATTTTGTCCATGGTGGCAATTAACTCAATATGCAGCGAGCCAGGGCCGAGATTTTTCGGTACCCGTGTCGGCATTTACCTTAGAGCTTGCCAGCCAAGAACGGATTGATCTTGATGACGCACTCGTGGATGCTAAAGGTATATTGGCTTATTTAAGCTATCGCGGGGTGATAGCTGAGAACGTTAGCCCAGCGAAAATGGCGCGATTTGCTTGTTATTTACGAGACTATAAAAAGTTTCATGCACCTAAAGCGGGCTTGATTGAATATTGTGCTGTAGTCGGTGAGCCATTAGCTGCAGGGCAGCCATTGGTCAACATTTTACGTATTGACCTTTATGGCACTGATCAGGCTTTTCAAGCGATTAGTTTGCCCATGGATTGCGTGCCGATTTTACATTTTGCCTCCGCCTCAGTTCACCAAGGTACTGAGTTGTATAAAGTCATGACCAAGGTATTTGCTTTACCCTCAGTATAAAAGAGATATTCAAATAAAAACGCCTGCAATATGCAGGCGTTTGTATGTGGTCAGTCATCAGACTAGGTTTTATTGGTATTCAGGCAATAGGACTAACTACCCAGAATTTGCAATGGAATAGCTAACATTTCATCGCCAGAGCCTGCAAAGTACCAAATAATGCCCACTAAACCTGCCACTGTGAGCAAATACCATATAGTAGAGAAAATCTGTCCATAGCGATCTAAAGGTAATAAGTGGCTCTGATGTCGTCCGCGCCACTCAAAGATAATCTCGACACTGCCAATCAGCAATAAAAAACCGAGTAAAGCCAAGCCTAAGCTGTAGCTAATGAAGACGCCTATGGCCGCGCCTAAAATGCAGGCGATGAGGCCAATCAAGCTGTTCATCGAAAAGCTAATGCTTTTTAATATATGTCCGCCATCGAGAGGTAAAATAGGCAATAAATTAAACAGGTTCAGCAGAGCATTAAATGCCGCTAATCCGGCAAAGAATACGTTACCTGTTATCCAATAAAGTCCGACACAGATAATCGATAAAATCAGCCCAAAAGTGGGGCCCATTATTGAAATATACACGTCTTGCCAACGGGTGTTGATCCGCTCATCGCTCAAGGCTAAACCGCCAACAAAAGGGATTAAATAGATCCCTTTGGTTTTCATGCCGAAATGTTTCATCGCTCTAATATGACCATATTCATGAAACACTAAGCAACCGATAAGGGCTAAGGCAAATTGAAATGAAAATAGCCAAGAATAGGCGGCAACACTGGCTCCTGCAAAAAGAACCTTAACTACCTTAGCGCTTTTTAGCAGTTTAAAACCTAGTGAGGCAAGGCCTACAACACTGATTTTTTGGTTTTTTACCACGGCAATTTCAGGTGTTTGACGCTCAATATCTTTAACTGTACGTTGTCCTTGAGTAATGGACTCATCATCAATTAACAAACAATAATCAAGTTGAAATGGTTGCCAGTTAACATCGATTTCTAATCGTACTGGGAGTGGCGTGACACTTACATTCGCGCTTGTATTTTCGGTTTCAGTCGCGATAGATGTTTGCCTGGTCAGTTCAAATGAATGGATGTGAAAGGCTTGGTCGGTGGCACTGGCAGACTTTTGTGATACTAGCTGATTGTCCCAATAAAGTTGCTGCCAACCCGCAATCGAGCCTTCTAGTCGCAAACGTTTACCTAGACATTCAATATTTAGTAATTCCATTAAGGATTCTCAGGGGTTAAGAGCTGTGAGCATAGAGGGCATTTTGCCAGAGCGATGGGTGTTGCTCAATGGGGGAGGCCATTATATTGGTTAATTTTAGTTTTGACTTATTTAACAAAGGCCATCAAGGATAAGTGTTTAACTTAACCATGATGGCGTCAATGAGTAGGTGGTAAAGGTCTTATTTAGGAGAGCGGGTTTAATAGAGCTGCTCTAACTCAGCTACAGTCGCGATACCTTGTTCAATGGTGGTAAAGATAATTTTTGAGCTGCAGCAATGGCCTTGAAATTGGCCATACTGACGAACAAGAGGCAATAGTTGTAATACACTCATATCATCACCGAGCTTGAGCAACGAAGGCAGCTCTGCCACGCAGCTATTCACTGATGCGAGCTGTTGCGATTGTGTTTGAATACCATAGACATGACCTACACTATCGATAAGTTTATCGTTAGCATCAAGGGTAAATTGATTTGCACAAATAAAGCTTAACCAATCTTGATGATTAACTAGGTACATTAACTCATCATCTTGATCAAACTTGAGTATTGCAGGCCAATGTACTGGTTGCATAGTGTATATTTCTACCTATATTTGCTGTGTTGAATTCGCTAGCGATTGCTGTAATCGAATGATATTTCTTGATTGACGTTTTTGGCAATGCACGGACCATGTTCACGTTGGGTGCGATTAAATGCATTGCCAATGTGGATCTCGACGTTGATGAATATGTGTTTTTCAGCTTGAATAACATAATTATTGTAATAGTTTTCAACTTCATTAAGGTGTTGTGTATATTCAACTTCTTCTTTAATACGTTCAGCATCCATCTGATTTTTTTGCTCGAGCATCATTTTAACTTGTTCAATCATGCCAGCATCACTTTGCCATTCCGCTTTAGGCGGTAGTTTACGCAATCTCGCCTCTAACTCTAAGCTCGCGACAACCATGCCTTTGATACTGTCATCTAATTCTTTAAGCTCTTGCTTTAACTCACCTTGATGCATAGCACAAAACAGTTCGGTTTTAGTACTGGCCGTAGCGCCAAATGCAATAGCTCTAATTCCTTTAGCAGCAGTGGCAATGCCGCCGACCAAGTCACCTCGTTTTCCTTGGGCATCGCTGACCGTTATAGTGTCACCAGATGTCGAATGACTGTGAAGCAACTGCTTGGTGACCAAAATATTGCCTTGGGCCTCTAGTTGTGAATATTGTACAAATTGGGCACAAATCTGTCCGGTAGCTTTAATTTTAGTACTCAGTTCATGCTCTTTAATCAAGCGACCAATAACACCCTTACTGACAATCACATCACCTTGAGCTTCAATAGTGGCAGACTCAACAAAGCCCATCACGGTGACATCACCGCTGGCTTTAACTTCCATACCTTCGTGCACATCACCGGTAATTAATATACTGCCTTTAAAATTAACGTGGCCACAGCGAACATCAACATCTTTAATTTGCAGAATATCGTCAACTTGCATGCCAGTACGGTTTTCCACTGGCTGACCAGGAACGGTGGCGATGAGTTGGTTGGGATCTTGAGGATGAAAGCTCGCGCCAGTGCCGGGCTCCATGGATTTATCTTTACCTGGAATTTGTTGCAGTACATCACCGTGGATATTAAATCCCGGAGTCCCTGTCGTTAATGGCGTTTTAATCATTAATACATCGTTGGGTTTGACGGTAATCAGTGAGCCTAAATCACGCATATCGACAGAGCCGTCTTCGCGTTCTTGTGGTTGCAATAGACGCTCGCGAGCTAAGGCAACTTTACGGGTTAATATTGCATCTTCGCCATTAACGGCTACCTTACCTGAGGCTATGATCCCCTCACAGGTTTCACCTGGGGGCAATATCGATAAACGCTGTATCAATGCCATAATCTTAGGTTTGCTGAGTCCCATTTTGATTTTTTGAGTTTTCAGGGTATTCAGTATGTCTGGTAGGGTGATATCTTTGCCGCCCCAGGCTGAAGTGATTTTCATGCTTGCTTGCATTTTATCGTCACTGACACTGATGCTCACAGAGCCATCTTTGCGCTCGGCAATCGTAAAAAAGAGTTCGTGTCCGCCAGGCGTTTGGCCACAAAGTGCATTGACTTCAGATACGGCTTTATTAATCGCGGGGATAATCGGAAATAACATCGTAAAATCAGCCTGTGTCAGCAAGGCATTAATATCATCCTCAGACACGGGGCCATGGGTATTGGGAATTATACGTAATTCCGCTTTGCTTTTATCTGCACTTAATGTGACGAGTGATGGCGTTAACATAACATCCTTTATTTTTATTTTTATATTCGGTCATTAGACGCCAGTACCATACCAACGAAACAAAGCCGAAAATGTGCGTTATTTTGCCTTTTCGTTAATTTAGCTGATATTTAGCTGTAATTCCAGCCGTAATGAGCTTTGCTGCCCATGAACTAAGCCAGTTGAGGTGAGATTTGGCGGGCTTTTAGGAGGGATTAACCTTGATGGGAATATAGCTTATATTTATTGTTTTCAGCTAACACTTCTACTTTGCCAAAATGAGTCGCAATAGTCTCTGAATAAGGTAAGTGGCGATTAGCGACAATTTGCCATATGCCTTTGCTGGTTAGTCGAGTTGCGCTTTGTTGGACAAATTGTGTGGCGATATCTGTAGTGTTGGTTAACCCATCATGAAACGGTGGGTTGGAGATAATACCGTCAAATTTACCGACAATTTGATTGAATCCGTCTGAAGGGTAAATTTTTGCGCGCATATTATTGGCTGCAAGGGTTAATTCGCATGAGAGTAGTGCCATCGCATTGATATCAATACATTCAATAGTTAGCGTCGGGTTAGCTTTGAGTAACGCCGCTGTAATGACCCCTGCACCACAACCAAAGTCGAGAACTCTGCCGTGTAAATTTTCTGGTAAATGCGACAGTAATAATTCAGTGCCCTGATCGAGACGTTTTTCGCTAAATACACCAACAAGATTACAAATCTGTAATTGCCCTTGCGGAGTCTCTAGTGAGTACTGGCTTACCCAATCACTAAGGGTTAATGCTGGCGCTGCTTGGGTTAAATAACTGACATACACTAGACAATGGCGGGCATTATCTTGTTTGATTGGTGGCGAGTAATAATCAGGTGTGAGCTTAGCAATCGACTTTATTCCCCCTTTATTTTCACCGACAATGATCAGCTGGCCATCAATAGATAAATGCTGCGCAGCTAGTTGCAGTAAATAGCCCATTAACGGTTTAGCTTTGGGAAAATAAATAATCACACTATCAAATTTTGAACTTGCGAGTGAATCAGGTAATTGATGACCAAAATAGCACTGTAATTTGTCATTGGTACAAGAGGACAATATCAGGTGATGATTAAAATCCAACGCTAGGGCGGTAACATGATGAGCAAACTCAAGACATTGATGTGCAAAAGTATCAGCTTCATAATTAAGCACTAACACATTTTGCTTTTCAAAATAGTGGCTGTTTCTGATTAAGGCTTGAGAAGGATTTGTTAACACGTCAGTTGCTCATAATGCTAGTGATAAGGTAAACACGCTGATATTAACACAATCCCCGCTGATAAGGGCGGGGATTGTGTGGGTCATCGTCGTTCGGCATTGATTAAGGTATTTATCTCTATTGTGGTAATAGGCTAAACATTTTAGTCGCGATATCAATGTTGTCTTGATGGCCGCTAAACAACCTTGCGCCAGGGCCTGCAGCGAATACTTGAACATCCATCGCGGTATGTCCGCCAGTTGTCCAACCGGTATTAGACTGAATATCAATTAATTTACGCAGTGCGACAGACAGTGGTTCGTTACCTTGCATGCGAGCTGCTTGTAATTGGCTGTATTGTGCGTCGCTTGGAGTAAAACCCAAAAGTGTTGCGGTTAAAGGCTGCCAGTTATCTTCAGCAATCGCGCACGTAGCAATTGCATCTGGGCTGGCTTTAACCTTATGTAGCACCTGTGGATTCCACTCATATTTGTCATTTGCGCCAATAGATAACCCACCAGTATTATGATCAGCTGTTACCACCATAAGCGTGTTTTTACTTTGACGAACAAATTGTTCAACCACTTCAATTGCTGAAGCAAATTCATCCATTTCACCCATGGCCGTAGCAATATCGTTACTGTGGCCAGCCCAATCAATTAAGCTACCCTCTACTAATAACACAAACCCTTGGTTATTTTGTGACAGTAAATCTAGGGCTTTCTGGGTCATATGACTCAGGTTATGCGCTTGGTTATCGTTAATTACCCAAGGTAACTGGACATCAGCAAATAGCCCTAATACTTTTGGTTTAGTAACCGATTCAAGCTGGGCGAATTCAGTAATGTGTTGATAACCTTTAGCGCTAAACTGCTCAAGTAGTGTTGGGGTGAAATATTGCTGGCCCCCACCAAGAATCACATCTGCATCTGAGCTTAAATAAGCCTCTGCAATATCAATATAATTTCGACGGCTTTCATTATGAGCCAGAAATGCCGCTGGTGTTGCATGGTTGACTTGCGAGGTAACAGCTACGCCAGTTGATAAACCTAATGTTTTGGCTTTTTCCATTAAGGTGGTCAGCGGACGTTTTTCGATATCAACGGCAATGGCTCCATTATAACTTTTAACCCCAGTTGATAACGCAGTTGCTGATGCTGCTGAATCGGTAACATAACCGCTTACAGAGGCTGGGTAGGTGCTTGCCATCCCCACAAGTAAACGATCAAAAACCGTTTGTTCAATCTCTTCGGTCTCAGGATTATCTTTGTAATAACGGTAGGCTGTGGTGTACGCCGGTCCCATACCATCGCCAATCATAATGATAATATTTTTCGGTCTTGATGGACCGACCGTTGGCACATTATTGCTTACGGCGCTGTCTACAGTAGGGGACACTATGACTTCATCAGCCATTGCTCCAGTTATAATCAAACTGGATACCAATATTAATCTACTGACTATTTTTGTGTAGATAGATAAATAATGCATGAATAATCCTATTTTTGCTGGCTTATACGGGCTTCGATGGCATCCATGAGCATACCAGTAATGCTAACGTCAAATGCTGCTTCGATTTCTTTAATGCAGGTTGGGCTGGTCACATTGATTTCAGTTAATTTATCGCCGATGACGTCCAAGCCGACAAAAATAAGGCCACGTTTTTTCAATTCTGGACCAATTGCCCGAGCAATTTTCCAATCACTTTCTGATAATGGTTGAGCCACACCACTGCCACCAGCGGCTAGGTTGCCACGGGTTTCACCTTTCATCGGAATACGCGCAAGTGCATAAGGTACTGGTTCACCGTCAACCACTAAAATCCGCTTATCGCCTTGAGTGATTTCTGGGATAAATGCCTGAGCCATTGCGTATTGTTGACCATAACTGGTTAAGGTTTCGATAATCACTCCCACGTTAGGATCATCTTTTTTCACACGGAAAATCGAGGTGCCACCCATGCCATCTAATGGTTTTAAAATGATGTCTTGTTTTAGCTGGTGGAAGGCTCGGATACGTTTAGCATCACGAGTCACAATAGTGTCTGGGGTAAACTCAGAAAACCATGCGGTAAACAATTTTTCATTGGCATCGCGTAAGCTTTGTGGTTTGTTAACGATTAATACGCCTTCTTCTTCTGCACGTTCAAGCATATAAGTGGCATAGATAAATTCAGTATCGAACGGTGGATCTTTACGCATTAAAATAACATCAAGTTCTGCTAGCGGAGTATCGACGGACTCGCCTAAGGTAAACCATTGACTAGCATCTTGCTTAACTGATAATTCACGCATGTTGGCCATGGCCTTGCCGTTGACCATAGCAAGATCATGCATTTCCATGTAGAACAATTGGTAGCCTCTTGCTTGCGCTTCTAATAACATCGCGAAGCTCGAGTCTTTTTTGATATTAATGTCGCTAATAGGGTCCATAACAATGCCGAGCTTAATCATGTGTGTATCCTTAATAATGTGCAGAGAGGTATCGGTATGTTAACCAATATCGCCAAATTTAACTTGTAATGCCGTAATGGCAGTCAATGATGCAGTTTCTGTACGCAGCACCCTAGGGCCTAATAAAATATCGGTAAAATGCTGGGTTTCTGTCATGGCAATTTCTTCGTCAGATAAACCGCCTTCTGGGCCAATGAGTAATCTTACTCTTTGATGTTGGCCGTCTAACTGTAAGCCATTAATGCCATGTGAAGCCCTTGGATGCAAATTCAGTTTTAATGCTTCAGTGGGTTCTGCACACCACTGTGCCAATGTCATTGCCGGGCGAACAATAGGTACGATACTGCGGCCAGATTGTTCACAAGCACTGACCACAATTTTTTGCCATTGCTGCAGTTTTTTTCTCTAAACGCTCACCACTCAGTTTGACACCACAACGATCGGAAAATAACGGCGTAATAGTGGTTACGCCAAGCTCAACCGATTTTTGAACGGTAAATTCCATGCGGTCACCACGTGAAATCACCTGGCCTAAGTGTAAGTTTAATGGCGATTCACTGTAGTTTTTTTCACAACTCAATAGCGTGACAGTGATAGATTTCTTACTGGTTTCAATAATCTCGGCTAAGTAATCATTACCGTCACCATTAAACAAACTGATGTGATCGCCCATTCCCATTCGCAATACTCGGCCGATATGAGCAACACCATCTTCATCTAATTGAAGTGTTTGCCCTTGCTGTAAATTGTCTTGGGGCTGAAAAATGCGTGGGACTCTCATCAGTGTTGACCTTATTTAATCAATTGTTCAAGGTAGCTTGATCGCCAATTATCGAACTAAGCCGTTATTTTGGCATTGTTTGAATACAAAATCATTATGATTACCTTGGTTAGCTGCGATTAAGCTGTCGCGTTGACATTCTGTGGTGCTAACCGGTTGCATTTTGTTCCATGCATTAAACAATTTCTGTTGGCTACTGCTGATTTGTAGACCATAGGTTTGTTGCATATAAAGGTAAGTTCGAGCGATCGGCCCTCTTGCACCTTTTGGTGGCTGCACTTTACGGCCTTTAAAGTCGACAATCATCTCGCATTGTCCGTACTGATCTGCTTTGCCGCCCCAATCACTAAACCTAAAGTTACTGCGGTCGCCATTGACCTCACCGACAGCGGGCACAAGGTTATGTAAATCGGCTTCCATTTTTTTAAATTGCGGGTTGTTTTTACCACAATTTTTACGTCCGCCATCTTGCCAACATTGCAGTTGATGACCAAATACCCAGGCGGGGACTACGTGTTCCCATTCGATACGGTTGGCTCTAATAATTTGTTTTCTAACCAGATAGCCACAGCTAGCATGATCCGCTTGCCATAATTTACCTGCTATGGCGATATCACAGCCGCAATAGAAGGTGTTGAGTGGCAAGTGTTGCTGATAGATCTTTTTGGCAATGGCTTTGGCTTTACCGAAACTACTGGGGTGTTCTGCCGCAATAAGTGTTGATGAAAAAATGCCGCACAGTAGCGACACCCCAAATAACCAAGAATGAGTGGATGATAAGCGCAAAATAAACCCTAAAATTAACAAAAACATCATTACAGCGCAGGCTTAGCCTGTCATTTGGGCAGATGTTAAGCCATCGAATGCGATGACGCAATTGATAATATTTAAGGAGAAAAAGGGCTTAATGTTTGTTGGCAACGGCGACAGCGATATTGAGTTTGGCCGCGGACAATTCTGTTATGACGTCTTATGGTTAAGTGGATGCTGCCACAGGCGCAAAAATATTCGAACTGTTGGCCACTGACAGACTGAGTATTGAGTTGGTGAGTGGTCTTGGGGGCAATATTAAATGTTGTCAGCATAACGCTTTGCCATTCTTTACCATGAGGTTTTACTTTACCAAACAGATGAAAACACACTAAATGGCTAATTTCATGTGGCACAACTTCGTTAATAAAAATATCGGGGTTTTCAGCCAGTAACACCGGGTTAAAGCGTAATTTATTCGCTTGTAAATGCGCTGTGCCGGCGCTTTTTCCACGTAAGCTGAAATGCACACAAGGACGGGGGAATTGGCGTTTGAAATGCAGCTCGGCTAACTGGTAATCGGCTTCGACTTTGGCCAAGATCTGCAGTTGTAAGGGGTTACTAACGCTCGTGTTTAGTGGTTGCTTGGTGCGAGGGCGCGCTGATAATGAAGATTCCTTAGTATGGATATCTTGTGTTAACGCTTGGTGCGCGCGTTGGCTGAGATTAAAAATACTTTTAAACATTTTGGGTAGCTTCACTTGCTTGAATGATTAACGAAAGATTCAGGCAAGTAAAGTATTGGCCTGTTAATTTAGCGTATCGACATTATAGCGTGCTCGCTGCCGCAGCTATCATGGCTCGTATTTGCTCGACAATGTCTGACTCTACTTGCGAGTCGTAACCTTTAATGCGTGGAGTATGAATGTGTCCTACCGGTAAATTCAAGTTAAATTGATCTCGAAGTAAAATACTGCGATAGGATATTTCGTTAGATAAATAGCCACCACCAGATCCTTCTACAGAAATTTCATTTTGTAATTCAGCCAGTGATGATGCTTTAAATTGGCCCCGAGATAAGCTGCTAACTTGATTGTTATCATTAACACTCCAGTGACCTTTTACCGCGGCCATCGCCTCTACAGGTAATGAGAATTGCACAAACTCAGGACCATTTAATATCCCATCGTTTGAAGTGCCACCGTTAAATAGCGGCGCTTTTGGATTGGTGCGACTTGCTCCAGTTAATACATTTAAATTATCTGGTGCCTCTGCACTGCGGTTACGTCCAGGAAAGCGTTCAATATCAAAATTATCACGACCCATGCTAATGGTAAATACCATGTCAACACTGTTCTCTCGATAAAACGGTGTCAGTAAGGATTCGATAATACCATTATCAAAATCACTAAATCTCACTGGGATCATCACAGTTTCAATCTGTACTTTTTTTCCATTAACTTCAAAATGATAACCGTCGAGAGCTAAAGCGGCTAAACCTGACGGATTACTCTGGCCGATATCCTTGTCAAGGAAAAAAGGATCAAAACCAGTGACCAAGATATTAATTTGGCTGTCGGAAGAAAATGCAATATCACTAAAGCCACGGGAGGATGTCTCCACCGCTTTGACCAAAATCTCGCGTTGCCAGTCGGCAAGATTAAATCCTGCTTTGTCTTGTTTTAAGACCTTACGCATGCTTAATCGACTCCAGTACAAGGAGCGATCATCACTATGTCCAGACTGAACATCCCTAACAGCTTGTTGCCATAATCTATGCCCTTGATGGGCTGCCATTTCTGTCACCGCTAATTCATCGGTGGATTGAGCTAACTTGACCTCCAAGGTATCACTAATGGCTTGATAACGATTAACCACCTGAGGTAGGGTTTGTTCCGCCTTTAATACGCGAATTTCTTCAACATTTTTGGGGAGTTGTCCTGCGTTAACTGCAGCAGATAAGGTGACTAATGCCAATGAACTTAACATTTTAAAAGCACTATGATTAATCATGATAGTTCCTTTAGGATTATGCATATCCTAATACGCGTTAGTTTTATTTAGGCTGTTCAACAATAAACTATATTTTAACTTACAGTTATAGCACAGTTGCTTAGGTGATTTAATAGTGCAAGTAATGCCAATGATATAAGAATGATTTTTAGTGAGAAAGTTTCGCATTATGCATCTCTAAAAACGAGATAACCTCAAACGGCTAGTTTAGGCCATTTGAGGTTATTTATTCAGTTAATCGCCCTGCTGTTGAGGCTAAATCATATCAATAATAATCAAGAGTTGCTGGCGACATGTTTTTAAATATATAACTTTAACTCATCATTGAATGTAATGATTCTTGGCTGGTATATCGTTTGGTGAAGAAGTCTAAAAAAGCACTAATGTTACTGGCTAGCTGACGGCGACTTGAATAGACCCCATAGACTTTAAAGGGTTCCATTGGCCATTCTTGTAAAATTGGCACTAAGCTTCCGGTTGCAAGCTCTTGTTTACAACTCGTGTTCGACAGCATAGCAATACCATAATCATCTAACGCTAAACGTTTTACCATGCTGGCGCTGTTCACTCGCACTTTACGTTTGAAGGTCGCCATTATCTTACGGCTGCCTTTGCCTAATGCCCAAATGGGTGCCGACAAGGTGGTGCCGAGTAAAATACCATTGTGCTGAGTTAATTCTTGTGGCGTGGCAGGGCTACTGAATTTTTTAATGTAACCCGGACTTGCGACCAAAATAGGCTGGCGTTCAAATAATAACCTGGCCACAAGATCTGACGACTGCAGCGGCCCATATTTTATGGCGATATCGTAACCTTCACCGACTAGGCCAACATCGTTGTCGGTAAATTGAATATCCAGTTCTATATTAGGATAAAGTCGCATAAAACTTGAGCATAAATGACCAATGACATCTTGTGAAAATGACACCGGAATGGCGATGCGTAATGCGCCCGAAATATCATTATGGGTGTTTTCTATTGTTGCTTTAGCCGCTTCAATTTCATGACTAATAGAATCACAGTGCTGAAAAAATAATGCTCCAACTTGAGTCAGGCTTAAATTTCGGGTGTCTCGTTGCAGTAACCGCACTCCGAGTTGTTCTTCTAATTGCGCAACTTTACGACTAATGGTTGATTTAGGTTGTCCGATCTCTCGTGCTGCCTGAGAGAATCCTTTTGCTCTAACAACGGCTGCAAACAGCATCATACCGTTCAAATCGGGCATTCAAACCTCACTGTCTCATTTATGGAACAAAGCGTCCAAGCTAGTTTATATGGTAATTTACCCATTAACAAAGTTATATTTACAAGCTAAAAAAAATTTTCAGAGGCTATATAAGCAGAGGATCTAAGGATGACCAGCAAAAAGCAGCCCGCTAACAAGACTCAAGCACTATCGGCTGACCCACTTTTTTTACAAGCTGAACACTTGGCTAAAGACTTTTCATTATTTCCTGCTCATAACAAGCAGAGTTTATCTGAAGAAGTGAAAGGGCTATTAACAGAAGATGCGATTCAATCAAACTTGAAAAGTTTGGCATCTCTAGACGTTGACGGTTACGTCAATAAAGTTATCCAACCAACCTTGGATAAAACCCGCCCTGGTGCGAAGCGTATGATCGCTGACTTAAAAGGCAAGATTATTGCCGAAAGTCACATCGGACCGTTTTATCGTGCTGAAGTGGAACTTAACTTTGGCACGCGTACTCGCCGTATTGGTTTTATCGCGCAGGAACGAACTACCGCCAATGGCGCATGGATGCCAGAGCATCATCTTGCAGCCTGTAAAGCGATTCGCCATTTCGCCGAATTGTCTATGCCTATTGTATATCTTATTGATACTCCTGGTGCTGATGCTGGCGAAATTGCCAATAGTCAAAACCAAGCGCATACCATTTCTAAAGCGATTGCTGAAAGTGCCAATGTTGATGTGCCGACAGTCGGTATTGTGATTGGTGCAGGTTACTCAGGTGGTGCTATTCCATTAGCGGCAGCTAATATTTTATTGTCTGTACGAGACGGTATTTTTAACACTATCCAGCCACAAGGTTTGCAAAGCATTGCGCGCAAGTACAACTTGTCATGGCAGGAATGTGCTAAGTCTGTTGGCGTTTCTCCAGAAGAGTTATATACCGCAGGCTGTATTGACGGCATTATCGATTTCACTCCATCAGATAAAGATGAGCGTCAGCATAATTTCCGTCGTGCGATTATCAGTG
Source organism: Shewanella vesiculosa (assembly GCF_021560015.1). Lineage (NCBI taxonomy): Bacteria > Pseudomonadati > Pseudomonadota > Gammaproteobacteria > Alteromonadales > Shewanellaceae > Shewanella > Shewanella vesiculosa. The sequence goes on along the minus strand of NZ_CP073588.1, from coordinate 2,893,477 downwards.
CTATTGAAGCTGTTGAACGTGCAGCAATGAATTTTGTGCGTGAATCTACCGATTTAAAAGATCATTACGATCGTAGTTTGCAGCGCTTTTTAGCGCCGTCGGCTAATTTACTGACGCTTGAAAATAATACTCGCTTGTCTGTCGCCAATAACCCGACCATGTACCACAATATTTTTGGTAGTGCATATCGTTATTTACGTTATTTGACCTTACGTAGCCGTATTCATTCAATCTCACAAGAACAGTATGGTCGCTTATCAAAAGTGAGCGTGCCAGAAGGTGACTTGTTAGCGCGCATTAAGCAAGAGCAGGAACGTGTGTTCCAAGCGTGGTTAACCAACCCAGATAAGTTAGTTTATGATGAAGAACTGAATAAGCTTTGGGGTACCTTTAGCGCTAAACGTAAAGATATTTCTGCCGAGCGTAACGTCATTACTCGTTTTATTTTGGGTGAACCAAAAGAGAACTATAAAAAAGCGCGTAAAGCGTTGTTATTTAACATTGGTTGGTCGTTATACCATCGTTGGAAAAGTAATGCTGCTAACAACTTCAATGGCTTAATTAAACATTTAGAGTCATTGCCTAAGTCTACAACACAAGCGCCGTGGCCTGAGCTTAGCCAACTTACTGTGTTAGATATTGTGGTTAATGATGAATTACGTGCAGACTTTATTTGGCAGTGTCATAACGTGCTTATTTTTAATGCGTTATATGACAATGTTGTAGGTAGCTTGGCATCAATTTCGAAAGAAGCCATGATGTCAAAAAGCTTATCTCGCGAGTCGGTGGATAAGTTACTGCATAAATCTATTGATAACGCATTATCGACAAGTGACAAAGCTAACGACAAGAGTAAGTTCTATAAGTGGTTAAAATACTTCATGGATCAATCGAATCGTGCAGAATTGTTAACGCGTGTAGAGCAATGGAAGAGTGTCGGTTTCCCACAGTTAAACGATTCTTTATTTGTTATTTTGACGTACTTCTTCGAACGTTTATTGCCTGAATATTTCGACAGTGAAGACGATCATGACAAATATACCGGCACCATTAACCCTGTGCGTATTGGCCGTCGTAAGGATTTCTGGAACCGCTTAACCATGGGTTACCAAGACTTACTGATCCTAAAAGTGCTTCGTGAAGAGAAAAAACAAGGCAAGATGGCATGGGAAAATATCATCAAACAATTCTTTAATAAGTTTGATGAAATTGATGCCGACAAAATGTCAGCTAACATGCTTAACTTCCCAGGTTTCCGTTTATCGATTGAAGACGCTATTGATAAAAAGATCCGTCCTTGCGGTTTAATTACCGGTCTAGCTGATTTTAATAATAACGGCAGTAAGTTACGTGTTGGTGTTGCGGTTTCAAATACCGCATTCCAAGCCGGTGCATTTGATATGGCCAGTGCTGAAAAATTCAGTTCGCTACTCATCGAATGTGCTAAGCGCAAACTTCCGGTTATTTGTTTCATCAGTTCTGGTGGCATGCAAACCAAAGAAGGCGCGGCAGCATTGTTTTCAATGGCGGTTGTGAATGACCGTATTACACGCTTTATTCGTGATAACGAATTACCTGTATTAATGTTTGGTTTTGGTGATTGTACGGGTGGTGCTCAAGCCAGTTTCGTGACTCATCCGTTAGTACAGACTTACTATTTGTCTGGCACCAACATGCCGTTTGCTGGCCAAATGGTGGTACCTGCGTACTTACCATCAACAGCAACACTGTCTAACTATTTGTCTAAAGTGCCAGGTGCCATGACTGGGTTAGTTCATAATCCATTTAGTGACACCTTAGACACTCAGTTGTCGGGTATTGATCCACTCATGCCATTACCGACAATGAAGATCGAAGACGTGATCAGTAAAGCATTGTCGACGCTAGTGCCTGAAGTGATTGAGTTAGAGGACGTCATTGTCCAAAATGATCCTCGTGCACTGATGAAGCCTATTCATAAAGTGTTGGTACATGCTCGTGGTTGTACGGCTGTTAAATTGATCCGTAAAGCTCACGACAACAATATTAATGTGGTGTTGGTGGCTTCAGATCCTGACATGACATCTGTTCCAGCAGATATGCTGAAAGATACAGATAAGCTTGTATGTATTGGTGGTAATACTTCAGATGAAAGTTACCTTAATGCTTACTCAGTCTTGAAAGTCGCTGAATATGAAAATGTTGACGCGTTACATCCTGGTATCGGTTTCTTATCAGAAAGTCCGCAGTTTGCAGCATTGTGTGTCAACAATGGGGTTAACTTTGTTGGTCCTAGTGTGCATTCAATGACCACAATGGGTAACAAGTCTAATGCTATCCATACTTCTCAATCGCAAAATGTGCCAGTTGTGCCTGGTAGTCATGGTATTTTGACTAACGCAGAGCAAGCCGTAAACGTAGCATCTGAGATTGGTTATCCTGTGCTGCTAAAAGCGGTACAAGGTGGTGGTGGTAAAGGTATTCAGGTTGTGAAACGTCCTGAAGACATGATTGGTTTGTTCCAAAAAACCGCCACCGAAGCTGCTGCTGCATTTGGCAATGGTGATTTGTATTTAGAAAAATACGTTACCTCATTACGTCATATTGAAGTGCAGTTACTGCGTGACAAGTTTGGTAATACCAAAGTATTGGGTATTCGTGACTGTTCAGTACAGCGCAATAACCAAAAAGTAATCGAAGAATCAGGTTCAACTATGTTGCCTGAAGAGCTGAAGCAACGTGTGATGGAATATACACGTGCGTTAGGCGAAGTAACCGATTATATGGGCGCAGGGACTGTTGAGTTTATCTATAACCTAGATGCTAACGAAGTGTACTTCATGGAAATGAATACACGTCTGCAAGTTGAGCATCCGGTGACAGAAGCGACATCAGGTATCGATATTGTTAGCGCGCAGTTTGATATTGCTGCTGGCCGTTCAATTGAGAAGCTTGAGCCTGTTGACCAAGGTTACGCCATGGAAGTGCGCGTAACGGCGGAAAAAGCAGCGCTTGATAGCCATGGTATTCTGCAGCTTATTCCGAATCCAGGTAAAATCACTGAATGTGTATTGCCTCAGCGTGATGATGTTGAAATTATTTCGATTGCCGCTGCTGGCAAAGAAGTATCGCCATACTATGATAGTTTGATCGCCCAGATCATTATACGTGGTACTGACCGTGCCGACGTTGTATCTAAAATGTATGCGTACCTCGATAGCGTAGTGATTAAAGGTATTGCGACTAACATTCCATTGTTAAAGCTTATCCTTAAAGATCCAACCTTCAACGAAGGGGTATATGACACTAACTACTTGCCACGTTTAATGGCTGAGTTAGATATACCTGCACTGATTGCAGAAATGGAAGCGGCAGCAGAAGCGATTGAGGTTGATACTGAATCATTACGTGTTGGTGAAAGTAACGAGTTGAAGGTTATGGCTCAGGGGGCTGGTATTTTCTATACCTCTCCAGCACCGGGTGAAGCTGACTTTGTAAAAGAAGGTGACATTGTTACAGTTGAACAGACATTGGCGTTGATGGAAGCAATGAAGATGTTCTCGCAACTGACGTTAGCGGGCTTTAATCGTCAAACGGGTGTGTTATATCCTGAAGACCAACAGTATCGCATTGAACGTATTCTCAATAGCAATGGCCAGCAAGTTTCACAAGGCGACTTACTATTTGTGATATCGCCAGTCGAAGCTTAATACCTATAATTGATCAGTAAATGAAATACCCGCCATTTGGCGGGTATTTTTTTGTCATATTTGGGTATGTTGTCATACACTCAATAGCGTATACACTTCTTTTTCGACCATTTTCTTGAGTCATAATGGGTGGAGCATACTATTGAGAAGGTTGAGTTTGCCTGAAATATCTAGCGTGTTATTGGTCATGCTGTTGATATTGGTTAATCTGTTCAACACTAAGCATGCCAGCGCTTCTGTGCTCGAAGTGCAGCCTTTAATCGACTCACAAAGCCGTAATGTCGTCCGCTATTGTGTTGATCCCGATTGGTTACCTTATGAAGCTATCGTCGATGGTCGTCATACTGGTGTTTCCTCTGACTATTTAGCCTTATTGACAAAGTATACCGGTTTAACTTTTATGTTAGTCCCGACAACCTCTTGGAGGCAGAGTTTAGAATTACTCAAACAAGGTCGATGTGAGTTAACCCCTATTTTAAATCAAACGCCAAAGCGCGACCAATATCTCTACTTTAGTGAGGTCTTTTTTAAATCGCCAAATGTACTGGTGTCGTTGAAGTCGCAACCCTTTCTACAAGGTTTTGAAAATATCGGCGACCGCTTATTGGCCATCCCCAAAGATTATCGCTTAGTCGAGTACATCCAACAGTATTACCCCAATATCAATACTATATTGACTAATAGTGAGCGCCAAGGGTTGGAAAAAGTCGCGAATGGTGAGGCTGATGTATTTGTTGGATCAATGTTTTCTGTTAATGCATATATTCAACAACAGGGTTTAACCTCGCTTAAAATAGCGGGTTGGGGAGGGCCTGAAGATGAATTACGCATGGGGGTTATTCACGCAAAGCAAGATTTATTGCCACAGATTAATGCAGGATTGGCAAAAATCACCCAAGCCGATCATATTGCAATTTATAAGAAATGGCACAATATTACCGTGATAGAAGATATTGATTATAGCCTAGTGATCCCTGTGCTAACGGCATTAGGGACATTTATTTTATTTCTCCTGTACCGCACAATATCAATCGGTAAGTACAATGTTCATTTAGAGGCAAACAATAAACAGTTACAGCAATTACAATTACAACTTGAGCAAAAAAATAGTGATTTAGACTTTTTGGCTCAACACGATCCACTAACAAAATTGTATAATCGTCAATACTTCAACCAAACATTTCTCGATACGAGACAAGCTCCTACTGAGCAAAATCACCATAATAATATTGGCTTAATTATTATAGATATCGACCTTTTCAAAGCAATAAACGACAAACATGGACACGCTATTGGTGACAAAATATTGGTCCAGGTTGCCCAAGTACTGCAAACTTCAGTGAGAGAGCGTGATGTTGTCGCCAGATGGGGCGGTGAAGAGTTTGTCATCGTTTGCCAGCATGTGCAGTTGATCAATGCCCAAGAGCTATGCCAAAGAATTACCGATGAACTCACTTATTTTCATTTTTATAACGATATCAAAGTGACTTGCAGCTTCGGGATTGCTCTGCTGGGTGAGGGTGAACCCATAGAAGCGTGCTTTGAACGTGCCGATGCTGCGTTATTCAAAGCTAAACAGTCAGGACGTAATCAATATTGTAGTGCGTAGATAAAAACCTCATCTTGATTGATGTTTACGCCTTTAACCCAATTCATTATGTAGGTTAATAAATGCTTGCTCGATATAGCACAATGTTCAATAGCGACATTCATTGGGGGCTAAAAAGGCTAATTTACCCATTTAAGCCAAAATTTAACATTTTAAGGTGAAATAAGTCTAAAGACTAAAAAATAAACTATTATTTTTTAGTCTTTTGTTTTATATGGTATTAATGGCTTTTAATGCGGTTTTTTTTGCTAAAAGTAAATAAATATTGCAACAGCTATTTGCGCCCAGCAAGGTTCCAATTTACAATATGCGCCTTAATAACCTGATGTGCGGTGTGTCGGTTTTTTTTCGCATGCTCCGTCTACTTCTTAAACTAATCATTAAAGTTGAATCATGACCGAATTATCCAAATACAGAAACATTGGTATCTTCGCTCACGTTGACGCGGGTAAAACCACGACCACCGAGCGTATCCTTAAGCTAACCGGTAAGATCCACAAGATCGGTGAAGTACATGATGGTGAATCAACCACTGACTTCATGGAACAGGAAGCTGAGCGCGGTATTACCATTCAGTCAGCAGCAGTAAGCTGTTTCTGGAATGATCACCGTTTCAACGTTATTGATACTCCAGGCCACGTTGACTTCACTGTTGAAGTATATCGTTCGCTTAAAGTACTTGACGGCGGTATCGGTGTATTCTGTGGTTCAGGCGGTGTAGAGCCTCAGTCAGAAACAAACTGGCGTTATGCTAACGATTCTGAAGTTGCGCGTATCATCTTCGTAAACAAGTTAGACCGTATGGGTGCTGACTTCTTACGTGTTGTTAAGCAAACTAAAGACGTTTTAGCAGCTAACCCATTGGTAATGGTTTTACCAATCGGTATTGAAGACGAATTCTGTGGTGTTGTTGACCTACTAACTCGTAAAGCGCACATTTGGGATGATTCTGGTTTACCAGAAAACTTCGAAATTACTGATGTGCCAGCTGACATGGTTGACTTAGTTGAAGAATACCGTGAAATGCTAATCGAAACTGCTCTTGAGCAAGACGATGACCTACTAGAAGCTTATATGGAAGGTGTTCAACCATCTATAGAAGACGTTAAGCGTTGTATCCGTGCGGGTACTCGTACAATGGCTGTGTTCCCAACATATTGTGGTAGCGCATTCAAAAACAAAGGTATGCAGTTATTACTTGATGCCGTTGTTGATTTCTTACCAGATCCAGTTGAAGTTGATCCACAACCGCTAACTGACGAAGAAGGTAACGAAAATGGCGAATTCGCAATCGTTGATGTTGATGCTCCGTTTAAAGCATTAGCGTTCAAGATTATGGATGACCGTTTTGGTGCATTAACATTCGTACGTGTTTATTCTGGCCGTTTGAAAAAGGGTGACACCATCCTTAACTCATTCACTGGTAAATCTGAGCGTGTTGGCCGCATGGTTGAAATGTATGCTAACGAACGTATCGAAATTGAATCAGCCCAAGCGGGTGATATTATCGCTATCGTTGGTATGAAGAACGTGCAAACTGGTCACACTTTATGTGATCCTAAGCACCCTTGTACACTAGAAGCCATGGTATTCCCTGAGCCAGTTATCTCTATCTCTGTAACGCCAAAAGATAAAGGCGGCAGCGAGAAAATGGGTATCGCTATCGGTAAAATGATTGCAGAAGATCCATCTTTCCGTGTAGAGACTGACATTGATTCTGGTGAAACCATCCTTAAAGGTATGGGTGAGCTTCACTTAGACATTAAGGTTGATATTCTTAAGCGTACTTACGGCGTTGACCTAATTGTAGGCGAGCCTCAAGTTGCTTACCGTGAAACTATCACTAAAGAAATTGAAGATAGCTACACGCACAAGAAACAGTCTGGTGGTTCTGGTCAGTTTGGTAAAATTGATTACACTATTCGCCCTGGCGAGCAAAACACTGGTTTCACTTTCACTTCTAAAGTGGTTGGTGGTAACGTACCTAAAGAATTCTGGCCTGCTGTTGAGAAAGGTTTCAAGAGCATGATGAACACAGGTACTATCGCAGGTTTCCCTGTGTTAGACGTTGAACTTGTGCTTCAAGACGGTGCTTTCCACGCAGTTGACTCGTCAGCTATCGCGTTCGAAATCGCTGCTAAAGGCGCATTCCGTCAATCTATGCCTAAAGCCGGTGCACAACTTCTTGAGCCTATCATGAACGTTGACGTATTCAGCCCAGATGACAACGTTGGTGACGTAATTGGTGACCTTAACCGTCGTCGCGGTATGATCAAAGATCAAAACGCTGGTGTTACAGGTGTTCGTATTAAAGCTGAAGTACCGTTATCAGAAATGTTCGGTTACATCGGTTCACTACGTACAATGACTTCAGGCCGTGGTCAATTCTCTATGGAATTTGCTCATTACAGCCCGTGTCCAAACAGTGTTTCTGAGAAAGTTGTTGCTCAAGTTAAAGAGCGTAAGGCTGCTGAAGCTAAGAAGTAATTCTAGTTTCGATTTGCCCATAAAAACCGTTGCCTAGGCAGCGGTTTTTTTATGCTTGTTTTATGCTGTTAACTGCACATAAAAACCCTGACAGCATTTACCCCATTATTGATGGCCATCTCTACTGAGGGTTAATAGTGCTTGAGCCGGCGGAGTTAATGGCAGGTTCTCTCGCCATATCAAGGCTAAATCCCAGGTCATGGCAGGTTGCATTGGTTTAAATATCAGTTTGCTACTGGTTAGCCGTTGGCAAATGGGTTCGGGTAAAATTGCGACGCCCAAGTTAGCTTCAACCATTGCCGCTAAAAAATCCCACTGACCCGTTCTAAAAGCAATATTAAGTTGTACACCAACTTTACGGCTTAGACGATTAATTAACTTGGCTAATGAAAAATCTTCGTTGTAAAGAATGAAGGGATAAGATTCAAAGTCTTGCCAGCGTATTTCCGCTTTGCTAGCCAGAGGATGCCCTTCTGGTAAGCATGCAAGTAAAGGGTATTTAGTTAGCGCTTGGTTCGCTAACTCTATCTTATGGGTTGTAGGCAGCGCCGTGAAGGCAATATCTAGACTGTTGTTCAGCAGTGCTTGCTCACAACCAAATCCGCCATACTCGTTCATTTGTAATTCGATTCCGGGGTATTTTTGTCGATACTCGGTCAACAAAGGCGTGATTAAACTGCTCATCATCGGGCAGACTCCAAGTCGTAATCGTCCAGACTTTAAGCCGCTAAGGTTGCTAATCCCTTCTTGAAGTCGATGCCAGTGACCCAAAATCTCCCGCGCACTTTGTTCAAACAATTGTCCTGCTTGGGTTAATTCTACTGTTTGATTATTTCTTATAAGCAACTGCTCACCAATATTTTCCTCTAAACGTTGAATGGTTTTGGTCAGTGTCGGTTGGGTCATAAAGCACTTTTGTGCCGCACGGGTAAAGTTTTCGGTTTCAACTATGGTGAGAAAAATCTGTAAGCTCTTGATTGGGATGTTCATGCTTAAATGGAATCCACTTCATGGTAATTATTCATTTTACCTATGAACCTTAAAGGATTACTTTGAACTCCTTAGCAAAAACGGAGGAATAACAATGAAATCTACTTCAAGTTTATGGGTTAGCGCATTATGGCAAGCAGCGATGCCAGTAGAGCATGATGAGATTGAATCATCGAAGACATCAAAAGCAACAGCCGTAAACAACGAGCAAGTTGTTCAGCAAAGATCTCAACCAATAATCCCAGCTTAAGCTGGGTTTATTTTTTAATCAGGCCTTAGAGTATTACTCTATCAGATGTGAATATTACTGTTTTAATTAGCTCTATATTGTTAGTCAATATTGTCAGTTACGGTTTTATGACCCATGCAGCTAACCAAATGGCAAGATAACTGATATACAACTTATGCAGATAGTAGTGACATTATTTTTGCTATAAATGCTCACAGTATTAGCGATAGCCGGTCAACTCCATATAGCCTTTACCCTTGTGACTGCCGCTAATGGTGATGGGTCCTTCCCAATATGAGGTTGATACCAGCATGTCACTGTTAGGATTTAATGCGTCAGTGGTGACATCAATGCCCTCACTGTCAATCCGAAGATGCCAAGCAATAGGGTGTTTGCCTAATGCAGTTTGTTGCCACTGCGTTGGCTCCATTGAGATGTCACCGGGATTATCTTGGCTGTTGATATTACGCCCACTGCCATCGGCAAACATTCTTCTGCCACTGTAGAAGTGATCCGTATCATCTTGCCCGCGAAGCCTAAACATCATTAGCGTTGAGTCATCATCTAAACGCAGTGAAAACCAGTCCCAACCTTGCTGAGCCTTAGTTAGAAATTGCGAACTCCACTCTCGATCAAGCCAGGCTTTACCAGTTACTTGCTCAGTCACTCCATGGCGGGTTATCTCTCCAGTGACGTCAATAAAAGGCTGACTATAGTAGTAAGATGCCACACTTTTATCGGCGCTTTTACTGCTATAACCTTGCTCACCTTGTAATTGCAGCGGTTGTTGACTACTGAGTTGTAATTGATACTTAAATTGCTCACCTGCGACGGTTAATGTAGCTGGCAATAGTTGTTCTGATTGACTTAACCATTGCCAGTTTTGCAAATGAACCTCAAATGGTTGTGGCTCCACACCTGCAAGTTGAGGATGGCCGCGAGACCATTTTTCGGCGATTAAGTGTTCACTTTTGGTGGTCACTGCGGCATGGGCCATGTAAAGCTGATTAGTTATCCAGTCATTTTCTTTAAGTGTAATCGTACTTGTCTGTGGTCTCAGGCCGATGCGAAATTGAGTCCACTGTACGCCAATGTCTTCACCGGTTGTGGTAGTGAGGTTAGCGGTTAAATACCACCACTCAATTTTAAAGTCATTGTGAGCTAAATGGTCTTGTGGAAATTGTAATACTTTACCTTGAACAACGTCGCTATACCCTTCAGCAGATGTTGATGACATGCTGCTAATGGTTGATTCTTTTACTGCGGTGTCTTGTGCTGGTGAACAAGCCGTTAACGCTAGGCCGATTACAAAAAACGTTAATATAGCCATACTCTGTGGCATTTTAAAGGCTGCTTTGGGCACTATAGTTGATATGAAAGAGATCATAATGCTTCCTGTTGTAGGCTCGATATGAGTGGTCTTCGAGTCTGCCAATATAAGGGTAAACATACGGCGAATAAACAACTCACTATCGCAATGACCACCACTTGAAAATAAGCCGCCCAATCCCATACCATAGCAATACTCCAGCCAAATGCTTGCAAGGTCACCTTGTGAATTAACAAATAACCCAGTAATGCGCCTGTGGGTAATGCAACCAAGCAGGTTAATAGCACAATGAATAACATTTGCACTAATACCATTATACGCAATTGATTGCGGCTAACACCTAGGGCATACAAGCGTGCTAATGGTGCTTGCCTTGCTTGTGTTAGCATCATGCAGGCACTGAATAAGCCGATAGCCGCCACCAGTAAGGTCAAACTATTCAGTACCACAGTAATAGAGAATGTTTTATTGAATATGGTAATCGCTTCGGTTTTTATCCGCTGCTGGCTGTACATATAAGCGGAAGACAGATTGATTTTCTGGCTAATGCTATCTTGTAGTGGAGTAATATCGCCTTGGTACGATACTGCTAGACTAATCGGTTTAGCTGGTAATTGAGATTGTTGCCATAAAGACTGGGTAATAATCGCCTCGCCTTGAGGGTTACCATAATCGTAATAAATTCCACCAACGGTTAATGTGTGCTGATTAAGTTGTGATAACTGAATTTTATCGCCGATATCGAGTTGATATTTTATCGATAAGGGTTCACTGATCATCACATAATGGCCTTGGGTGAACTCAGGCCAAAAGTCATCCGCAGTGATTTTAAACACGGTTGTTTCTGTCAACGACAGATGATCGCGACTGACTAGATCGATAGGCACTTGTGTTTGTGGTGTTTCAATCCGATTAAGATTGCTATCGATAGTCCATTGATCATAAATGGCTTCAACTTTGGGATCGTTATTTAATAATAAGATTAAAGCATCTATCTGATTTGGATTTGGTCTTATGTATAAGTCGGCATGTAAGCGGGCATCGAGCCATTTTTTTAGGGTGATTTCAAAGCTACCAACTAAAGTGTTCATGGCAATGTTGGCGCACAGTGCTAACAACATTGCCATCATTGCCAAGGCGAGCGGGGCAATTATCTCTTTGGTTTCTGCAATCACATATTGCCAAAGTCCTTTAGGCATAAATGGGCTGAGTAAGTTAACCGCCCAATGCAGGCATTGTGGTAATAGCAATGGAATCGCCACTGAGATAATACCCAATAATACCAAGCTATGGCGATACTGCTCGGTAAAGGCAAATCCGACAGTACAAATGAGTAACAGCAACACTGCGATGACAAATTGGCGCCAATGAATAATATTGAATTGTTGGTTTTGTGGCTGTTTTTGGGCCCCTTGGGCTAGTGGTGTTTTGATAAGGCTAATTAGCATTGGGATACAGGCTGCAAATGCCGCAGACAAGGTTAGTATCAATGCTTGTACAAACCATTGCCATTGCCAAATTCCGGGTAATAACTTTGCGCCATAAAGCTGTTCAAGGGTTATCGCAACCATAGGTTGCAACCACTGTGACAACTGTAAGCCACCAATAAAGCCTAATATACAGCCGATAAACACTAAACATATTATTTCAAGGCTTAAGGCAAACATCACAGTACGCCTATCTATACCTTGTTGCATGATTTGCACCAGCAGTTTTTGACGCTTCATTAAACTGTAGCGCACGCCGTTGTAAGCAATAAATAATCCGACCACAAATGCTAGCATGCTCATGGCATCAAGATTAAGGTGAAAACTCGCCGTGAGGGCGGTAAGCGATTCACCTTCACTGGTTCGAGTGGTGAAAGTTAGCTTACTAGTGTCAATACCTGCTTGAGTTAGGGTGTCGGTTAACCGAGCGATGAGTTGCTCATCTGACTCAGGCGCTGTTGCATTAGGATCTGCTGGCTTTGAGTCAAATACCGCAATATAACTGAGCTTTCCTTGCATATTCAGTAACGGTTGGGCTAAAGATATATCGGCAAGAATAGCGGTTCCAAGTCCCCAGTTATCATCAATGGCGATGATCTCAACAGGAACCTTATTCAGTACTAAGCGGTCAGTTTTGCGGCTGAGATTGTCAAGGCGATCACGCTGGCTTAGCGACATTAATACCTTGGCTTGGCCGCTGAGCAATTCGGCAAGGGGAATATTGGTTGACGTTATCGCGGCAGAGGAGTGAGAGTCAGTATTTTGCTGTTTGCGGCTGCTGATTGCCGCAATAATATCGCTACTGTTGACGCGCCAAAGCCGGCCTTGTTCATCTGTTGCTATACCTTCAATACTCGCGATGGTATTGAATCCGCCATTAGCCAATGCAAAGTATACCGACTCATCAATGCTGCTTTCTGTGCGGTGGCTAATGGATAAGCGTGCTTGTTGGCTGAGTAGCTCGGAGACATTGCCGTAGCTTTGTTTAGCGTTTTCATTGGTGGCATAAACCCCAATAAGCAAAGTTACTGCCAGCATAATGCCCAGTAAAATGGCACTTGCTTGCAGTGGCGCATGACGATAATGACTAACAAATAAGCGCAAACATAATCTTAAGCGACTAATTGATGAGGAGTCGGTCATCATTGTCTATCCCTGCAGCTTTTTATTTGTAGGGTTAACTACTATTTGCTGATTTTCAACATGCCAACGGTGTTGCATAAACGCTGCACACTCCTCGCTGTGGGTAACCATCAAAATGCAGCAGTTTGCTTGTTGAGCTAATTCAGTGAGTAGTTGCATTACCTGCATTCCAGCGTGTTGATCTAGGTTACCTGTCGGCTCATCAGCTAAAATCAATTGTGGTTTGTGAGCTAATGCTCTCGCAATGGCGACCCGTTGTTGTTGCCCACCAGAGAGATTTTCAATATTACGCTCCAGTAATGGGGTTAAGCCGAGTTGATGGCATAACTCATCACACCAAGGGCTCCAAGTTAATTGGTTGAGCGCCAGTGAGAATTGAATATTGTCACGGACATTTAATGGTGTCAGTAAGTTAAAATGTTGAAATATCACTCCAAGCGACCGACGTCGATACTGGCTCCATTGCTTATCTTGCCATTGTGTTACTGAGAGCATGTTATCGCCTTGACGAATTAACATGTCGCCATTGTCGATAGTTTCAAAGCCACCAATGATATTCAGTAAAGTACTTTTGCCGCTACCACTAGGGCCTGTTAGTGCAATTGTTTGACCTTGTTGCAGTGTCAGGCTCACTTGCTGCAATACGGGATGAAATGACTCGCCATCGCGAAACCCTTTACTAATATTTTCTAAGGTAACGATGCTTGTCATAATTGCTCCATAACGAATTAGCTTTGATAAACGTAATGCATTGACTGTGTCATATGATGACCAATATACGCGATAAAATCTGTTTATGCCTAAACATAAAAAAGCGAGCCAATGGCTCGCTTAGTGACAATAAAACATTGAATTAGTTAAGCATCGACTAATGAATATGGTAATTCAATAATGGATAACTGTGAGCTTTCATCGTTAGCAATACGCAGTTGAGCATTGTTTTCAGTATCATTGGGCAGTACAGCCGTCAGAAGTACTTTGTCGCCATATTGGACACACTCAATGATATTGCCTCCCCGGCGAAAACCGTCTTCAAGGGCGATTTCTAACTGGGTGTCAGTAGTGATGTTTAGGCTACTGGTGCCAGATAGAATATACAACGCACGCTTATTACCACCGCGGTATTTCATTCTGGCAATGGTTTCTTGGCCCATGTAACAGCCTTTGGTAAAGCTGATGCCATTGATAGCTTGTAGATTACACATCTGCGCTACGTACTGGCCTGAGTGGGCGGCATCTATGTTGGGGTAACCAGCTTTTATCTCTAATGCTTGCCATGCAGTGGCATTAAATAATGTTTGGCCTGATTGGCTAATGATAGCCTCTGCGGTAGCGCGTTTTATAATGGCAATAAAACGTTCGCCATCACGAATGATCGCCCCTTGGTCGACGAGATTAAGCGCTTGCGACGCCTCACCAAAATATTGCGTAACAAAGGCTTGTGCTTCTGCGCCAGCAATACCGATTATGTGGTAATCATCGCTCACATTAGCCAACTCAGCTTTACTGAATACCGCGTATTTTTGTAAGTGGGGTAAATCTAACAATAGTGCGCTTTTTGGCAGCAACATAAACAAGCTGTCGGCTATTGCAAACGTACGAAAGCTAGCAAGCATTTTGCCTTTAGGGTCACAATGTGCGCCCCATTTCCATTCATTTTCACCTAGTGAAGTGATGTCAGTGGTGACTTGGCCGTGAATAAAGCTGCGCCCTTGCTCGCCGGTGATTTCGATTAATCCCATGTGAGTCAAACTTGATAGCATTAATGCAGGAGAAGTGGCGATGAAATCCCAATCGGGTTGATTTACTGAAATGGTCATAACTATCCCTAAGCTGAGAATAAGACGGTATGGTTGGAGTGTAACGGAATAATACAATGCTCAACAGGGGGCAAGGTTTTAAAAACCAATAAAAAAAGCTACCTTGTTACCAAGATAGCTTTCTAGAAGCTCATTAACCTAAGCTAATCGCTTTCTAAGTAAGCTTAAAACAATACTCGAGCACGAATAGTGCCTTCAATTGATTTAAGTTCTACTAATGCTTCTTCAGCTTGATCTGAATCGACTTCCATTACCACATAGCCGATTTCAGCAGTGGTTTGTAAGTACTGTGCGGCAATGTTAATGCCTTTTTCAGAAAAGGCTTGGTTGATTTTGATCAACACGCCAGGACGATTTTGGTGAATGTGCAATAAGCGTGAAGTACCGCTATGCTGTGCCAAAGATACTTCAGGGAAATTAACTGCAGATAACGTCGAACCGTTATCTGAGTATTTCACTAACTTACCAGCCACTTCAATACCAATATTCTCTTGTGCTTCAGCGGTACTGCCGCCAATGTGTGGTGTCAGTAATACATTGTCTAAACCACGTAACGGTGACACAAACTCATCATCATTTGATTTTGGCTCTACCGGGAACACGTCAATTGCTGCACCTGCAATCTGCTCCGATTTTAGCGCTTGGGCTAAATCGTCAATATCAACCACGGTACCGCGTGAGGCGTTAATAAAGAAACTGCCTTGACGCATTTGGGCAAATTCAGCTTTAGCGAACATGTCTTTGGTTTGCGGCGTTTCAGGTACATGCAGGCTGACAACATCAGCTTGGGCCAATAACTGTTCCATAGAGTGAACTTGTGAGGCATTACCCAGTGGTAATTTGTCTTCAATATCAAAGAAAATTACTCTCATGCCAAGGGTTTCAGCCAAAATACCTAGCTGAGTACCAATATGACCGTAACCAATCACACCTAAGGTTTTGCCACGGACTTCAACACTACCATTAGCACTCTTTAACCAACCGCCACGATGCGACATAGCATTGCGCTGTGGAATGCCGCGCATGAGCATGATGATTTCGCCAATGACCAGTTCTGCAACACTACGAGTGTTAGAGAATGGGGCGTTGAATACCGGGATACCCAATTTTTCGGCGGCGGCTAAATCGACTTGATTGGTGCCAATACAAAAACAGCCAATCGCAACCAGCTTTTCTGCATGGTGCAATACTTCAGCGGTAAGCTGAGTGCGGGAACGTAATCCAACAAAGTGAGCATCTTTGATCGATTCAAGTAAAGCCTCTTCGCCGAGCGACGCTTTATGGTATTCAATGTTGGAATAACCTGCTCGTTCTAGAACATCAACCGCAGTTTGGTGGACGCCTTCCAACAGCAGGATTTTGATCTTATCCTTGTCAAGCGAGTGTTTCGCCATGATATGGGTACCCTCTTATCATTAAATGATGCTTATGCTAATGAATTAGCCAATAGTTATGCTATAAATGCGGACTTCCGACGCAATGCCAAAGTAGCACTTTTTTTAAGGCTTGTGGAGGGCTAGATGGCTGAAGTAATATCTTTAATTGAGAACAATATCGCAGATGAGGAATTGAGGATGCAAAAACGCGTGATTTGGATGGCAATCTACCTATTGGTATTGTTTTGGTCTGTCAGTAATCCCAAGGATATGTTCACTTGGTGGCTTGAGGCTATCCCCGCATTAATTGCCTTACCTATTTTATTTTTTAGTCGTAAGAGCTTTCCGCTGACCACGTTAGCTTATGCCCTTATTTTAGTGCATTGCTGTGTATTATTTGTGGGTGCGCGTTATACCTATGCCGAAGTGCCATTATTTGACTGGTTAGCCCAAGTTATGGGTAGCGAACGCAATAACTACGATAAAGTTGGCCATTTTGCCCAAGGTTTTATCCCTGTGATATTGGCGCGAGAAATATTTATCCGCAAGCAGGTCATGCAAATAGGCGCATGGTGCCAGTTTTTGGCCGTTTGTTTTGTATTGGCTTTTTCGGCATTTTACGAGCTAATCGAGTGGTGGGTCGCCGCAGCTTCAGGTGAAAATGCTGAAGCCTTTTTAGGTACTCAAGGGTATGTCTGGGATACCCAATCAGATATGTTCTTAGCCTTAATTGGTGGTATTTGTGGTGTATTGCTGCTTTCACCGCTTCATAATAAACAAATAGCCGCCAAAATGGCCCTTAATAATAAGTCGATATAAGTGAGTTAGCTGATTTAGGTACCTAAGTGCAGTGATTGCAATAAGTCGATTAGTTCGCTGTGCTTAGGGTTAATTACAGATGTTAAGCCAATATAACGTATCTGCTTATCCGGGTTACATTAGTGTTCAAAGCGATACAACATCAGGCAAATTAATTATTCATACCTTAGACTTACGCCATGGCCATAAATACGAGAAAATACTGACTATCCTTGCCATATAACAGGTCTTTGATGAGAGTAATCTTTGATTAACAATAAGCGATTAACCGTGATTGGTGCCGTGTTAAGTGAGCAGTTTTGCACTTTAAATTCAATAAATAGTCACTTATAAAAATGTGCTAATAGAGTGAAATAAAAGTAAACAATAGGCTTTGCCTAGTACTTAAGGCTAGTAAACCAGCTTCATTTACGTATAGTATATAATCTCAGGATGTGCTCAAGGTACGTTGGGCAATAACATACTTTTCAGGGAGAAGAGTGATGAGTTCAAATATCGATGAATTGGTGTTTTTACACCAAATCGCAGCACCTTGCCATTTAGCTATTTTGGCTGAGTCGATCGGGTTGAAAACTCGAATAGTCAAACATGCCGCTGAGCTTGAGTTAGAAAAAAAATCCAATAAATTTTATCTTGTTTCACAAAAAGGTGCCGCATTAGACAGCAAAGGTATTCCTTTGTTAGTGTCGCGTTTAGTGGAGCATGTTCCTGTTGCATTATATCAAGTTGAACGTGGCTCGCTCGATCAAGAAGCGGCATTACTCCTCGGCGTTCGTGGTTTATTGTACAGTGACCAGCGCATGGATTTAATGCTGACGGGTTTACGTAAAATGGTGGCAGATGAATTATGGTATGACCGACCATTGATCAGTAAAATCTTTAGACGTTTAGTTCAGAAACTTGATACCAGTGCTGAAATCCCTTCCGATACCGTTGCCATTCTACAAAGATTAACCAATCGAGAAAGAACCATTATTCAGCTTGTTTCCAGTGGTGCTCGCAATAAAGAAATCGCCCAGCGGTTGTGTATTAGTGAACATACCGTTAAAGCACATATTTCGTCTATTTTCCGTAAAACAGAATCTCGCAACCGAGTTGAATTATTACGTTGGGCACAAACCTATCAAAGTCATAGTGAATTAGTCAGCTAATATGCTGATGGATTCATAGAGTGATTAAAATAGGAGCTTAGGCTCCTATTTTATCTGTCAGGTTTATCGATAGTGTTATCTTTTAAAAGCTTACGCTAATAAGTACACTGGGTTTTCTGATAACAATAATAATGGATGTTAACAATGAGTATTTGGTTTAAGGCTGTTACTTTAGAAGATTGTGCTCGTTTAGATGCTGGGATGCATGAAAAGGGCACCTTAATGCAAACATTAGGCATTAAAATTACTGAGATTGGCGATGATTACATGGTTGCGACTATGCCCGCTAATCCAGCAGTGCATAATCCATTAGGCATTGTTCATGGTGGCGCGAATGTAGCGTTAGCAGAAACGGTTGCCAGCTATGCAGCTAATTTTGTGGTCGACTTTACCCGTTACTATTGTGTTGGCCAAGAAATTAACGCTAATCATTTAAAAGCATCACGCAATGGTGAGTTAACCGCAACAACAAAACCAATACACATAGGCAAGCGCAGTTCTGTATGGGAAATATTGATCCACAATAGCGCGGGTCAACTGTGCTGTATTTCAAGAATGACAGCTGCTGTGGTCGAGCGATAGACTATAATAGGTTAAAGATGATTATTTGATTAGCCTTGATGATCCCGAGTTGCGCTTATGAGATATTGAGTTAAATATTAAGCGATCCCGCATAATTCACTGCGCTAAAATCGGATCTATTTTGTTGCTTAAGCGTGTTAGTGGTCATATGAGGTAATGCAGAATATTACCATAAGGAAAATCCATGGACAGTATCAATATCTGGGAATGGGTCGGTTACTTAGCCTCGGTCGTTGTGGCGATTTCGCTGATGATGGCCAACATTAAAAAAACTCCGCTGGTGGAACTTGATTGGTGCTGGTCTATTTGTGGCTTATGGTTTAGCGATAGACGCAATTCCAGTGGCGTTAGTGAACTTTTTTATTGTACTCATTGATGCATATTATTTGCTTAAGTTATATCGCGAGCCGACACCTCCGGCTGAATAGTTAACCTCATTTAGTTAACCTCATTTAGTTAACCTCATTTAGTTAATTTCATGGTGGTCATTAATCTGTTTACTACTAAAGCCAAAATGAATATTTTGTCTTTTTGTTGAATGGGTTCTGACTTGAATTTTGGCTTATTTCATCAATCATCAATCATCAATCTTCAATCATCAATAATGCTTAATCGATGATTGATGTTAGCCGTTGTTATAAGGTTTTAGCTTACCAGTAGATAGGTACTTTTAAGGCGCTTTTACGTGACTGCTCCATTGCAAACAATAAACTGGTTTCTTTATTGTCTAGCCAGGTGTCAATATCAAGTTGATGCAGCTCACTAAGCAGCCTTAATATTTTGTATGCAGACAGAGTACTAATTCCTAATGCTAAGTCTTGCCAAGGCAAGCGAAATGCTTCGCGTTTTTTCGCTGGGTATATTTCGCCATAAGCAAATCCCACTAAGATGCTTTCATCAAGAGCATCTGCCACATCTTGATAGTCTTCGCTGCTCATTGCTGATGTTATAGGCATTAATTTGCCAATACGTTTCCATGAGGCTTGCTGCAATTTGTTGGCAAATAGGTCTAATTCTGGCTCTTGACTGAATTGATGTTGACCATTTTCAGTGGTTAATAACAAATCGACTAGCGCTAATTGTAATTGGCCATACTCGGCATGTTGCCATATCGAGGCTAGCTGGGTTGAAATTGACATTGCGTTAATATGGTTTTCGAGTTGCTGGCAAACAACAGCTTTATTGCTGATATTGGCAAGCATATTGGCATCATCTTGCAGCAATAAACAACAGCTTTGCAATGGACCCACAAATTCTAGCGCACGTTCAAGGTGATCAAATAATGGACTAATGTGCTTTTCCAGTAATCCAAATTGATTTAAGGTGAGTCTGAGTAAGCGCACGCAGCGGCGTAATTCCCCCCACAATACTGACTGTCGCTCCACATCATCAGTGACAGTTACTAATATATTTTCAATAAGTTGCCAGCGCTCTAGGGCTGTTTCTAATATAGCGCTTAAGGCTTGGGGGACATTATTGTTTTTTGGCAAACAGACGTGATCAATCGATTCGATTGAGAAAGGTTTTGACTTACCCGCGAGTTGATAGCCACGCTGAGCTTTACTGGCTTTGCCAAGACGAAACGGAACTGACTTAGCCACTTCACGTGCCAATTGGATTAAGGCTGAAGTATCACCAGCAAGTAATTCGAATTCGAGTTCGCAAATGGGGTCAATTTTATGTTGCGCAATAATCTCACCCACATCTAAAGCAACTTCAATCAAACTATCATTGAGATAGATATGCCAAGTTTGGCGTTCAAAATTAGTTTCAAAAATGCATTTTAGTGATCTTGATACACTGTCGAGATCATTTCCTACTGGCCATATTTCTGTTGGAAAAAGTGACAGAACCGGCATTTTTTGATTTATGCTGACATTATATTCAGGACGAGAATGGATCCCTCCTACCACTCTGCCTGCTGTTTTTATAGTCTGTTCGAGTTGGTTGTCAAACCCTCTTACTCGTAAGCCCATATCCCAACGACGCAGTTGTAAATCGTCGGTATCAAAATATCCGTTGGTGAGTTTCTTCTGCCCTTGTGGGGTTGAATTTGGATATTCATTCAATATTTTTTTCAAAAAATCATGGTGTTGTGATTGAATGAATAGTTTTAACTCTATTTCTGCGTCCATTGACTTTATATTTGCCTTGTCATTAAATATTCACTAATGCGTCATGTTATCTTCATAATGTCACATTGCTGTAATAAAAATCTCTTAGGATAGCGTTGCTCGCATCATATATACTAAGCAACGATAACAGAGAAACTGTTGTACGAAATTAAAAAACACAGTTTCATTATGTGGACGCTTGGGTTAACATGCGCCCGCTTTTTCCAAACTGGAATTTATTAAATAGGTAAACGGCAATGCCAGTAAACTCTATTTTAGGTGTGTTTGCAAAATCACCTCTTAAGCCTTTAGAACAGCATATCGACAAAGTACATGAGTGTGCATCACTTCTTGTTCCTTTCTTTGACGCAACCAACTCAGGTGACTGGGATGAAGCGGTAAAGATACGCAAACAAATTAGTTTGTTGGAAAAAGATGCTGACTCACTTAAACGTGAAATTCGCCTAACACTTCCTGGTGGATTATTCATGCCTGTTGAGCGTACCGACTTGCTTGAGTTATTAACTCAACAGGACAAAATCGCTAACAAAGCAAAAGATATCTCTGGCCGTATTATCGGTCGTGAATTAGTCCTTCCTCAGCCAATGCAAGCTGCCTTTGGCGCTTATCTAAAGCGTTGTTTAGATGCAGTATCGCTTGCAAAACGTGCTATTAACGAGCTCGATGACTTACTCGAAACCGGTTTCCGTGGTCGTGAAGTTGAGTTAGTTGCCAAAATGATTAATGAATTAGATCTTATCGAAGAAGATTCAGATGATTTACAAATTCAAGTGCGTCGTCAGTTATATGCATTAGAATCTGAATTGAATCCTATCGATGTGATGTTCATGTATAAAATTATCGAATGGGTAGGAGGTTTAGCAGATATTGCTGAGCGTGTCGGTTCCCGCCTAGAGCTAATGCTAGCTCGTAACTAATCACAAAGGTTATCAAGGAAACAACATGGTTGATGTATTAGTCACCAACGGCCCTATGCTCATTATGATAGCGGCGGCATTTGGATTTTTGATGGCATGGGGTATTGGTGCAAACGACGTAGCCAATGCAATGGGAACCTCTGTAGGTTCTAATGCCATTACTATTAAACAAGCGATCATTATTGCAATGATCTTTGAGTTCGCCGGTGCTTTTTTAGCCGGTGGTGAAGTCACGAGTACAATTCGAAAAGGTATTATCGACGCAAGTTATTTTACTGATGTACCTGAATTATTGGTATACGGCATGATTGCCTCATTACTTGCTGCGGGTATTTGGTTAGTCGTAGCGTCAGCGTTAGGCTGGCCTGTTTCTACAACTCACTCAATTATTGGTGCTATTGTCGGTTTCGCCGCGGTAGGCGTCAGTGCTGATGCTGTTGAATGGGGGAAAGTTGTCGGTATCGTTGGCTCTTGGGTGGTGACTCCGGCCATTTCGGGTTTTATTGCTTTTATTATTTTCCAAAGTGTACAAAAGCTGATTTTTAACACCGATGATCCGTTAGCGAGTGCTAAGCGTTATGTGCCTTTTTACATGGCCCTTGCAGGTTTTGTGATGTCACTTGTGACTATCACTAAAGGCTTGTCGCATGTAGGGATAAACTTTTCAACAATTGAAGCGTATGTGCTAGCAACAGCTGTTGCAGCATTAGTGGGTTTTCTAGGTAAAATAGCGATTAGTCGTTTAAAAATGAGCGACAAAGCTGACCTAAAAACCCAGTATGGTAATGTTGAAAAAGTGTTCGCTATTTTAATGGTAGTGACTGCATGTTGTATGGCATTTGCTCATGGTTCTAACGATGTTGCCAATGCGATTGGTCCTTTAGCTGCGGTTGTTTCTGTGGTTGAAAGTGGCGGTGTTATTGGTGCTAAAGCCGTTCTAGCATGGTGGATTTTACCACTGGGTGCCGTTGGTATTGTCATGGGCTTGGCGATTTTTGGTCAACGTGTAATGCAAACCATAGGTAAAAATATTACTCATTTAACTCCAAGTCGTGGTTTTGCTGCCGAATTAGCGGCAGCATCGACGGTTGTGATTGCTTCTGGTACTGGCTTACCTATTTCAACAACGCAAACTTTAGTGGGTGCCGTGTTGGGTGTGGGTATGGCTCGTGGCATCGCTGCCATCAATATTGGTGTGGTGCGTAACATCGTGGTGTCTTGGGTTATTACCCTGCCAGCAGGTGCAGCACTGTCTATTGTGTTCTTCTTTATTATTAAAAATATCTTTAGTTAATATAACGAAGACGCCATGCAGTATTAGCAAAAATGTGAATGCTGAATGTATTTAAGAAGGAAGTCGTATGACTTCCTTCTTGCATTCAGAGCATTTAATAAATAGCATGACGATAAGTTTTCTGAGTTTGGATAAATACCGTGTTAAGAGTACTTTCAATTCTTATATTTTTACTGGCGCCAAATGGCGTATTTGCAGCCCAAGGGCCAACGCGCTTCATTTCTGATGATGTGTTTACCTATATCCACGGTGGACCGGGTACTGAATTTCGTATCATAGGCAGTGTTGAAGCGGGTCAACCTATTACTTTATTAGGTGATACCCAAGGTGACTTCACTCAAATTATCGACCATAAAGGTCGTGAAGGTTGGGTATTAACCAGTTTAGTAACCGATCAGCCTAGTTTTCGTGAACGTTTTCCTGAAATGGAAGCGCAACTAAAACAAGCTAGTGAGCAATTAAATAATATTACGCAAAATACTGAAAGTACCGAAGAGTATTTAACGCTGGCGAACGCAAAGGTGACTGAGTTGAGTGCTGAGTTAGCCAAAGCGATTGAAGAGCGGGATGTCGCTAAGTCAGAAGTAAAGCAAGTAGCTGATAATCAACGTTACTACATGTGGCAACAAGGTGGATTAATAGCAGGTATCGGGGCTTTAATCGGTATTGTATTGGTATATTTGCCTCGTCCGCAGCGCCGTCAAAAAAGTCGCTGGATGTAATGTCTCCAATAATCATCAGATTGTCATGGATAAGATGACAACACTTGTGTAATAAATTTGATTGCTAAAAAAGGCCAACGATTCAAACGTTGGCCTTTTTTTATGGTGTTTTTTGTTGATAAAATTTATTCATATTTAGTTAGGTTTATTTTTATTTAATGATTGTTTAACAACTGCTTAGTTAGTTTTTGTTGTTTCTATAACACATTTTTTTCATTCATTTCAGTGAGCGTAATCAAACAATCATTAGCAAGTATTTAACTAGAGTGTCCAAGTTCACATTTTGAATGTATAATCGCCGAAAATTAGATCGTACATTGTATACAAAATAAATAATTCGTGAATACAGTGTCCATTCAATAACGATAATAACCATCCTTAACCTGACCTAGATGGAAGCGAATACTATGTTCAAAGCGAGTGAAGTACTGGACGGCCGCTATGACAATGCCACTCTTGAGGAACTGTTTACCGCAGTGACCAACAACTACATTGTCGATGAAGAGCAATACCTGTCTGAATTAATTAAGCTTGTGCCTTCGTCTGAACAAGACATTGAGCAGGTGACTCGTCGTGCCCATGAGCTCGTGAGCAAAGTCCGTCAGTTTGAGAAAAAAGGTCTTATGGTTGGTATTGATGCATTTTTGCAGCAATACAGCTTAGAAACGAAAGAAGGCATTATCTTAATGTGCTTGGCTGAAGCCTTGCTGCGCATTCCTGATGCTGAAACAGCTGATGCGCTAATTCAAGATAAACTGTCCGGTGCCAAATGGGATGAACACCTGAATAAGAGTGATTCATTACTGGTTAACGCCTCAACGTGGGGCTTAATGTTAACCGGTAAACTGGTTAAGTTAGATCGTAATACTGACGGTTCGCCAAGCAATATACTTAAACGTCTGGTTAATCGTGTTGGTGAGCCGATGATCCGTCAAGCTATGTTAGCGGCGATGAAGATCATGGGTAAGCAGTTTGTTTTGGGTGAGAACGTTAAAGAAGCGCTTAAAAATAGCGAAGCTAAACGCAAGCTAGGTTATACCCATAGTTATGACATGCTTGGTGAAGCGGCATTAACCGCCAACGATGCGCAAAAGTATTTTAACGATTACAGCAATGCTATTCGCGATTTAGGCGCGCAGCAATATGATGAATCTGACTCACCAAGACCGACTATCTCGATCAAATTATCGGCATTGCACCCTCGTTATGAAGTTGCTAACGAAGACCGTGTTTTAAGCGAATTGTATGACACAGTGATTAAACTGATTGTGCAAGCTCGTGAGCTCAACATTGGCATTTCTATCGATGCTGAAGAAGTTGACCGTCTGGAACTGTCGTTAAAGTTATTTAAGCAGCTTTATCAGTCAGAAGCCGCTAAAGGCTGGGGTTTATTAGGCATAGTGGTGCAGGCTTATTCTAAGCGTTGCTTACCGGTTTTGTGTTGGTTGACGCGTCTTGCTAAAGATCAAGGCGATGAAATCCCATTGCGCTTAGTCAAAGGTGCTTACTGGGACAGCGAGCTGAAATGGGCGCAACAAGCTGGCGAAGCTGGCTACCCACTTTATACCCGCAAAGCGGGCACTGATGTGTCTTATTTAGCGTGTGCGCGTTATTTATTGTCTGATGCAACTCGCGGTGCGATTTATCCACAGTTTGCCACTCATAATGCGCAGACGGTTGCCAGCATTGATGCGATGGCAGGTGATCGTATATATGAGTTCCAACGTTTACACGGTATGGGGCAAGAGCTATACGACACCATACTTGCAGAAAGCGGTGCTAAAGCGGTACGTATTTATGCACCCATTGGTGCCCATAAAGACTTACTGCCGTATTTAGTTCGTCGCTTATTGGAAAACGGTGCTAACACCTCATTTGTGCATAAACTGGTTGATCCTAATACCCCAATAGAAAGCTTAGTGGTTCATCCATTGGTGACGCTATTGGGTTACAAGTCGTTAGCAAATCAAAAAATTGTTAAACCTGCTGATATTTTCGGTGCAGAACGTAAGAACTCTAAAGGATTAAACATGAACATTATTTCTGAGTCAGAGCCATTTTTTGCTGCACTGGACAAATATAGAGATACTCAATGGGCAGCTGGTCCATTGGTAAACGGTAAAACCTTAACCGGCGAAGTGCAAACGGTTGTAAGTCCTTACGATACTTCACTAACAGTAGGTAAAGTGGCTTTTGCTGATGCAAATGCAATTGAACAAGCCATTGCCGGCGCAGATGCTGCTTTTGGTGGCTGGGCACGTACACCGGTTGAAACTCGTGCTAGTGCACTACAGAAATTAGCTGACTTACTGGAAGAAAATCGTGAAGAGCTGATTGTATTATGTACTCGCGAAGCGGGTAAGAGTATTCAAGATGGTATTGATGAAGTTCGCGAAGCTGTAGATTTTTGTCGTTACTACGCCGTACAAGCTAAGAAGATGATGGCTCAGCCTGAATTGCTTCCAGGCCCAACGGGCGAGTTGAATGAGCTGTTTTTACAAGGTCGCGGAATTTTTGTGTGTATTAGTCCATGGAATTTCCCGTTAGCGATTTTCTTAGGTCAAGTTTCTGCAGCACTTGCTGCGGGCAATACCGTTATTGCCAAACCTGCGGAACAAACTTGTTTAATCGGTTATCGCGCAGTGCAACTTGCACATGAAGCCGGTATTCCTACCGACGTATTGCAGTTTTTACCAGGTACTGGCGCTGTTGTTGGTTCTGCTATCACTGCTGATGAGCGTATTGGTGGGGTGTGTTTTACCGGCTCGACTGGTACTGCTAAATTGATTAACCGCACTTTGGCAAACCGTGATGGCGCCATTATTCCATTAATTGCTGAAACTGGCGGACAAAATGCTATGGTTGTTGACTCAACATCACAACCAGAGCAAGTCGTAAATGACGTTGTTTCTTCATCGTTTACCAGTGCTGGCCAGCGTTGTTCGGCACTGCGAGTCTTATTTTTACAAGAAGATATTGCAGATCGAGTGATTGAAGTGATGAAAGGTGCCATGGAACAATTAGTGATTGGCAACCCAAGTTCAGTGAAAACCGATGTCGGCCCAGTGATTGATGCAACTGCCAAAGCGAACTTGAATGCTCACATTGATCAT
The DNA here is from genome assembly GCF_021560015.1 of Shewanella vesiculosa. Classification (NCBI taxonomy): domain Bacteria; kingdom Pseudomonadati; phylum Pseudomonadota; class Gammaproteobacteria; order Alteromonadales; family Shewanellaceae; genus Shewanella; species Shewanella vesiculosa. The sequence goes on along the minus strand of NZ_CP073588.1, from coordinate 2,866,584 downwards.
ATCAGCCAAGTCGGTAAATTAATTAACAAACTTGAATTACCAGCAGGTACTGAGAATGGCCATTTTGTTGCGCCTACGGCAGTTGAAATTAGTTCTATTAAGCTCCTCGAAAAAGAACATTTCGGACCTATTTTGCATGTTATCCGTTATAAAGCGGCAGATTTGGCAAAAGTCGTTGATGAAATCAACAGTACCGGTTTTGGTTTAACCTTAGGTATTCACAGCCGTAATGAAGGCCATGCGCTTAGCCTAGCAGACAAAATTAACGTGGGTAACGTGTACATTAACCGTAACCAAATTGGTGCAGTTGTAGGTGTACAACCATTTGGTGGCCAAGGGCTATCAGGTACTGGTCCTAAAGCCGGTGGTCCACACTACTTAACCCGTTTTGTGACCGAAAAGACTCGCACCAATAACATTACTGCTATAGGTGGCAATGCGACGTTATTGTCGCTAGGTGATGCTGACGAGTAAATTAGTGGTTTAACAAAGCAATTAATTAAGCCCACGTTTTAGTGGGCTTTTTATTATCTCGAGTTTAGGTTACATAACTCCAATTAGCGCTATTCAATGGGTGCGACTCAATGAGTACTAGTCGATGAGTACTAGTCGATGAGTACTAGTCGATGAGTACTAGTCGATGAGTACTAGTCGATGAGTACTAGTCGATGAGTACTAGTCGATGAGTACTAGTCGATGAGGTGATTTAATGGTGGGCCTGGATATTATTGCGTTGTAAACCTCGATGGACATTTTTACACAGTTTACCAAAACGACTAATATCGCCGAGCGAAGGCGTGACGCCTTGTGCCAGTGCCGCGTCCCAGTAATTCACTTCAGAATCGACCAAATCCAGTAATTTTTTAGGACAACCAACACAAGTATTAGCCGGACCACATTTAAATATATCAACTGAGTCTAATGGGAAAGTGGTTTTTATTTGGACAATAAGTTGCTTCATTGCACTTACTCTGTCTGGTTTACGTTCCATAGCCTCACCTCTATATATGTCAGCGAATCCTTGTCAGCGTAACAAATCAGCATTAGGTTAGTATTAACGTATATCAATTATTACGCTAATAAAGTGACCTAAATAGATAAATTGATTATGGTTATGTAAAATATTTGTAGCAGTTCTCAGGTTTTAGAATAAAAAACGATTCGGAAGCAAAGAAGTCTAGACGTCTAGATTGACAGCGGCGAACAGTTCTCTTATTCTTGGCGCAACTTGTTATGATGTGACTGCAATATTTAGCACCGTTGAACGTGTTGTTAAATAATCATCGATGACCGAGATTGTGTCGTACTCGCTTTTCTCATCCAACAATCCCTATTCGTTAAGATAAAGAGAGATCATTTTGACCAAAGCTATTTCATCAGTTCCCACGGCAGTGAACAGCCCAGCATCGTTTGTGGCGTTATTACCATTGTTTTTATTTTTAGGATTATTTATTGGCGCAGGCTTATATTTTCAAAGCCAGGGTGTTGATTATGCGTTCTATCAATTACCCAGTGTGATTGCAATTTTACCTGCCATTGTATTGGCGGTGTTGTTATCGAAACAGCAAATCAATAGTGCGATAGAAACCTTTATTGAAGGTATTGGCCATAGCAATATTATTGCCATGTGTTTAATTTATTTATTGGCAGGCGCTTTTGCTGCTGTGGCTAAAGCCACTGGTGGCGTGGATGCGACAGTTGCACTTGGTTTATCGTTTATTCCATCAAATTTATTATTACCTGGTTTCTTTGTGATTGCTGCTTTTATCGCGACCTCGATGGGTACATCTATGGGCACGATTGCGGCGGTAGCGCCAGTGGCATTAGGTGTCGCAGACCAAGCACAAATTGATTATGCCCTAATGGCGGGTGCGGTGATGTCTGGCGCATTATTTGGTGATAACTTGTCGATTATTTCAGATACCACGATTGCAGCAACACGTACTCAAGGCTGTGAAATGAAAGACAAGTTCCGTGAAAACTTGGTGTTTTCGATACCTGCGGCGATCCTCACCTTAATAGCCTTTTCGATTGTCGGGCAAGGCCAAGCTGATATTGCTGCTCAGGATATTGAAATCTTAAAAGTATTACCGTATTTAACCATTCTGGTATTAGCTGTGATTGGTTTAAACGTCTTTGTGGTGTTGTCGTTAGGGATTGTACTTGCTGGCATGACAGGCGTGCTGAGCTCGGGCTATAGCGTTATTCAGTTTGGTAATGATATTTATACTGGTTTTACCAATATGCAGGAAATTTTTATTCTGTCGATGTTAGTCGGTGGTTTAGCGGCGTTAATGCAGCAACAAGGCGGATTAACCTTTGTCAGTAAGCAAATTGAAGGCTTAATCAGTCGTTTTTCAAAAGCCAATGGCGAAGCATCTAGTCGTGCAGCAGAGCTAGGTATGGCAGCGATTGTTGCCGCGACGAATACGTGTGTGGCTAACAATACGGTATCGATTGTGGTCACTGGTGATATAGCTAAAGAGCTTGCTAAAAAACATGGGGTATCGCCAAAACGAGCTGCCAGTATTTTAGATATCTTTGCATGTATTATTCAGGGATTAATACCACATGGCGCCCAAGCATTATTAATTGCCTCTGTGTTTACCATTAGTCCATTAACCGCAGTGTCTAATGCTTGGTATTGCATGATTTTAGCCGTCATTGCGGTGATTATTGTGATATTTCGTAAACGTACTTAAATTGGCTACAGGGTAAATCACACAGTTGCTTGGTTTAACGAGAGTAAACTTAACAAGATTATGTAGCCAATATTGCAAATAATGCCCAGTCAGCAATGAATGGGCATTGTTAGTTTTGGTTTTCAGTTTTTGATAATCGACTTTTACTTTTTCATTTTCCGCGTTAACATTCTCACTCCTTTTTTGACATAAGTATCGTTCCGTGACAGATAGAGTCCGTAATTATGATTTACACCTAGTGATTGTCTTTATGTCATTGGCGGCGGCTGCAATCTGCTCTTTTGGCGTAGGAAGTGCGTTGATAGTGCAAGCCGACGGTATCAGTTTGGATATGTTGATGATCCGCCCCGATACGCTTGGCGATTATATGCATTCGTCGTTTGCAATCGTGTTCAATTTATCACTATTAGCGGGTGGCTCATGCTTCTTACTCGCCATGGTGGCGGTGTTTAATACTTTCCCTGATTTACTGAGCCGCTACATCGCCATTGTTGGTGGCGTGGTGGGTATGAGTATTGTGCTAATGGGTGTGTTTCCGATTAACTTTTTAGACTTACATCGCAAAGCGTCGACGCTTTATTTATTCAGTACCATTTTTTTGCACTGTATTTGCTTAGTTGATTATTTTAAACCCGGCAGTACGATGACTAAACGAATGCTTAGCTTAAGCATTATTTCGTTGTGTAGTGGGTTATTATTATTGATATTGTTTGATTGGCGTCAGCTAGATTTTGCGGCGTGTTCTGCCGATTTACCTCAGTATTGTATTGTGTCCTCTGCTATGTGGTCATTAACACAGGCCAATATTCTATGGTGTATCTGCCTTGGGTTGAGCCTGCTGACAACCATTAAATCTCAACAACATAGCGTGTATCAATTTCTCGAAACTCGCTAACGTCTATTCACACTTGCTTGAGTACTATCTATGATATCAATACGATTAAGTCTATGACATCAATGCGATTAAGTCATTATTTGGCGGTGTGTGGTGTTGCCTCAAGACGCCAAGCGGCAAGGCTTATCGACAGTGGTCGAGTGAGTGTTAATCATCAATTAGCTAAACATACTGATCGAGTTAATCTTTGTGAAACAATGACGATTTTAGTGGATGGAAACCCCATTCTGGCTGTGCAAGATAAACAGTATTGGTTGTACCATAAGCCTGTTGGAATAGATTGCCGTTTATTAGCAAATGATCCTCATAGCCTACTGCATGTTTTGCCTGAGTTACCAAGGTTGTATCCTGCAGGGCGTTTAGATAAAGATTCTCGTGGTTTGCTATTACTCACTAATGATGGCCAATTAACGCAAGCACTGATGCATCCCGATTATTATCATCCCAAGACGTACGAGGTCCAAGTTGATAAACCTATTAGCGCGAGTTTTCTCTCGATGATGGCAAAGGGCGTGAGTTATGGCGATGTGCAAACTCGTCCATGCGGTATTCGGCCATTGAGCCTTGCGGTTGAAGAAGACAGATTTGAGATAGTTTTAACCCAAGGATTAAATCGGCAAATACGCCGTATGTGTCAGGCTCTTGGGTATAAAGTTATTGATTTAATGCGCACTCAGTTGTTGGATATCAGCCTTACTGATCTGGCAGAAAAAACAATGCGGCCATTAACGGCCGCAGAGTTATCGAATCTTCAACGCGCAGTAAACTGAGCGTTTTCTGGAACAGTGGTTATCTAGCAATATCCATTTCAGCTAATAAGTTGTCAGCATTGTCTAAGTACTGCATTACCCATAACATGTAACGGCTATCAACTTGGATTGAACGATTGCTTTGAGCGTCGTATCCCCAGTCTCCAATAATACTTTCGTACACACCGTCAAACAGCAAGCCCACTAATTCAGCACGGCCGTTTAAGGTTGGTGAGCCTGAGTTCCCCCCAGTTGTGTCTAGGGTAGATAAGAAGTTAACCGGTACAGAATCAACGGCTTTAATGTAGTAATCGCCGTATTGCTTTTGTTTAATCAGTTCAAGTTGTTTTGCTGGTGCGTCGAAAGGATCTACGCCAGTGTCTTTAGCTAAAATACCTTCTAAACGTGTAAAAGGCACAGCCATTAAACCATCCTGAGGAGAATAACCTTTCACGTTACCTACCGTAACACGCAGGCTTGAGTTTGCATCGGCATAAACAGGTTTACCTAACTCGCGATTATAGGCAATGATAGCGTCCATATATTGTGGACGTACTTTCATTAAGTCACCTTCTAATTGCTTTTGCTCTTTTTCGCGCGCCATGTCGGCATCAAACGTTTGAACTGCAAATTGAATGAATGGGTCGTTAGACGCTTTAAAGTCGGCAACCGATTTTTTCATCCATGCTAAGCGAGTTTCTTTGTTGTTTAGCTTAGTGTTGGCGTACATCTCATCGAGTGTTTTAGCTAATGCTTTAGCATCGAACTTGCTGCTAATACCAAAGGCTTTATCTAAAGCGGCTAAATGCTGCTCTGCAGGTAATGCAGCATAACGTGTCAGTAAATCGGCTAGCAGGGCTTTATCGACACTGGCGGCATAACGGCGATCAATACGTTCCATGCTTGAAGTGAAGTTGGTCATGTCACGTTCTTGGTAGCCTGGTTCTCGTGCCATATCAGCTAAGGTTTTCTCATTAGCTAAGCGATACAAATCACGAGCGGTAGTGACCATAGTGGTGTAACCGATGTAACCTAATAAAATGTCACGTTGCTGATTTTGCTGACTCTTAGCCACTAACTTTTCTAAGCTTGATAGTGTTTCGCCATAGTGCAGTTGGCGCTTTTTATCTTTGCCTATCCAGTTTGCTAAATCGCTCTCTATTTTCTCACGATCAGCGAGCATGGTTGATTTTCCATAATACTCAATCATCGAGGTAAAGTTTTTGGCATAATTGGCTAAACCGGCAATCAAGCTTTCGTATTTAATCCGCTCGTCGCTGCCTTCTGAGGCGGTTTCTTTGATGATGCTAATCATGCGCTCTTGCAGGACTTTCCCTTCAGGATAAGCCCAATTAAACTGATTGTTAACTTCATCGGCAGTGCGGTAACGATTAGTACGGCCAGGATAACCAGCAACCATAACAAAGTCGCCATCGCTAACGCCTTTAGCTGATACTTTTAAAAAGCTTTTTGGCTCATACGGTACGTTGTCTTTGCTGAAATCTGCAGGCTTACCGTCTTTAGATACATATGCACGATAGAACGAAAAGTCACCGGTATGACGAGGCCACATCCAGTTATCAATATCACCGCCGTATTTGCCCACACTAGCGGCTGGGTTATAAGCTAAACGTACGTCGCGGATTTCTAACTGTTTAACAAGATAATATTCTAGGCCGCCATGGAAGCTATACACCTGGCAACGGTAACCATCTTCTTTTTCACATTCAGCCACTAAGGTTTTTTCTTGTAGTTCTATACCTTTATAAAACTCATTACCTACTTTATCCATCTGGTTTGCTTTAACTTTATCGGTAACATTGGTTACCGCTTCAGTTACAAAAATACGTGAACCAGGTGTAGCAGGTAATTCTTCTGCGTAAGTTTTGGCTAAAAATCCGTCTTTAAGTAGGTTTTTTTCTGGGGTTGAGTTGTACTGAATTGAGCCATAGGCACAGTGATGGTTGGTAACCACTAAGCCTTTAGGTGACACAAATGAAGCGGTACAACCACCCAGGCTGATAACGGCATTCATCGGGAATTCAGTCAATTTTGAAATTGACTCAGCGCTGATTTCTAAGCCTTTTGCTTTAAGTTCATCAGCCATAGCGGGAAGTTGATGTGGTTGCCACATGCCTTCATCTGCCGTAGCGCCAAAGCTGGCTGCCATTGCGACAGTTAATAACCATTTTTTCATTATAATAATTCCATTTGGGTGTTCACGGGTGGTAAATGTTGCCGTCAGTCGTGTCGATTTTTTGTTTAATCATCTAGGTCAATGTTGGCGGATCATAAAAACGTCGGACCATAAAAACAAAAAAGTCAGGCTTGGCCTGACTTTAACAAATGTTTAATCATCTTAATAGCGTTTGTAAAACTCGCTTACAAATCCATTACATGATTAATATGACCTAGACTAATGCCACCATCAATTGCGCTACAACAATTAATGTACCGAGTAAGCCCGCGATAATAAGTCCCAAGTTTCCACCAGACACTTGATAACCACCTAATTGCTGAGAGCGTTGTTTTAATGCCATCGCAATGGGTAAATAAATAATCATCACTACCAATGGAATTGCAGCAAAACCAAGCACTTTGAAAAACCCGTCTGGGTAATAAAGCGCACATAGTAGCGGTGGTATAAAAGTTATTAACCATGTTTTAGCACGACCAGCGGCATCATCTTTAGCTCGCGTCAGTTCGGCAACATAATCAAACAAGCTCATGGTCACACCTAAAAATGAGGTGATCAATGCAAGATTAGCAAATACATCAATTGCTTGGCTAATAATGTGTGACTGGGCTAAGCTTTGTAAGGCGGTAACAAGTTTAGGTAATGAACCTCCAAAGCTATGTACTGTTTCACCACCTAAAGAGCCTAAGGTCACTAATAACCATAGAATGTAACAAATCAGCGGAATGGTTGAGCCAATTAAGAGCACTTTTCTAAGAGAAACGGCATTACCTTCTAAGTAGCGCACAATGGTAGCAATACACACATGGAAACCAAAGGAGGTGAACACCACAGGAATAGCCGCTAACCATAATTGCTGCAGCGCAGTGCCTGAAGCGACTTCGGTTGAATAATTGTTTAATGCACTGATTAGGTTAACGTCGGGTAATAGAAATGCCACCACAATGACCAGTAACACCACCATAGAAGTAAACAAAATACGTGATACTTTATCAATCCATTTTACGCCAATGGCAATTAATCCGCCAAAAATAACCGTAAACAGTATGACTGCCACTTGGTTGCTCATGTTTATGCCAATGGGCTGTAAACGGGTTTCTAATAGCGACGACCCTCCCATCAAATACACCATAGTCAGAGCGAACAATAAGCTGAGAAAAGAACCTCCTTGGATTAGCTGGCCGACTTTACCCAGGGTTTTACCGGTAATGGCATGAACATTATCGCCGATACCAGAGTGAAGATTAATTTCTAGCATCAATAATGAGGTATAAGCGGATAGGCCCCAAATGACCACGAGTAAAATTAATGCTGGGATTATGCCTAATGCCGCTGTTGCTAATGGCAGCGCAAGCATGCCACCCCCAATTGCAGTCCCTGCTACAATCGAAATAGAGCCTAAAGTTTTAAAATTCACCGAAAACGTCCTGTCTAATTATTATTTTATTTGTGTCGGACATTAGCAGAAGGGTGACAGAGCAGGCAAGGATCTTTGATGGTTATAGGCTAACAGCTGCGTTTATAAACAATTACTCAACATTTAGCTAAACGGTTTTACACTATGATTTTGCAATAGCGTATCATTACGTCAGTACTGCGTTAAGCTCTTTACTGTATCAATGCGTTGATTAAATCTAATCATAAGCTATAATGCCCATCGTTTTAGGGGAGTAGCTAACCTAAGCATATCGACACGATATGATTAGGAGTAAGTGTCAACATACTTGGCCTCATGCCATGGTACTTACGGCAAAATTATTGATGTTAATGATTTCGCCATGCAAGACCTAAGCACTGTCACTGCATCAAGGGGTATGCGGCGGTCTGTGCTTAGTCGTCATTTACCCCTAGGATTATCACATTGGAAGCTTTATTTGCCTCAACCTTTACTGTTGCTATTGCTGAAATCGGCGACAAAACTCAATTATTGGCTTTACTACTCGCTGTAAGATTCAGCAATAAAACGGCTATCATACTAGGCATTTTACTTGCCACCTTATTAAACCATTTTCTTGCTGCATGGATTGGTCAATGGGCCATTGCTTGGATTGATCCTCAATGGGCCACCTATTTGGTAGCCGGTTCATTTTTTGCCATTGCTTTATGGGTGCTCATACCCGATAAAATGGATGACGATGATAACCGTTTTTATAAATTAGGTGCTTTTACTGCGACGTTTATTTTGTTTTTTATCGCCGAAATTGGTGACAAAACACAAATTGCTACTGTTGTCTTAGCGGCAAAATATCAATCATTAACCTGGGTTGTTATCGGCACCACATTGGGTATGCTGATTGCTAATGTCCCTGTGGTATTGGCAGGTCATTTTAGTGCGAACAAACTACCAATGAAGCTTATTCATCGAGGTTGTGCCGTGCTATTTGCACTGCTTGGTGTCGCGACACTCATGTGGTAAATGGAGGTTCAATGCCCGATAGCCGACTGCTTGATGCACAAACTGCTCGAGGATTACCTTGGGTGGTTGCCATTGCTTTTTTTTATGCAGTCGCTTGACGGGACAATCCTCAATACCGCTTTACCCGCAATGGCCAATGACTTAAACGAAGATCCGCTGCGCATGCAAGGCGTCATTATCGCTTACATGCTCACGGTTGCTCTGTTGATCCCAGCTTCCGGTTGGATTGCAGATCGCTTTGGTACTAAGAAAATCTTCTTTGGTGCCATCCTATTGTTTAGTTTTGGTTCATTGCTTTGTGCATTGTCGCATTCGTTGGACATGTTAATTGGCGCTAGAGTCATTCAGGGCTTGGGTGGTGCGTTAATGCTGCCCGTTGGTCGGCTAGTTGTGCGGGCGTACCCGCGTTCTGAGTTGGTGCGGATAATGGGCTTTATCACCATCCCCGGTTTACTCGGTCTTTTAATTGGTCCAGTGATGGGCGGTTGGATGGTGCAATATCTCACTTGGCATTGGATCTTTTTGATTAACTTACCTGTCGGCATTGTGGGGTGTTATGCGGTTTGGAAGTTTATTCCAGACCTTCGTGGTAAGGAAAGGTCGCGTTTCGATACCCTAGGCTTTTTGTTGTTTGGTGCGGCGATGTTGTTGATTACCGTTGCTATGGAAGGATTAGGTGAACTGCATTTGCCACACTTGCGAGTGATGTTGCTGTTGTTTGGTGGCATGGCATGCTTAATTGCCTATTGGCTTCGAGCTGGGCGAATTGATCAGCCACTGTTTTCCCCATTATTGTTCCAAACCAGAACATTTGCTATCGGTCTGTTTGGTAATCTGTTTGCTCGTTTGGGCAGTGGTGCATTGCCTTTTTTGGTGCCATTGTTGCTGCAAGTCGCTTTGGGTTATTCACCATCTCAGGCGGGAATGAGTATGCTGCCATTGGCTGCTGCGGCGATAATGGCCAAATCGGTGGCTCGTCCCATTATTGAACGTTTAGGTTATCGATTTGTATTAACCGCTAATACACTGGCTCTGGGATTGATGCTGGCGAGCATAGGCTTAGTTAACGAGCACACCCCTTATTGGTTGTTACTGGGCATGTTGGCCTTCATGGGCGCGATTAACTCATTGCAGTTTACCGCAATGAATGCCGTGACTTTGATCGATCTTGATGATGCTAGTGCCAGTAGCGGTAACAGCCTATTGTCGGTAGTCGGGCAATTATCATTAAGTTTGGGAGTTGCCTGTGCTGGTGCTTTACTCGGTGGTTTTAGTGCCAATATTGGTAGCGATAATGCCGCGACAGTACTCGGGGCGTTCCAGCTCACTTTTGTGACAGTCGGGGTGATGACTATGCTAGCCGCCGTGATTTTTTCGCAGTTATCTAAAGACGATGGCCGTTTGATAAGCGATTCATAATGGTACATTATCTGCCATTTCCTGATAAAAGTCTTTATTTTCAATCTATTGTTGTTTAATTAAATCGTCCTGTGATTCGCATTGAATTTGTTATTTATAACGTGGTTTTGTCACCCCAATCATGCTCTATACATGATGCTGTTTGACATTAATTACAATCACTCTGTTTGTTTTTTGTGCAGCCCTGCACATACTTAATTTTATAATTACTTAAAATGTAAGCATGCATAAGCGTTGTTGATAGGCGTGTGCAGTTAAATGTGTAATCGCATGTTAAAGGAGCCACGATATGGATATGAAGAAACATGGTTTATCAATAGGCATAAACCGAATTGAAAATGTGTTTTTTGTGACATTAAAAGCAACGGGCACACTAACCCACGAAGACTATCTCGTCATTACCCCTATGTTAGAAGGGGCTTTAAGCCAAGTTAATCAACCTAAAGTGAGTTTATTTCTCGACGCCACTGAACTTGAGGGCTGGGATTTACGCGCTGCTTGGGATGATTTATCACTGGGATTAAAGCACAAATCTGAGTTTGAAAGAGTGGCTATTTGGGGCAATAAAAATTGGCAAGAATGGGCGGCCAAAATCGGTAGTTGGTTTATTGCGGGCGAGATTAAATATTTCGAAGATGAAGATGACGCATTGAAATGGCTGCGTTACTAAATTCGCATAGCAGGTATAAGCCAATCTTTAGTCGCGACTATTGATGAGCTTCTTGTGCAGTGTGTCGATCGTAAAAAAAGCCCTAGGAATATAAAAAATATTCACTAGGGTTTTTAGGACGCTACAAATAAATTATGCAGTTGTATTAATATTATGGCCACTGTTGCCTACGGGTTGAGGCGCTGGTGCTAGTGCAGCTTCGATGAGTTGCAATGCCATTTGCCCTTCAGCTTTTTGCTGATCTTTAGCCATAACGGCAACTTTCAAGCTGTTGCCTGAATCAATCGTTGTAGGCATTGAAGAAGGTGAGTTAATGCTAAGTGACATGATTAACCTTAATATAAAAAACCAATGTTATAAGTATAACGGCCGAAAACCCAAAGACTTGATTATTTTTTATCAAAAATAACGCGAGATGCTTTTTGATTATAGGTTGTGCACAACCAATGTTATGATTAACCCATATTAGTGGTTAGTGGAGTTTGACCTATGTCTAGCAAAGTGCTTAATGAATCTCAATTACCTTCAGTGCAAAACCCGCTAGCACTTGAAAACCAAGTGTGTTTTTCGTTGTATAGTGCGACTAATGCAATGATCCGCGCCTATCGGCCATTGTTAGATGAGTTATCACTAACTTATCCGCAATATTTAGTGATGATGGTGTTGTGGAAAGAGCCAGGAATTAGTGTCAAAACCTTAGGTGAAAAATTACACCTTGATTCTGGAACCTTAACGCCCTTGTTAAAACGCCTAGAAAGCAAAGGTTTAGTGAGCCGTGGTCGCAGTGAATTAGATGAACGTGTGCGAGTGCTGCATGTTACCGAGCAAGGCCAACAATTATATCAACAAGCCTTGAGTATTCCTGAGCAAATGCGCTGTAAAGTGGGTGGCACTATTGAGGACTTACAGCAACTCAAACAACTGTGTGATCACGCTTTTATGATGTTAAATTCTGGAGAGGCAAACAGCTGTGAAATGTGACTATTTTGAGCGTGGCGATTGTTTGTCATGCCGCAATATTCAACTGCCAATGGTTGAGCAAGTAAATGTAAAACAGCAAAAATTAACGGATTTGTTTCGTGACATGTCGGTTAAACAATGGTTTTCACCGATATTAAGTGCAGAATCTGGCTTTCGTAATAAAGCCAAAATGGTGGTATTAGGTGCCGCTCATGAGCCTATTTTAGGATTGGTTAATCCACAAGGGGAGCCGATCAGTTTATGTGATTGTTCGTTATACCCTAAAGATATGCAATTGTTATTACACCGTTTAGAGCGATTTGTGCAGCAAGCGGGTGTGCCTCCTTATCGAGTCGATAAGGCCAAAGGTGAGCTCAAATTTATTTTGCTGACTCGTAGTCAAAGTAGTGGCCAGTTTATGCTGCGTTTTGTTTTGCGTAGCGATAACGCGATCGCGCGAATTGAACGAGAATTACCGCAGTTACTGCAAGAATTTCCTCAAATTACCTTAGTGTCGGCTAATATTCAGCCGATTCATATGGCTATTTTAGAAGGTGAAAGAGAAATCTTTTTAACCGAAACTACGCGCTTAGAAGAACAACTGAATCATGTGCCGTTATTTATTCGGCCAAAAAGCTTTTTTCAAACAAATCCTGACGTTGCGGCGCAGTTGTATCAGATTGCAAGGGAGTGGGTTACTGAGTTTACACCTAACTATATTTGGGACTTATTCTGTGGTGTCGGCGGTTTTGGGTTGCATTGTGCTGATCATCAAATTCGCTTAACGGGTATAGAGATTGAATCAGAAGCAATAGAATGTGCCATCTTGTCAGCCAGCAAACTTGGGCTGACACAAGTGGATTTTAGTGCTCTTGATTCAACCCATTTTGCACAAGGGCAATCAGCTGAAGTCAAACCCGATCTTATTATTGTTAACCCACCGCGGCGAGGATTAGGTAAAACCTTATGCGATTCATTGAGCGAGTTTGCGCCCAAAGCCATTGTGTATTCTAGCTGTAATCCACACACCTTAATGACAGATTTAGCCTGTATTACGGGTTATGAAATTACCAAAGTACAAATGTTTGATATGTTTCCTCATACGGATCATTTTGAGGTATTGGTTATGTTAGAGCTGCTGCAATAGGCCGAGTTAATCTCAACGTTGAGTTGATATAAAGCATGTAAGCCACGCTCAGAATATTTGAGGCATTTCATCGCAAGCTGGTGGTTTTTATTGCTGACAAGTTGAGGTAATACGATTTAGCCGAATAATGGATTATTTGATAAATGTTTATTTTCTCCAACTAAGCTTTGTGGCACTACACGATGACTCTACCTAACGAGAAAATATAAGTTGCTGATAAATATTAGTATTATGTATGGTGATGGGGGCATTTTTTTATTGTCATAAAAATGCCATCTCATTGTCATAGCATTGTTAATCACTATAAAAAGGTATTCGGACAATGTGGCAAATATTTACTCGCTTTTTAGCATTAGGTCTAATCAGTTTTGGCGGCCCTGCAGCGCATATAGGCTACTTCAGAAAAGTCTTTGTTGACGATCAGCAATGGTTAGACAGTAAACAGTACTCAAGCTTTGTTGCCCTAAGTCAGTTTATGCCGGGGCCAGGTTCCAGTCAGGTTGGTTTTGCAATTGGTTATCATCGTGGTGGTCTATTAGGTGGTCTTGCTGCCTTTTTAGGTTTTACCTTACCGTCTTTTTTATTGATGTTTTTATTTGCCGTTACCAGTGCACAATGGCTCGAGTTGACTGCTGTTGCGGGTGCCATCCATGGTTTAAAACTACTCGCTGTCGTGGTTGTTGCTGAAGCAACTTTGTCAATGTTCACCCAATTCTGTCAACGAAAAACCGCTAAAATACTTATGGCAGCAACAGCTGTTGCCATCATTTTAATGCCGTCATTATTAATGCAAATTGGGGTGTTAATTGTGGCAGCGATTGTTGGAGTCATGTTGATGACTCGAGGCGACAGTATTACGCCAGACAACCCTCCGATAGAGCTTAATTATGTTTGGTTAGGGCTATTTATTACAGTAATAGTGGCATCTTTATATTTTATTAATCAACCAGATAGCCTAGGACAAATTTTTGCACAATTCTTCCAAGTTGGAAGTTTAGTCTTTGGTGGCGGACATGTGGTTTTACCCTTACTTGAAACCAGTGTTGGCGAATACATTACTGCCGATCGTTTTCTCTCAGCGGTTATGCGCTTGCACAAGCCATCCCTGGGCCCATGTTTACTCTGGCTACTTTTAGGCGCTGATTTATGGTTAGAGTCACCTATTTTAGGGGCGATAGTTGCCACGCTGGCAATTTTTCTTCCTGGATTTTTACTGATGCTGGTGGGGTTAAAAAGCTGGCATAGCATTAGCCAACGTCCTGCAATTGCGGGTGCGTTAGCAGGTGTCAATGCTGCCGTTGTGGGATTATTGCTGGCAGCACTTTATCAGCCAGTATTCACAAGTGGGGTCATCATGCCGCAGGACATGGCATTAGTGATTATTGGTTTTAGTGTATTAAAAGTCTTTAAGCCAAGCCTTGTATGGTTAGTCATAGGATTTGCAGCAATGGGTAGTGGGTTGTCTATGTTGTAAAGCGGTTATTATATTGTACGTTTTGCGATAGGCCGCACTTTTTTGAGTAGTCATAGTTTGTTAATGTAACCATTTATAATAAATAGACTATTATATTTGTAGACTATTATCTTAAAAGACCTTCAAAAGGCTACCACTATGCTGAGATCTTCATTACGCAATAAACTATTGGGCTTATCGTTAATTCCGCTAACGTTGATCCTCACAGTATTACTGAGCATTTTTTATGTTAACGAAGGTGCATCGCTGAAAAGAGATATTGATAATTTTCGCAGTGAATTAATTTCAGAACGCAAAAATCAACTTAAAGAATCCGTTCAGATTGCCCAGGGAGTCGTTGAATATGAACTCTCTTTGGGTGATAAAGGTAATGTTAATGCGGCATTACGAGACTTACGTTTTGGCACAGCAGGGTATTTTTTTATCTATGATGATGCGGGGATGAATATTTTTCATCCGACTATGCCTGAACTGGAAGGCCAAAACAAAATTGACATGGCCGATCCCAATGGCACTAAAATTATTGTTGGGCTATTAGATGCCGCTAAATCCGGGAGCGGTAATTTTTCTTATTATTACAAAAAGCCTGGTAGAGAACAGTTAGTTGAAAAGCTCGGTTTCGCGGTAATGGTCCCCAATACCCATTGGATGTTAGGCTCTGGCGCTTACATTGATGATATTGAAGAGTCTATTGCGGCTTATGAAACCTATAAAACTGAAGAGATGAATCAAAAAGCATTCTTATTTTTATTAATTGCTTTGGGTTTAACAGGGATAACTGCTTTTGCTGTAGTCATTATGGCCCATAGAATGGTGGTGCCTATCCAAAATATGGCTAGCTCATTAAATGATATCGCCAAAGGTGAGGGTGATTTAACTAAACGTCTTGAGATAACAAGCATTGATGAGATCGGCCAGTTAGGCAGTGCTTTTAACCTGTTCATTGACAAGTTACAGAATATTATTGGTGATGTAGCGGGGGCGACTGATAGGGTTAAACATGCAGCGCAAAGCATTAGTGGTCAAACAGTGTCAATGACTGAGCAGCTTTATAATCATAACAATGAAATTGATCAGGTTGTGACCGCGATTACTGAAATGTCTGCGACCGCTCATGATGTGGCTCATAATACTAATATGGTTGCTGAAGCAACACATGCGGCTTCTGATAACGTCGGAAAAGCGCAAGACTGTGTCGATACATCATTAACTGAAGTGTCTAATTTGATGACCCAAATTGACAATGCCGCCGCCAATGTGAAGTCATTAAGTGAGCAGTCGAAAAAGATTAACTCAGTGCTGAGTGTGATCGGTGGAATTGCAGAGCAAACCAATTTACTGGCACTTAATGCGGCCATTGAAGCTGCCCGAGCTGGCGAGCAAGGTCGAGGCTTTGCTGTGGTTGCTGATGAAGTCAGAAATTTAGCCAGTCGCACTCAAACCAGTACCGTCGAAATTAATGAAATGCTGTCTGAACTGCATAAGTTAGTCACCAAAGCGGTACAAGCCATGGAACAGAGCCAAGCCAGTTGTTTAAGTTCAGTTGAGTCTTCTAGGGCTATTTCTGAAAGTTTAGGCGCTGTTACCTCATCAGTGACCAGCATTAATGACATGAGTACCCAAATAGCTACAGCAGCTACCGAACAAAGCTCAGTAACCGAAGAAATTAATCGTAATATTAATTCAGTGCAAGAGATTGTGAATACGCTATTAGCGGCCAGTCAAGATGCTTCTGATATGAGCAAAACGGTGGCCAATGAAGGCTCGACGCTTTCTAAGTTAGTCGGTCAATTTAAAATATAATAGTGACTGTTATTGGGTTGGAAAATGAACCTTAAGGGTTCATTTTTTTTCGTCATAATCTGAAGTGTTTTTTCACTATTATGGGTATTTTTTAGCATTATCAGTCAGCCATTCCTAGGCTTAATTCTTAACCGAATCCTTATTCAATCTTTTGTACAAGCTGTTATGCAACAATATGGCGTACATTTAGTCGTTACACTCACGGTTATGCTTTTTCTGATATTGATTCAGTGAAATATATTCGTCATTTGTTTATTAATAATCATCCTTCCGGTCTAGGTTTAGCGCCTATCATGAGGTAAAATGCGCCGTTGCACCTTTTGTTAACTGCTAAATTTAAGTTGAATATTCATGTTTGAAGTTAATCCGGTAAAATTCAAAATTAAAGAGCTCGCTGAACGTACTGAGCTACTTCGGGGGGTATCTTTGACTACGCTGCCAAAAGTGAGCGCTTAGAAGAAGTCAGCCGCGAGCTAGAAAGCCCAGAAGTGTGGAATGAGCCTGAACGTGCGCAAGCATTAGGTAAAGAGCGCGCTGCGTTAGTTGTCGTGGTCAAAACCATTGATGATATGGACTCAGGTCTTGAAGATATCGAAGGGTTACTTGAACTTGCCATTGAAGAAGATGACGAAGAAACCTTTAATGATGCAGCTGCAGAACTTGAGGTGTTAGACACTCGTCTAGCCGATCTCGAATTTCGCCGCATGTTTTCTGGTAAGAGTGATGCGTCAAACTGTTACTTGGATATTCAATCTGGTTCGGGCGGCACTGAAGCGCAAGACTGGGCCAACATGGTGCTGCGCATGTACTTACGCTGGGGCGATGCACATGGTTTTAGCCCCGAGTTAATGGAAGTCACCGACGGTGATGTAGCCGGTATTAAAGGTGCTACGATTAAGTTCACTGGTGAGTATGCTTTTGGATGGATGCGAACTGAAACGGGTGTCCACCGTTTAGTGCGTAAATCACCTTTTGATTCATCTGGCAAACGCCATACTTCTTTTTGCTCTGTTTTCGTTTATCCAGAAATTGATGATGATATTGAGATCGATATTAATCCATCCGATTTACGTATCGACACTTATCGTGCATCAGGCGCGGGTGGTCAACACGTCAATAAAACAGATTCTGCGATACGTATTACGCATTTGCCAACCAACACTGTGGTGCAATGTCAAAACGATCGCTCGCAACATAAAAACCGCGATTCTGCCTTTAAACAGTTAAAGGCGAAGTTGTATGAGTTAGAAATGCATAAACAAAATGCCGATAAGCAAGCTGCTGAAGATGCAAAATCAGATATCGGTTGGGGCAGTCAAATTCGTTCTTATGTATTAGACGACGCCCGTATTAAAGATTTACGTACAGGGATTGAGAACCGCAACACTCAATCAGTGCTGGATGGTGATTTAGATAAGTTTATTGAAGCCAGCCTAAAATCAGGACTTTAATTAAATTAACTTTTTCCGCCATGTAAGTGTGGCGAGTAAACGCGAGAATATAACATGACTGAACACGTACAAGATGAAAACAAACTGATTGCTGAACGTCGCGCTAAATTAGAGCACATCCGCACCAGTTGTCCTGCTAATGCGCATCCAAATACATGGCAACGTAGCCATAAAGCGGCTGAGTTACAGGCGCAATATGGTGAGCAGACCAAAGAAGCGTTAGAAGAACTCGCTTTTCAAACCAGCATTGCAGGCCGTGTTATGGCTAAGCGTGGTCCATTTTTAGTGATTCAAGATGTGTCTGGTCGTATTCAAGCTTATGCTGGTAAGCCAGTCCAAGGCGATTTAAAAGAGCGTTATCAAGGTTTAGACATCGGTGACATTGTTGGTGTTAAAGGTCAGCTGCATTTATCTGGCAAGGGCGACTTGTACGTTAATATGGAAGAGTATCAATTACTGACCAAAGCATTGCGTCCGTTACCTGAGAAATTCCACGGTTTAACCGACCAAGAAACTCGCTATCGCCAGCGCTATGTTGACTTAATCGTTAACGAAGACTCGCGCAACGCGTTCATTATGCGCTCTAAAGTGGTTTCTGCCATTCGTAACTTCATGATCAAAAAAGAGTTCATGGAAGTTGAAACCCCAATGATGCACGTTATTCCTGGTGGTGCTTCTGCACGTCCATTTGTGACTCATCACAATGCATTAGACATGGCCATGTACTTACGTATTGCGCCAGAACTATACCTTAAGCGTTTAGTGGTCGGTGGTTTTGAGCGCGTATTCGAAATTAACCGTAACTTCCGTAACGAAGGTTTGTCACCACGTCATAACCCAGAATTCACTATGATGGAATTCTATATGGCGTATGCTGATTACAAAGACTTAATGGACTTAACTGAAGAAATGCTCAGTTCAATCGCCATTGAGTTAACGGGTAGTGCGCAAATGCCATACGGCGAGCACACAGTAGATTTTGGTGGCCCCTATGCACGTTTAAGCATGTTAGAAGCTATTCAAAAGTACAACCCTGACAATGCGACTATTCAAGCGATGACTTACGAGCAAGTGAAAGACGTAGAGTTTATGCGCGACTTAGCATCGAGCCTAGGCATCAAGCTAGAGAAATTCTGGACCTGTGGTCAGTTATTAGAAGAGATTTTCGGTGAAACCGCTGAAACTAAGCTGATGCAACCAACGTTCATTACTGGTTACCCTGCGGATATTTCGCCTTTAGCACGCCGTAATGATAACAATGACTTCATCACCGACCGTTTTGAATTTTTCATTGGTGGCCGCGAAGTGGCAAACGGCTTTAGCGAGCTGAACGATGCTGAAGATCAAGACAACCGCTTTAAAGCGCAAGTTGATGCTAAAGATGCAGGCGATGACGAAGCTATGTTCTATGACGCTGACTACATCACCGCACTTGAGCACGGTTTACCGCCAACAGCGGGTCAAGGTATTGGTATCGATCGTTTAGTGATGCTATTCACTAACACTCATACTATCCGCGACGTGATTTTATTCCCAGCGATGCGCCCACAAGCGTAATTGTACTTGTCGGCTAGCCGTCGAGTTAGTCGCCTAACAATAAAAAAGTAAAAACCAGCCAATAGGCTGGTTTTTGTTTTATCACTTACAGAATAAGCACACTAGCTGAGGTATTTATTTAAGCGTTTTATATGGACTAAAAATGCGCATTAACCATTTGGTAGGTCTTATAGCCGCCGCTGAGATTGCGTACTTTAAAACCATGCTGGACTAGCATGCAATAGGCAACGTGCCCGCGTAAACCGACTTGGCAGAACACCAGTAATTCTTTGTCTTTTGGGAGCTCATTGAGTCGATCTCGAAGTTCTGGTAGCGGAATATTAATCGCCCCCTCAATTGCACCCACCGCAGTTAATTCACCAGGATTTCGTACATCGACAATCATTTGTGTTGCAGTCAAGTTATATAGATCTTGAACATGACAAACAGCTTCATCACCCAATAATACATTGGCAGCGACCATGCCTGCTTGGTTAACCACATCTCGTGCAGAACCAAAAGGAGGCGCGTAAGTCAGTTCTAGGTCGGCTAAATCATACACTGTCATGCCCGCACGTTGTGCCACGGCCAATACGTCTATACGCTTATCTACGCCATCAATTCCCGTGGCCTGAGCGCCTAAAATACGGCCAGAATCAGGACAAAATAATAATTTCAAGGTAATAGGATGCGCCCCAGGATAATAACTGGCATGACTGGCAGTGTGCACATAGATTTTTTCATAAGGGATAGCTTGCTTGAGTAAACTTTTTTCATTTAATCCAGTAGAGGATATGGCCATATCAAAAAGCTTACAGATAGCTGTGCCTTGAGTCGCACGATATAATTTCTTCCCCCCGAGCATGTTATCTGCGGCTAATCTGCCTTGGCGGTTTGCTGGCCCTGCAAGTGGGATCAGTGTCGGCTTACCAGTCACAAAATCAGCTGTTTCGATAGCATCACCAACAGCATAAATATCAGCATCAGAGGTTTGCATCCCAGCATCAACCGCAATACCACCCAGCGGCCCCAATACTAAACCGCACTCAGAGGCCAAGCGAGTTTCTGGTTTTACACCAATGGCGAGAATGACTAAATCTGTTGCTAAGGTATTGTTATCTGTTAAGTCTAATGTCAAATGGTAATGGGGAGAGAGAGGTTTATCGTAGTCATCAGTATTATCGGCTTCAGAGAGTTTAATTGGGCAATCATTGACAGCGGCCAAGCCTGTTTTTAAGCGTAAATCAACCCCGTTATCGACAAGCTTTTGGTGCAGCATATTGGCCATTTCAATATCTACTGGCCCCATTACCTGGTCAGCAAGTTCGAGCAAGCTCACTTCTAATCCTAGATGGCGTAACGCTTCTACCATTTCTAAACCAATAAAACCTCCACCCACCACAGTAGCGTGTTTAGGTTTATGCAGTAAAAGGGTAGACAACACTTTATCCATATCAGGAATATTACGTAGGCTATGAACAAAATGATGATTAATGCCACTGATTGGAGGCTTAATGGGGGATGCACCTGGACTGAGTAATAGTTTATCGTAAGACTCTAGATATGTTTCATTAGTAATAAGGTTACGTACGTTAAGTTGCTTTGCGTGTCTGTCGATAGCAATTACTTCGTTCAATACACGCACATCAATATTGAAACGTGACTTGAAGCTTTCTGGTGTTTGCAGTAATAGTGAGTCGCGCGATTCGATTTCGCCGCTTATATGGTATGGCAAACCGCAGTTGGCAAATGAAACAAACTCGCCACGCTCTAGCATGATGATTTCAGCCGTTTCAGATACCCGTCTTGCTCTTGCTGCTGCAGATGCACCACCGGCAACACCACCAATAATGACTATTTTAGTCATAGCTGTCTCCAAGAAAAAATTGATTAATAATGAAGTGACTATTTATTAGGTTTTCTGTTTATCTGATTTTTTTGTCAAGTGCATGTTGGCAATTAAAGCAATAACCATACATATTGAGGCTATGGTGATGAATACTCATACCGTGATGCTCTGCCGCTAACCCTAAGCGCAGCTCAATCAAGGGATCGATAAAATCAATTAACTTACCGCAAGTTAAGCAAAGTAAATGATCATGGCGGGGCTTATTATTGAGTTCATAAACGGCACTTTCAGATTCAAATAGTCGTCTAACAACGAGGCCAGCCCGCTCAAAATGGGTCATAATTCGATATACAGAATTAAGGCCAATTGCTTCTCCCCGAGCATTTAACCCCTGATAGATATTTTCTACTGTGAAATGCTGCTCATCGACTTGAGTTAAAAACTCAAGTAACTTACATCTTTGTGTGGTTATTTTGAGGCCAGAGTCTTTTAATACTGCTTGCATTAGACTTACCTAAACACGCCAATGCGTGTTACCAGTGTTTACTATTTAGTTGATATATTTGTCATCAACGCTTTGCCATAAATAAGGCTATCAACCACTTTATATCGAGCTCCTTTCACTAAGTTAGCCAAAGTTTGGCGGGATATTCCCATCGACTTAGCGGCTTCTTGCTGCTGCATTCCTAGCAAGTCAACTAAGCGCAAAGCTTCAATTTCATCTTCTGCAAGTGGAACCTGCTCTAATTGCACCATAGGAATACCATTAGGCTTAAAGCAAATATTGGCTAATTGACCACATATGGTTCGGGGGATTTTGGGTCTTGCCATTTAGCACCTCATTTATAGCATATGCTATATATACTGAGTTTAGTTTGTACATGCAAGATTATTGTTTATGTCGATTTAATATATAAACAGATCTTTGAACTCACCAGCAAAATTTAATTTTCTACGAGGTTTATTGCATCATAGTGCTAGCCAAAACAACCACAATATTGCTACTTATCATTGATAATTCCATGTCAATACTCACTCATAAACTCCAGGTTTCAAGCGCGCCGTCTGAGCTTAGGGTTAATAATTTTCCATTGGTTTGTAGCACCATTGAAAATACGGTTGTACCAGCGTTATAAGCGGTAATGTCCCAATGAGAAAGCTCTTTTCCTGAGTCGGCATCCCAATAGATAACACTTTGTTTTGAGGTCGCAGTAATTAGGTTTTTACCATGGTTAATGAACAACGCCTGTCGAAAATAGCGGTAACGTTCAAGGTAATCAAGTTGGCTAATGGGTTGCGTGG
The DNA here is from genome assembly GCF_021560015.1 of Shewanella vesiculosa. NCBI lineage: Bacteria > Pseudomonadati > Pseudomonadota > Gammaproteobacteria > Alteromonadales > Shewanellaceae > Shewanella > Shewanella vesiculosa. The sequence continues at coordinate 2,844,014 of NZ_CP073588.1, read as the reverse complement.
TTTGAGTATCGATAATGACATTATTATCGAGGGCATCAGCAATGAACAAGCGTCGATTGGCTTCATCAAAACTCACGCTAGTGATCTGCTGCGGGCGAGAAAAGCTGCTTATTAATTCACCGCTATACGTGGCCCAAATGTGTGCATCGCCATCAATCCCAGTCGATAGTACTTGTTGTTCAAAATTGGATAGCTCAACATGATTAACGGCAGCGCTATGTTGTTTAAATAATGACATTGTCATGCTGCTCCTTTGGATCACAGTAATTGAGCCATCATTCATCCCCACCAAAATAGTACTGCCTGTTTGGCTCAGAGCAAGGCTCGAAATACTGGCATCAGGATTGAAACCCTGAGCGAACCAACGTATGTCTAACTTTCCTGTGTTAAGGTTAAAAATAGATATTTGGTGTTTACTGGCCGTCGCAAGGTAATGTTTATTCGCTGACAACGCCACGAGGTAATTGGTTTCATCAAAGTCATCGTCAGACCATTGCTGCAATAATTTGCCAGTCGCAACTTGCCATATCGATAATGCACGGCTTCTGCTTAATGTCACTGCTATGCTGGCATCGCTTGATAGAACGCCATCAATGAGCGTCTCATTAACCAGTCGCTGCAGATGATCAGGCGTTTTCATTACCACCATTTTGTCGCAGCCAGAAATCGCTATTATCGCCATAATACTGGCGATAATAAGGCATGTATTAAGCAGGAATTTTGATCCGATATTAGTTAACAATGTCATCTCTTTATAAAAAACGTCCTTTTAACATAATAGCATAGCGACATATTCCTAGATCTATTCGTCAACATAGGCTGATTTTTTGATATAGAAAAGTCTGCGTTCAAATTATGCATCTATTAAGAAAATCCGAATTCAGGCACAATAACAGCTAACAATTTGTTATTTAAGCCAAGGAACCCACATGACGCACATTACCTTAACCGCTCCCGATGATTGGCATCTTCATTTTCGAGATGGGGACATGTTAGGTGAGACGGTTCCGGCTACAGCTAGATTATTTAAACGCGCCATTGTGATGCCGAATTTAGTTCCACCAGTGACGACAGCTGCTATGGCTATGGCTTATAAGGAGCGTATCTTAGCCGCTCGTCCAAGTGGAAGTGACTTTAAGCCATTAATGACGCTATTTTTAACCAATAATACCAGCGCTCAAGACATTATTGATGCGAAAGCGGCAGGTGTTGTAGCTTGCAAATTATACCCTGCTGGGGCGACAACCAATTCCGATGCCGCAGTTAAAGCATTAGATGAGTTATTCCCAATATTTGAGGTGATGGCGCAGCAAGGTATATTATTACTGGTGCATGGCGAAGTGACCGAATCGCATATTGATATTTTTGATCGTGAAAAGTTATTTATCGATCGCTACTTATCGCGTATTGTCGAAGCTATTCCTAGCCTTAAAGTCGTGTTTGAGCATATCACCACAAAAGAGGCGGCTGAATTTGTTGCCGGTGCTTCTGCTAATGTTGCCGCAACCATTACACCACAGCATTTATTGTTAAACCGTAACGATATGTTAGTAGGTGGTATTCGTCCGCATAACTTTTGTTTACCCGTATTAAAACGCAACATTCACCAGCATGCTTTGCAAGCTGCAGTGGCGACTGGTTCAAGTAAGTTCTTTTTTAGGCACCGATTCAGCACCACATGAAAAACACCGCAAAGAGTCTTGTGGCTGCGCAGGCTGTTACAGTGCCTGGAGTGCGTTAGAACTATATGCTCAAGTATTTGATCACTTGGGTGTCTTAGATAAGCTCGAAGGTTTTGCCAGCTTACATGGCGCAGACTTTTATGGTCTGCCACGTAATACAGGTATCGTAACGTTAGTCAAACAAGAATGGACAGTACCAGAAGAGATTATTTTACCTAACGGTAGCCCTATCGTGCCATTTTTTGCTGGCCAAACGGTCAATTGGAAAGTGAAAACCGCTTAATTTAATCACCAAGCTAGCCAGATAATTAACGCAGCATGCTGTTTATTATCGTGAGTAATTAAGTGGAAATAGCTTAATTGTCGAATCGAATTATTAATGCCTGTCAGCGAGCTGACAGGCATTTTTGATTTTTGCATGATTAAACATGTTATTGATCAGCTGATTTTACCTGTGTTTGTAGCAGTTCCTCAAATTCAGCTCTAGGTAATGGCTTACTGAATAAGTAGCCCTGACCATAATCACATTTTAATGAACGTAGCAGATGATACTGTTCTTCAGTTTCTATACCTTCAGCAACAACCTTTAAGTTAAGTCCATGTCCCATGGCGATCGCTGCCCCGACAAGTTCCAGATCGCCAGGATCAACGGTAATATCATTAATGAAACTTTTATCTACTTTTAAGGTGTCAAACGGATAACTACGCAGATAACTGAGTGACGAATATCCAGTACCAAAATCATCCATCGAGATGCTGACACCAATATCATTTATGCTGGTTAAGTTACTATTGATAATCGGGTCACCATTAAGTAATACCCCTTCGGTGATTTCAAGTTCTACACAACTGACGTGGATCTGGTGTTTCTCAAGCTGCATTTTAAGCATATCAATAAAGGTATTTTCCCTAAATTGCTTAGGGGAAACATTGATAGCAATTTTAAATTGAGACTGAAACTGTTGCTGCCATTTTTTCGTGGCATTAAATGCAATATCAATAACATATTGACCGATAGGGATGATCAGTCCGGTTTGTTCCGCAATAGGAATGAATTCATCTGGTGTTACTTGGCCGAGTAATGCATTTTTCCAGCGTAAAAGCGCCTCAGCACCAATAATTTTACGACTTTTTATTTCTACAAGTGGCTGAAAGTAAACCTCGAATTCTTTTCGTTTCAGAGCATTACGTAATTGCTCTTCAACTCTTAGACGTCGATTTATATCCTGGTCCATTTGGTGGGTATAGAAATTATAGGTATTTCTACCGCGGTCCTTTGAATAATACATGGCAGAATCTGCCTGTCTAAGTAGCTCTTTAGGGTCTTCGCTGTTATGCGGATAAAGAGCTATACCAATACTGACCGTAGACACTAACTCACGATTGTTGAGCACAAAAGGTTGGTAAAATCGTTTGAGCATTTTAGTGGCCATAACTTCAACTTCAGCGGGCGAGTTAATATTGCCCAATATAATGATAAACTCATCGCCGCCTAACCTACCTACGAGATCATTATTTGATATCGTGTTTTTTAATCGAGCAGCGGCTTGGACTAATAGTTCATCACCAATAGAGTGGCCCAAGGAATCATTCACTTTTTTAAAATCGTCTAAATCTAAAAATAATACCGCGACATTATTTTGGCTTCGAAACGCATCTTTGAGCATTTGCGATAATCTCTCGAGTGAGAGTAGTCTGTTGGGCAAGCCTGTTAAGCTATCGTAGTGAGCCTGTTGAATTATTCGCTCTTCTTGCAGCTTATATTGAGTCACATCCTGTTTTAGAGCTAAATAATGTTTAGCGACGCCAACGTTATCAAAAATAGGTGCGATATGTGCGTGTTCCCAAAAAATATCGCCATTTTTCTTTTTATTTTGCAGTTCACCTTGCCACGCATCCCCTCTAGAAATGGTATCCCATAATTCCTTATAAAGTGACTTAGGGGTTAATCCTGACTTCAATATACTGGCATCCTGACCAATAACGTCACTGGCGCTATAGCCTGAAATCCTTTCAAATGCACTATTAACATATTCAATTTTGCTGTCGATATTAGTTAATATCATTGATATGGGGCTTTGCTCTATTGCTTGTGACAGAGTGAGAGCTTGTTCTTCTGCCTTTTTTTGGGCGCTTAAATCGATATCGATGCAGTACATTTCTGCTTCGTTGTCGGCATTGTTCATTAATGCATGAGATGAATAAACGGCAACATTGCTGCCATCAGCATGCCTTAGAAGTAATTCTTCCGCAGGGATCGGGATACCATCATTTATCCACGCGTTAACATTATTTATCACATGCTCCCGATATGGCAGAGGAATAATGAGATCTTCTAGTTTTTTACCCATGGCCTGTTCTTTGGTATAGCCATACAGTTTTTCACTGGCATGATTCCAAAAAATGACCGAGCGATCTTTATCATAGCCTTGGACGGATATTGCGGGGATTTTTTCAAAAATTTGTCTGAATTTAGATTCACTGCGTAATAGCTTTTGTTCGGCATTAATACGTTCTGATATGTCTCTAACAAAACAGAAAAACATTCCTTCATCACTATCCCAAAAGCTAATATTCACCTCAACATGAAATAAATGGCCTTGTTTATGTCGATGAAGCGAAGTGAAGTGTAAACGTTTTTTTCGCTTAGCTCTGTCGATATTTTCATCAGAAAATTGATGCTGGTTACTGGTTTCAATTTGGTTAATGGGCATGTTTATTAGCTCTTTCATGCTGTAACCGGTCATATTTACAAAGCTTTGATTTGCTTCAATGATATTGCCTTCAAGTGAGGTGATTAAAAAGCCATCTTGGGCAGTACTAATAATGTTGCGGTAAGTTGTTTCACTGCGACGTAATTGTTTTTCAATGTGTTTTCGATAGGCGAGATCTCGTCCAACCCCAACAATGCCGTTAATGTGTCCTAATGAGTCTGTAAAAGGTGTTTTCTGGGTGCTAAATATGTGTGCAATACCATCAGATGTTGTAATCCATTCTTCATTTCTCCATGGTTGTTTTTTCTGTAAAACAAAACGGTCTGCTTCGATAAACTTATTTGTTTGTTGCTCATCAAAGAGGTCACTATCTTTATGATATTTAATTTGTTCAGGTTTGAGTTTTAATAGTTCAGCAAATGCTTTATTACAGCCTAAATAGATCCCATCGATCGATTTATAGAAAATAATATCGGGAATGCCATCAATGATACTTTGTAATAGGTTTTTTTCGGTTTCAAGAAGGGATTTATTATGCTGCAGTTCTTGTGCTAATTGCTGTCTTTGCTGATGCTGTTTTAACAGTAATCCTAATAGCATGGAGCCACAGGTATACACTGTAAGTATGGTAGGGCTGATAGTGAGGATGATGTCGTATTTATCTGCAACAGGTATTAATAATACATTGAATAACGCGGCTAATTCTACTACCAGGCTCATTAGTAGTAAGTTTTTCCAGTTTATCTGCTTGTTTGATGATTGAATCCAGTATCGCCAACCTAAGCCAATGGCAGAACTGATGAAAATAATTAATGTACCAGCAAATACCCCCGCACCACCTTGATAAATACGAAACCATGCAGCGAGTAAAGAGCCAATCAATGTCGGAATAAAACCAAAAAACAGACCACTTAAACTCAATAAAATCCAGCGAGCATCAAAAAAAATTCCTTGACGAAATTCCCAAGGATTGATCATTAAACTCACCGTAATCATGCCGATAAAAATGCCACTTAAGACATCTTTATATTTTGGGGAAACGATGTTTTGTAGCGTAATTGCATCATAAATAACCACAAGAGCCAGTAATAACACGGCGTTGCTCATCAAACTGAAAAAACTATCCATTGCTTCTCCGCACAAAATCGCATTGCCTTGTTTTACTTTAGTCCAAATCTACCAATAAAAAAAATATCTACTTAATATGATTATCTTTCCTAACGTGCTTCTGCACCGTATTAATATGCTGAGTAATAATGTCTATAAATGTATTTGTATCAATGGATGAGAAATGCAAAGAGCAAAAAGGTAGCCAAGACTACCTTTTTGGGGGAACTTACAATTGTTTACTATGTAAGGTTTATATGTCGGTTATTTATTGTCAGAGCGTATCACCAACTCAACGCGGCGATTTTGCTTTTGGCCATTTTCATCAAGGTTATTTGCTATAGGTGAGTACTCACCCACTCCTTTAGCTTCAACTTGTTGTGCAGAAATAGAGAACTGTTTAATCAACCGGGTTTTAATCGCCGTCGCACGTTTTTCTGACAAGGTTTGGTTATAAGCTTGCGAGCCTTGATCGTCTGAATGTCCTACCACATAAAACAGTTGTTTAGGGTGTGTTTGTAGGTATTGAGCGACCACTTCTACAATTGGATAAGCTTCTGGTAATAGTTCATCACTATCATATTTAAACAACAAACCGTCTAGCGCCACATGGCCTGTTTTGGCTATTTCATCGGTTAATCCCTGCAAATCAATACCTACACGATTATTGTTTAATGTAGTTTCTTCAATGATCCTGATTTCTGCTGACAATTGGCCAGGAAAACCAATGACGTAAACCATAGCGTACACATTACCTTCAGCTCTATCTAACTTGTATAGTCGATAAAATTGGTTTTCGTCAAAGCCAATCGTTGCAAGTAATGCGATCTTTCTTTCTAATTTTGAATCATCACCGCAAGAGTTTCCTAAGCAGGCATAAACCTCTGTAAAACCAAGTTTAGTTAACGCATGTTGATAATTTGTGTCAATTTCAAATTCTGAGTAAGTACGTGGTAATATGTAAGCAATATCAGTAATTTTTCCTTCCAGTTCCATGGTTTTATAGTTATCACCGACAAGCACTGAGGCTTGGTTAAAACCATGTGTAATATATTTTTGTATATAAGCACCTGGAATTCGGCTTAGCATTGGGTGGTCAGCCGAGTTTTTAGTATCTTTTTGGCTGTTATCCTTAACGGTTATTTCACTCACCTCTTGTGATAAATAGTTTTGGTCAGTGGTAACTAAATCTAACGGCTCTTCTATTACTTCGATAATATCGATCTCTAAGTTGGTGGCGCGCTTCCTACCAGCTGCATATATAGACACATAAACTTGTTTTTTTGGAAGGGTGATATAGGCAGTAATTAACGATGGCGATCCGTCTGAAATATCATTGAGCGGTTTTATAAATTTGACTAATTTATCTTCATTGCCGCAACTTGCTTGCTCGCATTCAAAGAGGATATTGGTATTTAATGCGTTGAGCTGGTTTTTATAGTTATTGATTAAATGAGCCGGCATATAAGACGGTGGCAATTCATAGTTAGTTCTAATCAGTTTACCTTTCACTTCTTTGGAAAGAATTTTATTGTCTTCAATTGACGTTATCAATTGTACTGGTGTGAAATGCCGAAGTTCATTCTTTACTTCTTTTACGTCTTTAGGCTCAGAAAACAATTCTTGTGTTGTCGCCGAGTAGGCATTCATCGCTGGCATAGCCGTCATGATGACGGCAAATGATATAAGCACGGGTTTTAACATATCAACTCCCTGTTGAAATAAAGTATCCAATAATATTAAGAAAGAACCTTAAACGTGCCCATAAGATATTCAAACATCATCAGGGTTACAGATTGATTATTACTTTTGATGTTTGTTTTTATATTAAACATTCAAAAGTATGTTTTTCTGCGGAATGAATAAATCCCCATAAGCTAACACTATGGGGATTTTACATTAATATTAGTCTGCTACCTTTATTGACCGAAAATCAATGGATTAACTTGGTCGTAAAGGTGTTGATACAAGGTTTGGGTAAACCCTGCGTTGTTATCAAACGTTACCGAGACATTATTTGCTGTAGACGCTTGCATTGCTTTATTGAGTTCAACTTTAATCAGTTGTTGATCATCAAGTATAAAGTAGTCTGGATACACGTATTGTTGTGCAGAGCCTTCGACGATTTCTGCCACTTCAATTAATAACTGATCACTTGGGCTATTGCTTTTAGTCATTTGAAAACGTTGTTCAATGCTGCCGTCACTATCAAGTAGTGCAATAGTTTGATTTTCTTCATCGATGCGAATGTCATCAGGAAAATAAAACTTAAATAAGATTTCCGCCATAATAGTAGTAGAGAGCGTTTCTTCAGTCACAAAGCTTGATAGCTCATAAGTTTCATAATCATCAACGACACGACACATTACGTCTGCGGATTGAGTCACGGTTAATCGGTATAGGGTATCAGGCCAGGTTAATGTATCTAACTTTAATATTTCTGGGGCCATATTTAAAACCGATTGCCAATAATCACTCGTATTAGCGTTAGTCACTTTATCGATATCAATAGTAATAGGTACATACGTACCAGAGTATACAGTGTTGTAGGTATTACCAGTAATTGTGGGTTCAATTATTGGACCATTATCTTCGGTATACCAGCGTTTATCTGTTTTATTCCAGCACTCTGTTATTATTTCATTTCCCTCATCTAATGAAGCTTCAAAAGCTAGCGCCTGATTAGGTTGAACCGCAACCCAAGAGAGTGTTTTGGTATTGTCGGCATTTTGTATTGAAAACGCATTCATATCAGCCGACATGGTCAGTGATAATGTATTGGTAAAGCCTTTTTCGTTAATGATATTACCCAGCACAATATCCCAATCGTTTTGGGACAAAATACGTGAATCAATAGGTAACTCTGTAAACCCTAATGCGATCGCAGCGTCACTAAACAGTATGTTGGCTGCGAGAGTATATATATCAGTTGAGAAAAACTCTTCTGCTGAAAGGCCGCTGGCGCTTAGTTTTTGCCAAAGTTCCAAATATGTAGCTGCCAGAATTTTCTCTGCTGCAATTAAGTTGGGTATTTGGGTTGCAATGACTTGCTGTAAATAGGCAATTGCGTACTCGAGGCGGGTAAAGCTTGTTTTAGCCGATGCGTCAGCAGAAACAGAATATAAGCTTGCTGCATCTAATTGATATAAGATTGCTAATAAAGCATCTAACTCAGTCGATAGCTGATCAATTTCGCTGTCAGACAGATTTTGATTTTTCATCTCTATTACACGAGAGAGTTTAATATGTGTCAGGTTGTTAATCGCACCATTGTATTGTGGACTAGCGATTAATGTGCCTTTCCCTGCATCACTAACGATAGCTTTTGGCGCAGAACGGTTGGTTGGATTTTTAATATTCAGCGCCAAAGAGCGTGCTTGAATTGCTTGAGTTGCCGTTGCTGCTTCCCAATTAGCCACTAAATAATAATCTGGTGTTTCGACTTCACTTTTCCAGTCTATTTGGTAGTTACCGTCAACATCTGTAATCGTAAAAGGTTCATCATTATCACAGGCCAAGTTTTGGTTTAAATCGGCACAAACAGTCGCACCAGATAATGCACCTTGATATACCGCGAGACCAGTTGCTTGGTGATTGTATTCTGATACAGGCGGCGTTGTTGGTGTGCCGGAGTCTGGTTGAGTTATTCCGGTATTATTATCGTCGTCAGATGAACCGCAACCGATTAAGAGTGCGCCAGAGATCAATATGGCTAATATGCTTTTATGGTGCATTAATGTGTCCTTACATTATGGGTGAAGTGTTGTTAAAACAATGAAAATATCTAATGTTAAATATTAAGTGAGCCTAACAATGTATCGTTTAATTGATACATTGTTAGGCGCACTTTTTAAGTATTAACTGGAGTATTAAATAGGGGATCAGCCAGCAGCAAAGGCAAATAATTGGCCGCGGTTTTTAATCTTGGTCTTTTTATAAATATTTTGGACGTGCATTTTGACTGTGTTAACCGAAATGTTGAGCTCTTTGGCCATTTCTTCGTTGGTTAATCCATGCAGTATGAGTGACAAGACTTGTTGTTCTTTTTTGGTGGTGACCGCAAGTATTTTGGCGCGATTACCTGATGATGGAATACGCTTTCTTTGCAAGATATATTTGGATACCGCTTTGGGATGGAAGCTGATTTCTCCATCTTGTACTTTTTTGATACTTTGTATTTGGTGGGCTATATCGTCATCGACACTGATTGCACCATGAAATCCTGATGAAATAAGAATGACTTCTAATTCCGCATTTAATGCAGGACAAAATGCGATATGCAAATCATTTTTAAATAATTCGACGCATAAATAGCCAATATCTTGTAATGGATTTTCAAGATAATGAACCATAATATTGGTGTCATTTTCCAGACTAGACGCGTTGGATAATTCTGATAATGCATCACTAGCACTAGTCGGAATTAAGTTAAATTGGATAAGGTTCGCAAGGTGCTGAAATTGCCCATGAAGAAGGACAGGGAAATCTACAATTAGAAGGTTATTGTTGAACATGTCACATTCCTTGTTTAAAAACACAGCGTCCTGTTGCTGTCATCTATCAGTCTTTATCGTAATAAAGCGGGTAAAATTCTAGCATATCTAACATAAATAAAAAAACCATTCTGTATTAATTTTGATCAACATTATGCATATCAAATGTTTATCTCTATAAATACATAATCAAACACTAAGTGCTTATATTAATTGTTTTTTATATAAAACTGGCTTTTTTAAATTTGGTACAATCTCAATTCTACAGCATTACAACCTCTTTGAATACTGTAAAATGATTAATTTACAGACTGAAGATATCTTAAGTGATATGTCATTTATGCTGTAGTAAATGTGAGTTTTGCAAGCCCTTGAGTTTAGCGTTTCGGTTTTCTTGAGTGGCTAACTTTACCTTTGTTTGCTGTCGGCTTTTTAGGCTTAGCTCCTCTATTTTGCATAAAATGCTCAGGGCCTTCAATTTTATCTCGTAAGCTTTGGGTGGGCTTTTTCTTGGCTTTTTTTGGGGCGTTTTTGACCTCTGACGAGGAATGCTCAATTAATTTCATTAAGGTACTGAGCTCTTGCTCATCTAAATCGCGCCATTCTCCCACTGGCAACCCTTTAAGCGACACGTTCATAATCGATTGGCGTTCAAGTTTAGTGACTTCAAAGTTGAAGTGTTCACACATCCTGCGGATCTGACGATTAAGGCCTTGGACTAATATAATTTTAAATACAAATGTTGAAACTTGTTCAACTTTGCACTTTTTAGTGATGACCCCTAGCATGGGCACACCCGCTCGCATTCCTTGTAAGAAGGCTTCTGTGATAGGTTTATTAACGGTGACCACATATTCTTTGTCGTGATTATTACCGGCTCGGAGGATTTTATTAACTAAATCACCATTGCTGGTAAGAAAAATTAATCCTTGCGAATCTTTGTCTAAACGACCAATTGGAAATACACGTTCGCTGTGGTTAACAAAATCGACAATGTTATCACGCTCGGAGTTTTCAGTAGTGCTCACAATACCCACAGGTTTGTTGAGTGCAATAAACACTAAGTCCGCTTCATCTCGAGGGGCGATATCATGGCCATTCACTTTTACTTTATCGCCGAATTCGACACCGTCACCAATTTTGGCACGCTTACCATTGATAAATACATTACCTTGTTCAATATAGCGGTCTGCTTCACGACGTGAGCAAATACCACTCTCACTAATGTACTTATTTAGACGGGTTGCAGATTCACTCATAGTGGTTCCTTTAACAATATAAACGGGCGGTATGGCTAAGCTAGATCGGCGCAAATAATATCATAAAATACAGTATTCTGTTCACCGCTATTTGTGCTTTAGTATGCTGTTGGTGTTGGATAAAAGTGAATGTTACAAATCAAAGCCCATTTGCGTTGTGCTGTGCTGATGTTGCGGTAATAAATTAATATCTGGCAGCGGCGATGCACTGTGTGTTAGCTGCTGTTGGAGTAAGCGGTATAAATCTACCGCAAGTTGCGGTGCCGCATGATTATCTGGAGTGTGGACAAATAAATAAGGCTGTTTACCTTGAGCTATCCAAAGTGGTAACTGTTTAAGCCAGTTTTTGAAAAAATGTACGTTGGCTTCATCTTGTGGGTGACCAATAAAGCGCACCACTGGATTGTTGGCGGTAGCAATAGCGTGTACAGGTACTCGGGGCTTTTTTTTTATGGGCATCAATGACGGCAGGTGTAGTTGGTGCGGCGGCAAAAACCGGCCGAGTGTCCATAATAATTCGATTACAATGATGGGTGATAAGCAAACGGTTTAATGCTTGTTCCGCTTCTCCTTTAGCAAAAAAAGCACTGTTACGTACCTCTACGCCATAAGTTAACCCTTGAGGAACTTGAGTTAAAAATTGTGCTAATTGCGGTAACGATTGCGGCCCAAAGCTGGCGGGAAGTTGGATTTTCCATATCCCAGTGCGAGTAATCAGTGGTTCCATGACGTTGAAAAAATGTTTCAAGGCAGGACCTGTATGTTGTAGCTGTAATTCGTGCGTAATCTGCTTGGGCAGTTTAAAGGTAAAACTAAAATTGTCATGGGTTGCTGCGTACCAATTTTGCACGTTTTGTAACGATGGTATGGCATAAAAAGTGGTGTTGCCTTCGACACTATTAAATATTTCTGCATAGCGTGCTAGCCGGTGAGCTTGGCTATTACCGTAGATAGTTTGTTGCCACTGATTTTGTGACCACATGGCCAAACCTAGTCGCAATGGTGGATACTGTGTGTGCGATATGTCGTTATCCAAAACAATCCTTAGACTTGATAAATGCTTCTTGTGCCAAAACAGCGATATTGTGGTAATAAACGTTTAAAAAACAATATTTAGTTATTTTGTCTATATCTAATGGCTTTACCCATCTGATAAAATTAACACAATATACATCCGCGATGTGTTTAACATATCAACGACAAATAAAATGGTGCGTTATTGTGATCTTATGCGTTAGATGGAGAGTTCGTGTCTAGTCCAAATACAGACAGTCAGTTTGACAATTATCGGCCTAAAACGTCTCCCGCCAAACCGCTACCGGTTCGTCGCAGTAAAGCGGGTTGGCTGTTGATAGTGTTATTATTAGCAACCGCGTATTTGGTCGAGTTTGAGGTAAGAACATCGTATTATCAATCTTATTTTTTGCACCAATATGCCAGTAAGTTAACCTACAAAACCCGAGATTATCGCAGTGATGCGGTCATCTATCCGCAATATGGTCCGTTTGATGAGCGCCATGGTTACAGTCAATTACCGAAGAAAATTGCTCGATTAATTGAGCGCAATTACCAAATTACTCAGCAAGTCGCGTTTTCGCCGATGTTGATGGATTATACCCAAAAAGGTTTTTTCCCGCCGTATCATGAAAAAGCCCAATCAGGGTTAAGTATAAAAGATTGTCGTGACATGACGGTATTCGACTTCTTGTACCCTAAACGTGTTTATCGAGATCAAGATAAAATTCCAGATCAAGTGGTTAACACTTTGTTGTTTATTGAAAATCGAGAAATGTTAAGCCCTGAAGCTAACTATAATCCTGTCGTTGATTGGCCTCGATTTGTGTTGGCTGCAGCAAGCCAGGTTGCGGATATTTTTGGTGCTGATATGTCTAAAGCTGGTGGTAGTACCTTAGCCACCCAAATTGAAAAATTTAGGCATTCAAATCATGGTTTAACCTTAAGTATTAAAGACAAATTATTGCAAATTGGTTCGGCCATTGTACGAGTGTATCAGCAAGGCGAGAGCACCGTTGGCGCTCGGCATCGCATAGTACAAGATTATCTCAACACAGTACCGTTATCATCGGCTCCCGGTTTTGGTGAAGTCCATGGTATTGGGGATGGTTTATGGGCTTGGTTTAAAACTGATTTTAATCAGGCCAACCAATTACTATTGAGCCGTCATACACCACAAAATGGTGCTCAGCGTGGCGAGGTGTTTCGTCAAATCGTGGCACTGATGATCGCCCAACGTCGGCCGTCATATTACTTACGCCAAGGTCATGATGATTTAGAGTCGCTTGTAGACAGTTATTTGCGTTTATTGGGTGGCGATGGCTTGATTGAAACGCAATTGATGGTGTCTGCTCTTGAGCAAAAACTAACATTTAATAATAGTAAGTTGGCAGTCACTAACTTGCCTAGCAATAAAGGGGTTAATGCAGTAAGAATCCGCACCGCGGGCATGCTCGACTTAAGTTTGTTTGATCTTGATCGCTACGACTTATCGATTAAGAGTACATTTCATGGCGACTTACAGCAGCAAGTTAGTGATTACTTACGCAGCTTAGCTTTTGAGCAAAATGCACAGCGCATAGGATTATTGGGAGAACGTTTACTGTCGGTACCGCAGTTAGACAAAGTGCTCTACAGTTTTACTTTATATGAAAGCACCGATAGTGCTAATCGCGTCCGCATTCAAACCGACAGCATTGATCAGCCGTTTGATATTAATGAGGGCAGTAAATTAGAGTTAGGTTCGACAGCGAAACTGCGAGTACTAGCCACATATTTAGATATTATTGCAGAGTTACAACAGCGATTTTCAGCCATGACAGTGGTTGATTTACGCCAAGTGGATGTGGAGCGCAAAGACAAAATTACCCGTTGGGTGGTCGATTATTTAATTACCACCCGTGACCGTAATTTAACCCGGATGTTAGATGCCGCTCTTCAGCGCGAATATTCGGCCTCACCAGAAGAACGATTCTTCACTGGTGGCGGTTTGCATGTGTTTAACAATTTTAATAAGAAAGAAGACAGCCGCGTACCAACCTTATATCAAGCGTTACAAGAGTCGATAAACTTACCCTTTGTGCGCTTAATGCAAGATATTGTTAATTACAGCAGTAGTTATAACAGTGAAGGCAGTGTGTCACAGTTACTGCGTAATGATAAAGATCCTCGTCGAGAAGAATACCTCAAAGCATTTGCTAAACGGGAAGGCAGTTCGTTTGTAAAACGTTTTTATCGTAAGTATCGTCACTTAACGCCAGAACAGCGTCTTGATATGTTTTTTGATGGTATTCAGCAACAGGAACAAAAGCTAACAGCCGTTTATCGTTATTTAAAACCCTATGACGGGGTCCGTGAGTTAACAGCCTTTTTAACTGAGCGTTTACCGAGCAAAACATTTACCGATAAACAAATTAATCTGTTATACAGCAAGTACGGCGAAGAAAAGTTTAATTTAGCTGATCAAGGTTATATTGCTCGGGTTCATCCATTGGAGCTGTGGGTGTTACGTTATTTAAATGACTACCCACAAACCGAATTAACCCAAGTATTAGATGACGCGCAACCACAATTACAAGAAGTGTATCGTTGGTTGTTTAGAACTCGTCATCAAAATGCACGTGATGTTCGAATTCAAGTGATGCTAGAAGTCGAAGCATTTTTAAGTATTCATCAGCGCTGGGTGAGAATGGGTTATCCATTTGATTATATGGTGCCATCATTAGGCTCGGCTTTAGGGAGTTCCGGTGATAGGCCTGCAGCCTTGGCGGAGCTAATGGGTATTATTCAAAATGATGGCTATCGTTATCCCACTGTGAGAATTGACCAATTACAGTTTGCAGAAAATACACCCTATGAAGTGACATTGGCTAATAACAAGCAAACAGTATCCAGAGTGATGCATCAAGAAGTCGCTCGGGCTCTTAAACGGGCGTTGGCTAATGTGGTTGAAAATGGAACTGCCAGGAGGCTTAAAGGCAGCTTGCTAGATAACAACGGCCAACCTTTGGTTATGGGCGGTAAAACCGGGACAGGTGATAACCGTATTGCGACTGAAATTCGTAATGGTCGTAAAGTGTCTTCAACAGCAATAAACCGTACTGCGACATTTGTGTTTTATTTGGGCGATCATCATTTTGGAACTCTAACGGCGTTTGTGCCAGGAGAGAAAGCCGACGATTTCAGCTTTACTTCTGCACTGCCATTACAAGTGCTTAAAGGTATGATGCCTATTTTAGCGCCAATGATAAATCAAACTGAGCAGTGTCAAACTGGCTTATAGTGGGTTTATTAGGTGTCTTTGAGTAAGCTAGAAAAAAGCTCATGCGACTAAGCATGAGCTTTTTAATTAATTCAATGGCATTAAACACTAAAGAGGCTCAGCATCACCACAATATGACATACTACCGCGACACTGGTTAATATTGTGCGTAATGTGATATAGCTGGTGGTGGTTGATAATTGTTTAGCTTTAAATTCAACATAGAGTAAGTACAGATAACCACTAACGAGCAGAATAAGTGCGGACAATACAAAGGGGGTTAATAGTGCAATCCAGCATCCAAGAGCGATTATGTTACTAATAATCAGTAATTTGGCTATATTGTCATCTAAGGTTAATATGACTGCCTTGCCCCAAAGTGTACCGGCAACAAAGCTTAAAATTACAGCACTATAGCTAACAAACCCTAACATAGTCATTTCGGGTGCTAATAGGCTATGATTGAATGCCAATACACTGAGAATAATAAAAGGTAATAGGCCTGCAAAGCCTAACCATTGCCATGTTTTAATGCTGTTCATCCTGTGTTCCTTAAATGCATGTTGATACGACAACTCATCGTCATAGTGCGTCGATGAATAAACATAACCTCAGCGCTGGATAATAAACGGTTATCAAATTACCCTTTGAGCCACTATCTACCCTGTATCGACTTATAATAGGCAAGTTATTGATGTGTCAATATGCCTTGTTAGTGCAATACGCGGCCAGTTTGTTATTACAAACTTGAAATAAAACCGTTTTTTAACGATTTATCCCATCTCTTATTCAGAGTTGAGGTTATCTATAATATAAATGATCTTGGTGACACAACATAGAAAAGGCGAACCCGAAATGAATATTTCTCTTCATCCCATTACTGAAGCAGATTTAGATATATTGTTTGAATTTGAGAACGACCCTATTGCGAATAAAATGGCTGATTTTCCAGCGCGTAAACGCAAGGCTTTTAATGCACATTGGCAGCAAAAAATATTGGCCAATGAGAAAGCCACCGCCCAAGGTATTTGGCTAGATGATGTGCTAGTGGGTAATGTTCTATCATGGATCAATACCGACCCGGCAGCAAAATCAGATCCTCAAATGCGTTTAGTTGGCTATTGGATTGGCCGTGAATATTGGGGCCAAGGTATTGCTACCAAAGCGTTAGAAATGTTTTTAAAGCAATTTATATCGACCCCTGTATTTGCTTACATCGATAAGCAAAACAAAGCGTCACTAGCACTAGCGTATTCAAATGGATTTTTCGACGTCACCGCCCAATATCCCAAGCTAATTAGCAAAGATAATTTACGTTTATTTAGGGCGTGGTAATGTGTAATATGCTAGCAGTTTAATACTTACCACCTGATCCACCGCTTCAACTGCCACTTATTAGCGTGCTTTTTGGCAGTATTTTCAGCCTGAGATGTTTTAGTCTCTGTTGCATCAGTGTCATTGATTTTAGATGCTACATTGTTAACCAGTTCAGTTTGCTTGGCAGGTTTGAAAATACCGCTCATTAGCAAGATGTTGTGACACCGTTTCGGAAGCTCATGGCAACATTTAGTGAAAACATCGTTGTAATGAATAAAGCTGCTGATTATTTTAATGTCTTCAGCTGTATATGTCAGATTCATTTCACTCAGTATTTTCTGTCACAATAGGTTCATTGTACTGAAGATGTGTTCAGCATCGTATCAAACGGCTAGTTTCATTAACCACAATCCATATAATCAAAACATAGAGCCTTTGTTTTCACCAGAATGAGCGTGATAAACTGCGCATCCACCTGTTTGGAGTTTTTATGTCTTTTGCAGATTTGTCGCTACATCCCATCTTGATCGATCGTTTAGTTGAGCTTAATTATCAGCAGCCTACACCGATCCAGTTACGTGCTATTCCGATTATTTTAAGCGGTAAAGATGTGATGGCGGGGGCACAAACTGGCACGGGAAAAACGGCCGCTTTTGCTTTGCCTTTACTGCACCACATTTTAAGCAAGCGCACAGTACCAACAACACCAGAAGCCCCCAATACCAAGGCCGTCATTAGCTGTTTAGTGTTAGTACCAACGCGTGAACTGGCCCAACAGGTTCAGTCGAGTATCGAGCAATATGCTAAAGGCAGTGATATTGGCTGTGTGATGGTTTATGGCGGGGTGAGTATTGGTGCGCAAATACAACAGTTAGCCGCAGGTACTGATATTTTAGTGGCAACACCAGGGCGTTTATTGGACTTATTACGAAAGCGCGCATTGTCGTTGTCGCAGTTAACTCATTTAGTATTTGATGAAGCTGATCGCATGTTGGACATGGGTTTTAAAGATGAAATAGTCGAAGTACTTAAGCGTTTACCAAGTGCCCGGCAAACTCTGTTGTTTTCAGCCACGTTAGATGACCGTATGCTCAGTTTTAGTCGCCGTTTATTACGATCGCCACAAGTGATTGAAGTGGCCCAACGCAATGTTACAGCCAGCAGTATTGTTGAGCGGGTATTTAATGTTGATGCCAAACGAAAGTGCGCCATCTTGTGTCATTTAATTGCCCAAGAAGGTTGGCAACAAAGTTTAATATTTTGTCGCACCAAACAAGGCGCCGACACACAGGTAAAGCAAATGAAACAAGCGGGAGTTGCAGCAGAAGCATTTCACGCAGACTTATCACAAGCAGTGCGCGAGCAAGTATTGGCCGCCTTTAAAGCCGGCGATGTCACCGCATTAGTTGCCACTGATGTTGCGGCCAGAGGACTCGATATTAACGAATTAAATTATGTAGTTAATATGGAATTGCCGTTTCAAGTTGAAGATTATGTCCACCGTATCGGCCGAACAGGCAGGGCCGGTAAGCCAGGGCAAGCCATTACTTTACTCAGTGTTGATGACGAACCGTTATTGATCAAACTTGAAGTTTTTTTAGATCGACGTTTACCACAACAATGGTTGGCTGGATTTGAGCCTGATCTTGATGTGATCGCTCCGCTAACCCGTAAAACCACTAAGTCTTCATTAAAACAACAAGCGCGTAAAAAGGCATTGGCAGCATCTCACGGTAAAAAGCGTTAAAAATCTATTATATTCGCTGAATCGTGATGTGTTATTTACCCGCCTATTTAATATTGAAATGAGTATCTGAATATCATCACATTTAGCGGTGTGGTGATTGTCTTTTTATTGCCACATTTTTGTCATCCAGTTTGTACCTTGTTGTCACATTAGACGCTTATCTTAACTGACAAATAATTATACCTACATTTAATCAGTTATTTTCAGAGCATATCTAAGGACTATTTATGAGCAAGGCGACATTTGATCCAACTCGTTTTAACAACAGCAAAAATACACCTTTCAATGAAGTGATGGAAAATCATTTATCGCGTCGTAATTTTGTTAAGCGTGGTTTAGGCCTTAGTGCGATGACTGCGTTTGGTGGGTTCGGGTTAAGTGCTTGTGGTTCTGATAATAATTCTGCAGCAGAAACGCCAACAACGCCTACCGCACCAGTTACGCCAACTCCACCGCTTAAAAGCTCAGCAGTATTAGGTTTTGAGTCTATTGCGGGTTCTAAAACTGATGCAGTAGCAATTCCTGCAGGGTATTCAGCTTATGTATTAGCACCTTGGGGAACGCCGTTAAATACCAAAGCCGCAGCCTGGAAAGCCGATGGCAGCAATACCGCGGTAGATCAAGAAAACTCAGTCGGGATGCACCATGATGGCATGCATTTCTTTCCGCTTAACGATGCCGCAGATGATGGTTTATTGTGTATCAACCACGAATACATAGATGAAGATGCTCTGCATCCAAATGGTCCGACGTATAGCACTGATGGCAAACGCACAGTAATTGATGAAATACGTAAAGAAATCAATGCTCATGGTGTTTCTGTTGTACGAATTAAATTAGTTAGTGGTATTTGGCAAGTGGTTGAAAATGACCGCCACAACCGCCGTTTTACAGCTGCAACTGTGATGGATATAGCAGGGCCATTAGCGTACAGCTCATACCTTGAAACCCGCTATTCACCAGATGGTAGCCAAACGCGCGGTACGTTAAATAACTGTGGTAATGGTTATACGCCTTGGGGAACTTACTTAACGTGTGAAGAAAACTGGCCTGGTTACTTTGTTAATAATGGCACCTTAACGGAAGATCAAACCCGCATTGGTATTTCAACATCTGATACTCGTTATGGTTGGACCCATTTAGCTGGTGATGACGAGGAACGTTTAGATGAATTTTCTCGTTTTGATATAACGCCAACAGGTTCAAGTGCCACAAACGATTATCGTAACGAAGCCAATGGTTATGGTTATATAGTTGAAATTGATCCATACAATCCCAATTCTCGTGCGATTAAACGCACTGCATTAGGTCGCTTCCGCCATGAAGGTTGTGTGTTTGGTAAGCTTGAAGAAGGCAAACCAATCTCATTTTATTCAGGCCACGATTCACGTTTTGAATATTTGTATAAGTTTGTTTCTGATGCTCCATGGGATCCTGCAGATGCAAATAGCACTAATCGCCTAACTGTAGGCGACAAATACATGAATGCTGGGACTTTATATGCAGCTAAGTTCAGTGAAGATGGCATCGGTGAATGGTTACCATTGACATTAGATGGCATGACGACTGACGGCAAAACTCTTGCAGACAGCTTTGATTCACTCGAAGCCATTATCATCAATACAGCTGGCGCAGCTGACTTAGTGGGCGCAACACCAATGGATCGTCCAGAGTGGACAACCGTAGATCCATTTACTGGTACTGTATATTTAACCTTAACGAACAACAGTAAACGTACCGACAGCACCAACCCTGCTAACCCACGATTAAATAACAACTTTGGTCATATTATCCGTTGGGATGATGGTGAGACTGCAACAGAGTTTACTTGGGATATCTTTGTGTTTGGTTCACCAGCTGATGGTGATGCCGAGACCAACTTATCTGGCTTAACGGATTTAAACCAGTTTGCTAGCCCAGATGGTTTATCGTTCGACCAGCGCGGTATTTTGTGGGTACAAACTGATAATGGAGCCTCGGAAGTCACCGAAGAAACCAACGATCAAATGTTGGCAATTGTGCCATCAAGCATGCTTGATGCCGATGGTAAACAACAAGTGCTGACCGCAGACAACCAAACTCAGCTTAAGCGTTTCTTTGTTGGTCCTAATGGCTGTGAGGTTACTGGTTTTGCGATTACGCCAGATTATAAAACGGTATTTGCTAATATTCAGCATCCTGGCAACTGGCCATATTCAGACAAAGCTGACGAAATAACACCTGCAGGGATTACAGTGCGTCCACGTGCGGCGACTGTGATGATCCGTAAAAACGATGGTGGTGAAGTGGGTATCTAGTCTGAGTGATTATCGTTAAAGATAATCGATTAGATTTAGACTGATTTCTGACTGTTTTTCAAGTAGATAAAAATCTTGATAGACTTATGCTATCAGGATTTTTTTTACCTTTATACTATCGATAATTCATTTTATTAAGTGTTTAGTTTAAAAAGGTTTTTTAAAGAATAGGTTTATAAGGACAACCATGCTAAATGGAATTCATCACGTCGCGATTATTTGTGCCGATTACCCACGCTCAAAAGCGTTTTACAGCCAAATATTAGGCTTAAAAGTTATTGCAGAACATTATCGCCAAGCACGTGATTCTTACAAACTCGATTTAAGCTTGCCCGATGGCAGTCAAATTGAGCTATTTTCATTCAATGGCGCACCGCCAAGACCCAGTTATCCAGAGGCTCAAGGTTTGCGCCATTTAGCGTTCAAAGTTGATGACATCGATGTTGTAGTTACTCATTTGCAGCAGAATAATATTTCAGTTGAGCCTGTACGTATTGACGAATATACCGGCAAACAATATACCTTTTTTAGCGATCCAGATGGACTTCCATTAGAGCTTTATCAAGTCAGTTAACTTATTTCGACCAGACCGCTCTTTCTGAGCGGTATTCAAACGGTTACTAATAACGCCTACCTGTGTGTTTATTTCTATATTTTGTTAATTAAATCGAACTCCGCATGAATCTTTACATAAATGATAATGATTTGTATTTGCGATCTTTGTTTCATTTATGTAAAGTGCAGCACATAAATGAAATTTAGTTAATGCTTATTAATAACAGGATGATGTTAAACATGAAGTCTAATAATTACAGTAAGTTATCATTAGGTGCTCAAGCGGTAGCTGCAGCATTAGTATTCAGTAGCCCAGCGCTATACGCTGCAGATACTAAAAATGAAACTTGCGATAAGGATATATTGGCGAAATGTAAACCAGCGCAAACGGACGAATCTATAGAGCGAATTCGTGTTCATGGCGTGCAAAACTCGGTTTACATGTTTAATAACTCTGCTGATAAACGTCGGATGGCTGCACTTGTCGATACGCCGCAAGTGATTACCGTGTTAACTCAAGATCAAATTCAAGAGTCAGGTAATACTGATTTAAAAGACATTTTGTCAGCCCAAGCCGGTGTGACCCTAGGTACCGGTGAAAACGGTAATGCGTTCGGTGATCGCTATATTATTCGTGGCCACGAAGCTCGTAGTGACGTGTTTGTTGATGGACTACGCGATCCTGGCATGACCACTCGTGAAAGTTTTGCTACCGAGCGTGTTGAAATAACCAAAGGTCCTAGTTCAACATTTGCTGGCCGTGGTTCATCAGGCGGTGCCATTAACAGTGTGACTAAAAAAGCCTCAGTAGCTTACGATTTTGGCCGCGTCGATCTTGGTGTTGGCACTGACGATCATACTCGTTTAACGGTTGACTATAACTTACCGATATCTGAAAAAGTGGCAGTGCGTCTTAACGGATTAACGGCTGAAGAAGACAAGCCCGGTCGCGAAGGTATTACGAGTGAACGTCAAGGTGTGCAGTTATCAGGTGTGTACGAAGCCACCGATGCACTGTCATTTACTGCCGACGGTTACTACCTAGACGCGAAAGATGTACCAGATTTAGGCAGTTATTTTGATCGTGAAACCCGTGAACCGATTAAAGATATTCCTGTGTACGCTCAAGATGGTGACTTTTTAAATTCAAAAGTATCCACGTTCACCTTACGTACCGAATATGAGTTAAATGACAGCATTACTTTGTACAATGCGACACGTGTTGGTCATACCGAAAACGGCTACATTACAACAGGTATGGGCGGCTCGACGCGTGCAGCTACCGATCCAACAGCACCAGGTGCTAGCACTCTAACGTTGAGTACTCATCAAGGTAATCAAGATGTTGATTATGTCAGTACTCAGTTCAATCTATTTTGGAATACCCAAGCACTTGGTTTTAATCACAAGTTAGTATTTGGCCTTGAATATACAGATGAAAATGTCGACAACGGCGTATATAGCATCACCAACAACAATCAGGGTAATTGTTTAACCAATGGTCGCGGTGGCGTATCAGAGTCATATTGTATTATTGATGGTAACGGAAATGCTGTCGATAATATTGGCCAATTAATGAATCGCAGCTATGTTGATGGTGGCTCAGATGCTGTATACGACATCGAAACCGTATCGGCATACATAATGGATACGGTCGAATTAACCGATCAGCTAGCCTTGTTCTTTGGTTTTAGACAAGACAGCTTTGATTACAGTAACGACACAACGGGTCGTGGTGGCGAAGTGGATTATGCCTATTCAGATACCATGTACAACGGTAATATTGGCTTAGTTTATGACTTATCTGAAGATGCTAATATTTACGCTAATTACAGTACTGCCACTAACATCAATGGCGGGGAGTCTGACTTAGGGGCTAACTGCGGTTATGGTGGTATTTGTGGTACGCCAGATCAGGCAACTGAAGCTGACGCTGAATTGGTTGAAAACTTGGAGCTTGGTACCAAGTGGATGTTGTTTGACGACAAAATGATGTTTTCGGCATCGATTTTCCAAATCACTAAAAGTGATGTAATGGAAAGTGTTGGCGACAGCTACTCAACTTTGGGGACACTTAATACAGGTAAAAACCGCGTTAAAGGTATCGAGTTTGGTATGGTCGGCAATATTACTGACAAACTCAGCATACAATTCTCGGCAGCTAAAATGGATTCAGAAATTTTAGAGTCTTACAATCCAGCTAACATTGGTTTAGTACTGAGTAACTTTGCAGACGAAAGCGCTTATTTACAGCTGCGTTATGAGCTAACAGAGTCATTCGTATTTGGTGGTAGCTACACTTATCAAAGTGAAATGTATGGTGGACAACCAGACACTGCTGCAGGATATGATAGCGACAATAGCCGTTACAGCATTGTGGTACCTAACTATCAAGTAGTTGATTTATTTGCCAGTTACAATGCCTCCGAGGATTTAACTTTCCGTATAAACGTGGGCAACATACTCAATGAAGAATACTGGACTGCAGCTTATCGTTCTGGCTCATTTATGTACTTAGGTGATGCCCGTAATGCTAAATTATCGATGACATATGAGTTTTAATTAAAGGTGTTTGCATGATTGTTATTGAACAAATTCTCTCGAAACAGGACGTCAGCGCTTATCGTCTGCAACTGGCTGAATGTCCGTGGGGCGACGGTCGTAAAACCGCAATGGGGATGGCGGCGTCGGTTAAAAATAACAATCAAGCAGATGCGCAACATGCTAATGTGCGCCAACTCGCTAATCAGCTACTGGCGCGTATTGGCGAAACGCCTAAAATTGTATCGGCGGCGTTACCGCACAAGATATTTCCGCCGTGCTTTAATCGTTATAGCGAAACCGAAGAGTATGGCTATCATGTTGATGCAGCCATTATGCGGATCCCTAATACCGCAGAAGTCATCCGCAGTGATGTATCAATGACGGTATTTTTGAGTGAACCCGAAGAGTATGACGGTGGTGAGTTAGTTATAGCCACCGAATTTGGTCAGCAACACATTAAATTACCGGCAGGATACGCTGTAGTATACCCGTCGAGTAGTTTGCATAAAGTGACTGCGGTAACTCGAGGGCAGCGGATTGCAGCCATTACATGGATGCAAAGTATGGTTGCCGATGTGACTTTACGTCAAACCTTGTATCAGCTCGATCAAAGCATTCAAAATTTGATTAAAGCTGAACATACCGATCGTGCTGAATTAGATAACTTGCATAATGTGTATCATAATTTAATTAGACAATTTACTCAGCTGTAATTGAAAATACTCATATCAGATCTAAGGGGTAGGGAGTACTGCGAAGCTTCAATGACTGAGCTTATATGACTGAGTTTGAACGACTCTGTTTTAATCACTCTGTTCTAATGATTGCTGATGTTCACTTGGTCGAAAATAGTTAGGCGGTAATGGCAAGTGATGAAATAAGTGTAACGCCAAGCGAGTTAGTCTCTGTTAGATATACGGTGACAGTACGGTTGCTAATGCGTGCTATCACCGTTAAGAGTGCGACTAGTTTACTACCATTTGACCAGTGTAAAGGATGAAGTTACGCAACAATATAACCCCCAATAAACTTAAGCATGCCGTTCCGGCAACATAGGCAAACTTGCGTTTTGAAGTGGCGGTCATAAATAAGTTCATCGCTAATGGGGCCGATAATCCTAATCCCATAATCCCAAACCAAAATATAAAGCCCCAAAAACCTACTCCGACAGCATTGAATGCCGCCACCTTGCTTTGGCCACCACTGAAGACTAAACCCAGGAAGAAGGTGAACATAAGTAGTATCTCACCTAAAATCAGTGGGATCTCTATTTTATGAATGAAACGAACTTCTGCACCATTGGGGTTGCCTTTGAGTAACACACCACCTAATAACGTTGCCGCAGCACCTGAAGATAAGCCTGAAACCAAAAACAGTAAAGGTAACACGCCAGTATTCCACATAGGGAAGTGAGGTTGAGCGGATAATAAAAAGCCGGTGTAGGCACCTAACGATACACAGAAGATAACCAGTAAGCCGGTTATACCTGCTTCATAATGCGCGATAATGCGTGTTAGCTTACAAACAATCGGCAAACGTTGTTCACAAAAATCATCAATGATTTTTCTGAATGTAATTACAATCCAGGCATACATAAATACTTGATAAAGCATTAATATAAGCACACCCATCGACATTACCGATGTAGGGTTGTAAAACACTAGGATCTTCCAAAAGTCCAAAGGTTTGGTTAAATCTAATACCAACACCCCCAAGCCTGCTACCACGGAAATTGCCGCAATAATACACGCAGCGATAATAAATCCAGACTGATGTGCTTTATCCTTTAGGCAAAAATGTTTCAATAAAACAGAGAAGAACATGGCGCCTGCGGATACCCCCGCTAAAAAGAGGTATATTGCAATGGGCCAGTGCCAAACCAAGGTATCAAAATGAAAAGCACTCATAATATAATCTCCCCTAGTTTCGCTTTAATACGAAATATTTTAGGCCGGGTACCTAAACGTTGCTTAAAGCGCTCAGTCGGATTAGCCTTCAATAGTGCAACCAGTTCGGACTCGGGATCTTTAAGATTGCCAAACACTAATGCTTTTGTCGGACATATTTCTACACAGGCAGGTTGTTTACCGTGTTTGAGATTCGTTTCGCGGCAAAAATCACATTTGTCGGCAGCTTTAGTCACAGGATTAATAAAGCGTACTTCATAAGGGCAGGCTGCAATACAGTATTGGCAACCGACACATTTATCTGCATTGACTGCAACAATACCGGTTTCTTTATTAATAAAGGCGGCACCGGTGGGACAAACAGAAACGCAGGGTGCCTCTTCGCAATGTTCGCAAGAATGCCGAGAGAAGTGATAAAATTGATTTGGGTATTCTCCAAATGGTCCAGTTCTTTCAATGCTGAGTCGTGTAACGCCTTCGGGGACATGATTCACTTCTCGACATGCTTCAACACAGGCATTACAGCCAATGCATTTGGTTTCATCATGTAACAAAGCGTACTTTATGTTGTTTATATCGGCTTCCATTTCTGCATTGGCATTTTTGCCACTGAGTGGATATACCGACACGCCTGCAACCAATGCACAGGTGCTTTTAAGAAAATGCCTTCTTGAGTTTTCCATGATTACTTACCTCGCACCGAGTGACAATTTTGGCATTTATTGCTGCGCTCTGAGGCACTTAACCCCAACATCGGATCTAATTTAGGGTGCAATTGATGACAAGATGTACAGCTGGTTTTTTGCGCATGTACGTTATGTGTCCATTCTGCGTCAGCTAACTTTGTTGGCGTATGACATTTAAGGCATACAGCATTTTTAGCAGTAACAGGGATGTCATTGTCCGAAGAAAACACCATCAAATCATTAGGCTTTCTAGGATGATTGCCTTTTTCACCATGGCAAGAGCTACAACTCATTTTTAATGAGTCATGGCTATGATATCCCTGCATTGCTCCATTTCGTTTATGGCATTTCATGCATGAATCATTGTTAATTTTGCCAGTAAGTTCATCGCTGAGAGCGCCTTGGCTAAGAAACAGTGATAGCAATCCTATGCCGAGTGGCAATAGCCATTTATTCACGGACATAATGAATCCTCGCGATCAGAATTTAAAAAGATAAAATATCGAGTGAAAACAGCTTGTCGTCACCCGATAAGGTCTTCATACAGGTAGGGATAGTTTTAACATTTGCATGTCACAAGGTTTGCCTCGAGCCATTTCAACTAATTTAATGTTGAATTTTTCGAACAAACTTTTTGAGTTAGCATCATCTTGATTACTAAAATCAGAGATAACTAACTTCACTTCTGACGAATCATGGTCAATGACGACATAATCGAGTCGTGTATGATTTTCGGCAGCAGTCTGTGCATCCATTTCAAACACGGTATCGATTGGAACGTTACAACAAACGTCATATTTTTCGCCAATCATGGTTTTTAGTGATTTTAAAAAGTCAAAACTTTGAGTATCAAAAAGCATTTTTTTAAATTTAACTGTGTGGTCCTCTGTATTAGTTTTGAAGAACTTTATACAAGTCATAATGAAAACAACTAATATAAATGGAACAACGATAAATAAAACTGAGTATATAAATACATAACTTAAAAAGACTGAAGTGAACATACCAACCTCCAAACACTTATTGTTTTATTAACTGTACGTCGTCGACGTACGATTAATACTATCCTTGTATTTTCATTTTTAATTGATCGTAATCAATTAAGTGAGGTGATTATTGTTTATTTGATTGTAGTTATGATTTGGATCTTATTGTTATTTTTAGCATGTTAAATTAAGAAAAGTATTTATTTAACTATATTAATATTTAAGTTTACAATAGAGTTTTTTAAAATGCTGAATTGAATATTGCAGAAGTTGAAATGCTCATTTTGACATTTTTCTTTATAATTTTTGTGCAGGCTTAATCGTCACCTCGGTAGTAATCATACTTAAGCTATTTCCTCTTTAAAGTGTTTTTGTAAAATGAGTTGTTTTTGATAACTGATTTTTATGATCTGGATTAAGTAATCATCAAATACTTAAAATAAAGTTATGAAATATTATATAAATCGATAATATGATATGTTAAATACCTCTAAGGGAGTATCTGTGATGAAGAAGATTGACTTAGATAAATTAGACTTATTAACACTTTCTATATTAGTAAGTTTGTACGAAAACAAATCGGCTACTCATGTGTCTAGAATACTGGATGTACCAGCATCAAAGATTAGTCGTTGTTTACATTCAGCAAGATTGCTATTCGGTGATGAGCTTTTTATTAGACGTAAATATGGATTGGTACCGAACGATTATGCAGGGAGGATCTACCCTATTGCAAAAGAAATTGTGGACTGTGCTAAAAATTTCAATCGGCTGAATAGTACCTCATTGCCACATAGTCGACATTTTGAATTAGTGATGCCAGGAATGATTGCTCATGCTTACCCACGTGCATTAATGAATTCAATTAAAGAGCATCATAAAGATATTCATATCAATGTGAACAATTGGGATAAACATGCTCTAGAAAGCGTTTCTAACGACCCTAATAGTATTGTCTTGTGTGGTTGTAAAAGCCCTGAGGAAATTCATTGCTTTGATCAAAAGTTACACGTTGAAGTGCTTGCCGAAATGGGGTCACAGTACTTGTTAAGTTGTAAAAATCATCGCATTTTAAAGCAAGAAATCACTTTAGAAAGTATTGCCGAGTATCCATACATCAATACGCTTATGGGAGCCCAAGCGCCAATAATCAATCCGTTTCAAGAGTATTGTCAACTCAACAATCTACCTCTTGAAACTGAAATGACTATTACAAATGTATCTTCTTTATTTGATTACCTTTCTGATTGTAAGTCGTTGGCATTAACACCTTACAAGGCCGTTTACGACATGGTAGATGAGGAGTCAGGTTTACATGCTTGTCAGATATCTGAATACGAAGTGAATCGTCTTTTTAACGTTGTAGAACCATTAAAGTTAGTATTGGTGACGCATCCCAATGCAGATAATGAAGATGCTACTTGGTTAAAACAGCAGATACGCGAGTTAACCAGTGAGCTTGTTTAACAATAAAGTCTATACAGATGTAGTTTTAGTTATATGGGCATTATAAATATATGTTTTGATGTGAACTTGGGTGTTGTATCTAGACCCTAGTATGAGTTTTCTTGATAGTTTTACTTCTTAATGCTTATTGAGTAAAAATTGGCTTTGGTGTAGGCGGTTATTGGTGTTTTTTGATAAATGGTATTTTCAATCACATTGTTCACGATAGCCTAGTTTGCTTTCTTAGTTATTTAATCCAACATGTGTTTTTCACTTTTCGATTTATATACTCGAATTTAATACGTATCGGAATTACATTTAATGTAATTCCTTTTTGTGTATATTTTTTACTTGTTTAAAAGTCGTTCATGCGAGATTTTTAGTTAATTGCATAAATGTATAATTTGGCGTTTATTTTTTCTCGATACTAAATTTGAATATAAAATATATGTTTTTTTGCAACTTAGAAGTGCAAAACGTTTTTGGGTAATATCGTCGCGACTAATACTATTTGATAAATGTAAATGATGAATATAAAAATCTACATACTATATTTAATGTTTTTTTATAGCAAAAAATATGAGGTGAGTCATTTTATCATAAACGTTACTTAAGGCTGAGCTAATGTAGTGGTGTGATAATCACCGCTTAAAAACAGGTTAAATCAGTATTAAAGCATCAATTACTTGCCACCAATCTTGGAAATTTGTTAGCAATCTTCTTTTGTCGTCGTTTGTTTTTATAAGTAATTGATTTTAATTTAAATGTTGGTTTTTTATTGCTTGGTTGTGGTTAAGCTTGTGGTTGTACATGAGTGCCTGCGTTAGTGAGTTGGGTATTGCTGCATTTAGCATTTAAAACCTATGCTACATACTATGTTTTGAACCAGTGAATAACGCTCATACTTGTATTTCATCGAGCGATTAATCACAGCTAAAAACGTTATAGATCAACTGATACCCTGGTAAGATTCATGATCATATTTCAAGGGCTTTACTAACTTATTCACGTTAAGCTAATCTTCTTGTTTCCTATCAAGCTGTATTTGAGGGAATAACAATATCAGTCAATAAGGATATAACGTGGACACCCTTGAGTTAACTTCTGTTACCCCCACCAAAACTAAATCGTTTTTAGCTGGTGCGCTTGCCGTTATGCCGCTGACGATTGCGGTGATCCCTTGGGGGATACTCGCCGGATCGTTTGCACTGGAAGTGGGCCTAACGCCAGTTGAAAGCCAAGCGATGTCGGCAATTATCTTTGCGGGTAGTGCCCAGTTGGTTGCACTCGGTATGATAAAAGCCGGTATTGGTATTAGCAGCATTTTGATCACTACCTTACTGATCACCTCTCGACATTTGCTGTATGCCATGGCGATGCGCACTCATATAAGCCCTTTACCCCTTAAATGGCGTTTAGGCTTAGGTTTTTTACTCACAGATGAACTGTTTGCTATCGCCAATCAAGCTCATAAAGGCGACTCGCCAGCGCAACATCAGTTTGATCGCTGGTATGCTTTGGGCGGCGGCTTAACCTTTTATCTTGGTTGGAATATTGCTACTTTGCTTGGCATTGTCGCAGGGCAGTCTATCGACAACTTAGGCGAACTCGGACTCGACTTTGCCATCGCTGCCACCTTTATCGCCATCGTAGTCCCCACAGTAAAAAAGCCATCAATATTAGTGTGTGTCCTGGTGTCGCTTACCTTAGCTGTCGTGTGCGCAGTATTTGCGATTCAAGCCGGGCTATTAATTGCGGCAATATCGGGCATGGCAGCAGGCATGACTTACGCCAAATTGACTAACGAAGACGCTGTGGTTTTGGCTAGAGTTAATTCGAGTAACATTGATTCTGCTATCGCTAATTCGAATACCGCTGAATCTACTTCTTCAGCGACCGCAAATAAGGATCACAACCTATGATCTGGCTGATTATTTTATCCATGGCGGCGGTGGTGTTTATCAGTCGACACTTGTTGTTAGAACCTAAATTGCCTATTCGCTTAAGTAAAAATACCTTAACGTTTTTAAGCTATTCAGCCCCAGCGGTATTAACCGCTATCTTAGCGCCAATTGTGTTTGTGCCCGAAGGCCAACTTGCTATTAGTGTATATAACCCCTATTTAACTTGTGCTCTGGTGGCCACAGTGCTGGCTTACGTTACCCGCAACACCTTACTCACAACCGTACTCAGTATGGGACTGTTTTTTATTTTGTATTAGCAACAGACCCTAGATTAATTTCAATCATTGTTAACTGACATTCTGTTGCGCAATAGATTAGAATAACCGCCATATTACGGACCAATTAGAGTTGAATATGCACGTACACATATTAGGTATTTGTGGCACTTTTATGGGCGGTTTAGCCCTACTAGCCCGCGCAATGGGCCACAAAGTAACCGGCAGTGATGCTAACGTTTACCCGCCGATGAGCACCCAGCTTGAGCAACAAGGTATTGAGCTAATCCAAGGTTTTGATCCCATTCAATTAGGCAAAGAAGGCGATAATCAACCAGATTTAGTGGTTATTGGTAATGCCATGAGTCGCGGTAATCCATGTGTAGAAGCGGTATTAAACCGTGGTATTAAATACACTTCTGGGCCGCAGTTTTTGTCTGAACATATTTTGCAAGACCGTTGGGTGTTGGCGGTAGCGGGTACTCACGGCAAAACCTCTACCTCCAGCATGCTCGCGTGGGTTTTAGAATACTGCGGCTACGAGCCGGGATTTTTAATTGGTGGCGTGCCGCAAAACTTTGGCGTGTCAGCCCGTTTAGGTAACTCAGTGTTTTTTGTGGTTGAAGCCGACGAATACGACAGTGCCTTTTTTGATAAACGCTCTAAGTTTGTGCATTACCATCCACGCACGTTAGTGATCAATAATCTTGAATTTGATCATGCCGATATTTTTGCCGATCTCGCAGCCATTCAACGTCAATTTAATCATGTTATCCGCACTGTGCCGGGCGAAGGTAAGGTTATTTGGCCTAGCGATGTTGAAGCTGTGCAGCAAGTGATTGATATGGGCTGTTGGAGCGAACAAGAAATTTATTCTAAATCGCCAACCTTAGCCACAGATATAGCTAATTATTCAGAGAGTCCTTTAGTAAGCCAAGGTGAACCAAGTGCTTGGCAGTCGCGTACTATTGCCGACGACGGCCATGTGTTTGAAGTGCTGTTTAAGGGCGAGTCACAAGGGATATTACACTGGGCATTGATAGGTCAGCACAATATCGAAAACGCAATTATGGCTATCGCTGCGGCACGTCATGTTGGCGTAGCACCAAGCCATGCTATTGAGGCATTGACACAGTTCAGTCCACCTAAGCGTCGTTTAGAATTATTGGCTACCGTTAATGGGGTGTCTGTGTATGACGATTTTGCTCATCATCCAACCGCTATTGCCACCACCTTACAAGGGCTAAGGGCCAAAGTGGCTTCCAGTGATCATGCCAATGGCAAGATTATTGTAGTGCTAGAGCCGCGATCGAACACCATGAAAAGCGGTGTACATAAAGATACGCTGGCCAATTCGATGGTATTGGCTGATGTTGGCTACTTATATCAAGCGGACAATATTGGTTGGGACATTCATGCCAGTATGGCTAATGCGCCACTTCCTGTGACTGTGTTTAACAATATAGAAGACATTATTAACACAGTAGCCACCACCGCCAATAAAGGTGATACCGTGGTCATTATGAGTAATGGTGGCTTCAATGGTATTCACCAGAAAATAATTAAGGCTCTAGCGTAACGGCTTTAGCCGATAGAGGGTACAACATGGCCTATGCCAAAAAAGCCAAAGCAATTAGTCTCGCCTGGACTGGCGCATCTGGCGCACCATATGGTATTAAGTTGCTTGAATGCTTGCTCGCGGCGGATTACCAAGTTTTTTTAATGGTATCCAGCGCAGCACGTGTGGTGTTAGCCACCGAGCATGGGTTACAACTGAGCGCAAATCCAGATAAAGCCAAGGCTCAATTACTTGAACAACTGCATAATTCTGATGAGCCATTAAAAGGCGAATTAGTGGTGTTAGGTAAAGATGAATGGTTTTCGCCGCCAGCATCAGGCAGTGCAGCACCAAAACAAATGGTGATTTGTCCGTGTTCAACCGGCACATTAGCTGCTGTTGCCACAGGAATGAGTAATAATTTGCTCGAAAGAGCAGCAGACGTAGTATTAAAAGAGCGTGGGCAGTTAATCCTTGTTCCGCGTGAAACTCCGTTTAGTGCCATACACTTAGAGCATATGTTAAGCCTTACACGCAATGGTGCGACCATCATGCCAGCGGCACCAGGTTTTTATCATAATCCCAAATCGGTTCAAGATCTGGTAAACTTCATGGTTTCCCGAATACTAGATCATTTGGGTATTGAACACGACTTAACGAGTCGCTGGGGATACGGACGTACTCAGTCACACGACATCGACAATTGAGAGATTTATGAAGCACACCATTGAAATGATGATTTCTGAGCAAGAAATCAATAAAACTTTAGACCAGTTAGCTGAACGCATTAATGCTCATTACGCTGACAGTGAACGCTTATTAATGGTTGGCCTATTAAAAGGTTCTGTAGTGTTTATGGCCGATTTATGTCGCCGCATCAAAGGCCATGTTGAAATCGACTTTATGGCAGTATCAAGTTATGGTAATTCAACCACTAGCTCACGCGACGTTAAAGTGCTTAAAGACGTGCAGTCTGATATCTCTGGCCGTGACGTGTTAATTGTTGAAGACTTAATCGACTCAGGCAACACCTTAAATAAAGTGCGCGAGATGTTACTACTGCGCGAACCAAAAAGTTTAGCGCTTTGTACCTTATTAGATAAGCCAGAACGCCGCGAGGTTGATGTACACGTCGACTTTATTGGTATCACAATTCCTGACGAGTTTATTGTCGGTTACGGTATCGACTACGCAGAGCAATACCGCAACTTGCCTTATATCGCTAAAGTTGTACCACTGGATTAAGCAAACATAATTTATAAACTCCCGCCGATGTGGGAGTTTTTTTTCATTGTAAGTTGAGGATTTCAATATGGCCGATAACGCCAATGCATTGGTGATCGATAACCTTAAAAAAACCTATAAAGGCGGTGTAGAAGCCGTTAAGTCAATTAGTTTGACGGTAAAGCAAGGTGACTTCTTTGCTTTGCTTGGCCCCAATGGTGCAGGTAAATCTACCACCATCGGCATTATCAGCTCATTGGTGCAGAAAACCGCTGGCACGGTTTCGGTATTTGGTTTCGATATAGATAAAGATCTCGAACATGCCAAGTTATGTATCGGGTTAGTACCGCAAGAATTTAACTTTAACCAGTTTGAAACCGTGCAACAAATTGTGGTTAACCAAGCGGGTTACTATGGCGTGCCAAAAGCCGTAGCATTACAACGTGCTGAAAAATATCTCACCCAACTTGATTTATGGCAAAAACGCCATGCTCAAGCGCGCGAACTGTCTGGTGGCATGAAACGCCGTTTAATGATTGCCCGTGCGTTAATGCACGAACCTAAATTGCTAATATTAGATGAGCCAACAGCTGGCGTCGACATTGAACTTCGTCGTTCAATGTGGGAGTTTTTAAAGCAAATTAACAAACAAGGTGTGACGATTATTTTAACCACACACTACCTTGAAGAAGCCGAAATGCTGTGTCGCACCATTGGTATTATCGATACCGGTTTGCTGGTGGAATGCACCACCATGAAGGCATTATTGAGCAAGCTAGATGTTGAAACCTTTATTTTCGATTTACGTCATGATCTCGATGTTGCCCCTCAGTTAACCAATATGAATTGCCGCTTAACTGATGCACATACTTTAGAAGTCGATGTGGCGAAATCGAATAACATTAATGAGTTATTTACTCAGTTTACTTCAGCCAATATCGAAGTTTTGTCGATGCGCAATAAAGCCAACCGTCTAGAAGAATTGTTTGTAGAGCTGGTAGAGAAAGCCAAGGAGTCAAAATAATGAAAAGTCTGTATTTTGTGGCTTTTAAAAGTATTTTAACCAAAGAAATTAATCGCTTCACCCGTATTTGGATCCAAACACTAGTGCCGCCAGCCATTACCATGACGTTATATTTTTTAATTTTTGGTAACTTAGTTGGTAGCCGCATCGGTGAAATGGGCGGCGTGACCTACATGGAGTTTATTGCTCCTGGTTTAATCATGATGTCGGTGATCACCAGCTCATACTCTAATGTAGCCTCATCGTTTTACAGCGCCAAGTTTCAACGCAACATTGAAGAAATCATGGTGGCTCCAGTACCGCATTACGTGATGATAGCCGGTTATGTCGGCGGCGGTGTCGCCCGTGGGTTATGCGTGGGCTTAATTGTGACCACAGTGGCGATGTTGTTTGTTGATATCTCCTTACATCATGTTGGCTTGGTTGTTATCACCATGTTTTTAACCTCAGTGTTATTCTCACTCGGTGGCTTGATTAATGCCGTGTTTGCCAAAAGCTTTGACGATATCAGTATTATTCCGACGTTTATTCTTACGCCACTCACCTACTTAGGCGGTGTATTTTACTCGTTATCGTTATTGCCACCTTTTTGGCAAGGTGTATCGGGTTTAAATCCTGTGGTATACATGATTAACGTATTCCGCTACGGATTTTTAGGTTTTGCCGACCTCAGTGTACCGTTATCTATCGCCATCATGGTTGGCTTTTGCGTCAGCTTGTGGGCAGTAGCTTACTATTTGATTTCGCGCGGAATTGGTTTGCGTAGCTAAGTCTCATAGGCGGTAAGCCGCAGCCAAAGCGGTTGTTATCATCTCAGTGTAAAAGGGCTCGTAAGAGTCCTTTTTTATGGGCGTTATCTATCTATTGGGCTGGTAGTATGAATAAAGCGAGAACCTATAACATGAGTATACAGTTCAGTCGCAAACGTATGCCTAAAGGTATGTGCTTTTACTTGCTTCGGTATTTGGCTGATTAATACTGCTTTGCGCAATTGTTTTCTAAATGTTGTTTCGTGAATATGATGACGACAAATATAGCCATCATATAGATGTGTACAGCGCGTCGATGAGGGGAAAACATACTGCCAAGATAAATCTTTAGCGGCATTACCATATTTACGTAATAGTGCAGGTGGCAAAGATGCTAACCCATATCCTTCACTTAAATCTTGCTGGTGGCGCGCTTTTACGATACTAAATTGGTTATCCAAAGAATGGCTTAAGGATTTTGGCAATAATGTATAACGGTCTTTTTTACCTTTGCCTCTAAAAACAAATAACGTATTATTCTGTATGTTTACATCTTTAATTCTTAGCTTTAATGCCTCATTTATTCGTAATCCTCCACCATATAGAAGTGATGCAATTAACCAATATTGGCCAGAAAGGTGGCTAATAATGTTTTTAGCCTCCTCGTGGGTTAGCACTGTCGGTATGGACTGCTCCCGCTTAGTAAACGAATAACGTAAATCTGATATCTCTCTTCGAATAATATGTTTATATACATAAATAATTGCGCATAAAGCTTGGTTTTGTGTTGCAGCACTTACCTGCCGATTGACTGCTAAGTGATTTAAGAAACGCTCAATTTCGGCATTACCCATGTCTTGAGGATGTTTTTTGTCATTGAAAAGGATAAATTGCTTTATCCAATATAAATATACTTTCTCTGTTTTTATACTGTAACGACGAGTGCGAAGTTCGGTACGAATTGACTCGAGAAATGGTGATGTTGACATATCAACTCCTTTTGATTCAAACTGACATTATAGCTGTATATATATAAGGGCTATCCACTTAGCACAACCAACCACTATATATTGTGGTTATCGATTTTTAATTGATTGGTACGTTATCGGCTTAGAACGCACTGCTTGTTCAAGCAACCTGTAGAATAATAATCCCCGAGAATCTGACTTTCTTCTATTGAAGCGAAATGTAAACTCATCTAAATAATAATCAAGTTGCTTAGCCTTTACCGCGCCTTGATATGTACCTAAAAGCCATCTTTTACATAATGATGAGACTCGATGCACCCCAGCCATTGTTTCATGTGCAGGTACAGATGAACCTAAATGCACTATTCGGTTATGCTTATATCCTTTCTTGTCTATTTGTTTGTATGCTTGAGAGCCATCACTACAAATTGTACTACCAGGTTCAATTACATCTTGAATGAATTGATGGATATGTTCTTTGGTTGCACTTTCCACTTGCCTTAAACGTATCCGGCCAAATCCAGAGCGTGATAGCAGCTCAACTGCTACCAAAACTACAGCCTTACGCTTACCCTGTTGATTTTTAATAGATGATTGGGGAACGACGCCACCTATTAGTGTTTCGTCAACCTCTACGATGCCGGACAGTTTATCCCTTTCAGGATCAACCATGGCATACCTTAACTTGTGCATTAATGACCAAGCGGTTTGATAACTCCCAAGACCTAATAACCTTTGAACTCCAAGAGCGCTGACACCATTTTTTTGATTTGTAATAAACCAGACGGCAGCAAACCAACTTTTCATGGGGGTTCTTGTTTTGTCAAAAAGTGTACTTGATGTTACTGAACACTGAGAACGACAAGCATGACATTTTAACTTGCCATTACTTAACTGATAAGGTGATTGATGGCTTGAACAGCTTGGGCATATGAATCCGTTTGGCCAACGAAGTTTGTAAAGGTAGCTAATGCAGGATTGTTCATCATGAAACCAATCAACAAATTCGCCCCAACTTGTAGGGTAATCTACACCAGCTTTTAATAAATACGATGAAGTTTTCATCACTACATATTGACACTGGTGGCGCTAAATGGATAGCCCTTATATATATACAGTTATAATTCATTCTTGTAAAAATGCCAGTTTTGTTCTCGTTATGTAATCGCAAAAATTCTCGGTTTTACCTAAAGGACAATGCTATCCAATTGAATTAGCTTATTTTGTTAAAAAATCGGATCCATATGACGAGCCATATCATTCTCGGTTATCTAAATTCTCGTTTTTTCCTAGACTAAAAGGTGATTGATTTGGGTTTTTTAAGCTGATAAGTTACTAAAATTATTAATAATTAAAGTAGTATGGATGTTGAGTTTTGGTGAGCTTTTCAGGATGTTTATCGGAATTCTCGCTAATACGCTGTTATAAGCCTTTAGGGATATGATGAAACTTTTCGATTTTCTAGCTCAGATGAGTGAAGAGAAATATCCAGTTCGCATAGATTATCGCGAACATATGGGATGCGTTGATGTTGAAGTGGACGCATTTTCAGAGCGCTGGATTGTGTCGTTTGACGAAGATGGGTTCGTAGACTTTGTGATTTACAAAGATATTGACGCACCAGACAATGAAAATGTGACGTTATTGGAGTCTCTTTTTAATCGGCCTCAACAAGCTTGGTTAGATGCGGCTAAAGATCTTGAGATACTGTTTATATCACCATACGTATTTATTGGTTCTGATGGCGAGGAATATCAAATCACAGGTTTATTACCTCAGTTTGGTGGGCTTAACGGAACCCTCATTACATCTCGCAAGGATTCTGAAGAAGCTTGTTTTGAAGCCTCTAAACTTAAAGGCTTTCAAGGAACGGGGCTAAATCCAGTGTACTACGATAAGTATGACCGTGAACAAGTCATTGAAACATTGCAAGATTGGGGTTGGAATTCAAAAGAACCAAAACCCGAGTGGTACAGTGTTTAGGCTTATAACAAGTTGCTTAATTGCGTTCCGGCCACAAACAGCATGGCCTCCACGGGACTGCCTACGCTGCGCTGCGGCAGCCCATTAGCAAAGCGTTAGTTTACAAAAAGGATTTTGGTAGTGTTTGAAAGTATTGCGATCTATTCAGGGTTAATTGCAACAATTTGGATCTTCATTGGTGTTTATGTAGCAAGCCGATTTTATAATGGTTACAGTCATTCTAAACAATTCTGTAGTGAATTAGGTGCAACAGGCAGCCCAACAGAAAAATTGTCACCCTTAATTAATAATTACCCTCTAGGTTTTCTCTTTTGCTTTTTCGGTTGGTATTTGGCGCAGCTTTCAAGTGTTTCAATCTTAGTTAATATTGCGGGTTGGTTAGTAATAGCTCATGGCATTGGCACATGGGTAGCTGGGTATTTTCCTATGGACGCTGATCCATTTACTAAAAATCCAACTTTTAATTGTAAGGTTCATTCTTGGGCTGGTTTTATGATGTTACTTTCGCTAGTTGTAGCGCCAATATTAGTAGCGGTAAGTCCAACAACAGAAGTTATCCCTCTATATTTCCGTATTTTTTCAGTTGGCTCTGTTATCGCTGCTGTTTATTATCTATTTGCTATGGCTAAAGCCGTAAAATCTCAAAGTAACCCTGGAATTCATCAACGTATTTCTTATGGCTTTCAGTTAATTTGGCTAAGTGCTTTTTCATTAGTGTTAGCGTAATTGTAAACTAACAAGCTGTTAAACAAGGACAAAAAACAGTTGGTTTTTGCTCCTTCGTCGCTAATTTTAACCAACTATTTTTTTGCCTGTTAACAGGGCGTTGAGGCTGTAGAATTTCTCCAAAAATGACGTTTCAACGTCTTTTTCATAAATAAAGCAACTTGGTTGTTTTTTGAGCTTGTAGGGTGTCGATGCCTGTGATCTAATAGATATTATTCACCTACAGTAAATTGTTATGGCCAACTACAAGCCTGACTTATCCTGCCAAAGTAAATTCATTCCCATCAATTTTTCAGAGCAAATTTTGCCTGGCACATTCGAGTATGCCCTTTGTTATATTATCGAAAATAAACTCGATTTATCGGGGTTTGATGCTTGGTATCACAATGATAAAACGGGGGCGGCAGCGTATTCACCAGCAGTGATGCTCAAAATTATTTTACTCGGGTATGCGCATGGGTTAATTAGCAGTCGACGCATTGCTAAGGCGTGTGAAAACAATATTTTGTTCATGAGCGTGTCGGGTGATGTACAGCCACATTACACATCGATAGCGGGTTTTGTGGCTAAAATGCATGAACAAATAGAACCCTTATTTACTCAAGTGCTGCTGATTTGTGATGAAGAAGGGCTCATTGGCCGCAATATGTTTGCCATCGATGGTTGTAAGTTAAAGTCAAATGCGAGCAAAGAATGGAGTGGTACATTTGATGAACTTGGCCGTAAAAGCAAAACTAGAACGGGCAAGTAAACGCATTATTGAGCGTCATCAAGCGCAAGATGGGTTGAGTGAAGAACTCGTCACACAAGACTTAAACCAAAAAGAAAGTTAGATAAAAGTGCGGATAAAATCACGGCATTCCTCGCATCACACCAAGAAAAATAGGCAGCCAAGGTAAGCCTGTGAAAAGCAATATCACCGACCCTGACAGTGCAAAGATGACCACATCCAAGGGCACCATTCAAGGCTACAATGGTATTGCGATAAACGATGATAAACATCAAATTATCTTACAAGCACAAACGTGGGGTTCGGTCGGTGAGCAGCAAACACTCCAGCCAGCAGTCACGCAATTAAAACAACAACTCGATAAGCTCAATCCTGTTAACCCCTCAAGCGAGCACACCATAAAATTTACCGCAGACAGTGGCTTTAACAGTGAAGCTAATCTGGCATTTATGGCACAAAGTGGCTTTGATACCTACATCGCAGACAATCAATTTAGAAAACGAAACCCGTTGTTTCAAGAAAGTGAAACTTACGAAACCGAGCAAGAAAAACGCAGATTAAAACGACGTAATGGCAAGCCTCGATTGTTTACTTCAGATGATTTTCATTATGACGAAGCAACGCAAACTTGCCGATGTCCCGCAGGCAATGAAATGTGGCGAAGCGGTATTAATGTCAAAAGTTATCACCAGAGAATACACTCGATTTTGCGGTTATTTAAAAGATTGTAAAACTTGTCCGTTGCAACAGCAATGCATGCGAAAACCGCCGATAAAAACGGGTCGGCAAGTGCAGTTTAAAAATGATGCCTCACGGAAAAAACTGAGTTACACCGACAAAATGAAAGTGAAAATAGACAGCCCAATGGGGCGGCGGCAATATAGCAAACGACTGGGCTGTATCGAACCGGTATTTGGCAATATTACGGTCAACAAAGGGATGAATAAATTGACCTTACGTGGCCAAGCCAAAGTGAATGCCCAGTGGCAACTGTACTGTCTTGTTCATAACATAGAAAAGTTGCAACAAGCGATGCACTAAGAAGGGGTAAGCCCTTTTTACCTCAAAAAACGCTTCAAACCCGCCTCAATCCCCCCTAAAGCGCACTAAAAAAACCAACAAAACTGCATGTTAAATAATAATCTAAACAACACTAAATAATTGAATCAAAATATAAACTCAGATATTGTTTATTCATTAATCAAAATAAATTTAAAAACGAGTAATTCTACAGGCTCGTTAACTGCTCGGTGGAAAATGAAGATTATCTCTAAATTTCGAAATAGGGCCGAAAAGGTAGAGTATTATTTTGCAATCATGCCAGGCGAAATAGATCGTCCTTTTGTTTTAGGTGCCCAAAGTGCTGACCCTGAGTTGCCTTCGATTGCTCAGTGGGGGGCATCTTATCGATTTGGGCTTGATAATCTTGATTCCATTGGAGGTGAGCAATGGAAAGACTGGCGTTCCTCTTTAGAGATGGTAGGTTCTTCATGGGTCATACCAATTATCGAAGAGTCAGTAATAAAGGAAGATGTATCTCATGCAGTTAGTGAAATTATTTCTAAATCATAAATTTGCAGTTAACAAGGCGCTGTTGTCGAACTGTTTTTCTCGCTCCGCTCAAAAAATATGCCCCATATTGCGGCATTATCAGTAAATGAATGTATGGAGTAAAAATGAAGTTTGATGCTATAAATTTTAAAGATAAGTTCTCGAAATTTACTGAACATTGGTCTCCTCGTGTTGTTGCAGAAATGAATGATTACCAATTCAAATTAGTGAAAGTTGAAGGCGAATTTATTTGGCATGATCACCCTGATACTGATGAAGTATTCATCGTTTTGGAAGGTATCCTTAATATAGAGTTCCGTGATGGTCTAGTAACTCTAAACTCCGGAGAAATGTTTGTAATCCCTAAAGGTATAGAACATAAACCTGTTGCTAACAGTGAATGTAAAATAATGATTGTTGAACCTAAAGGTGTTGTTAACACTGGTGATTCAGGTAGTGAACTTACAGCTGAAAATGATGTATGGGTGTAAAGTTACAGCTAACGAGAATTTAAAGCATGACTCGTAACGTTTTGCTCGATACCGCTTTGCTGTACATTTTAGCAAACAATTATTAGTCCTTTAAGTAGGCGTTATCATTACAAGGATTTGATGAAAAGTTATGATTATAAAAACAAGAATACTATCTTTAGCTTTTATACTGTCTATGATTTGCTCTTGCTCAACGACTCCACCAATTGTCGTTCATAACGAATACGGTGAGATGTCAGCTGACAACGAACTGTTTCGAAAAGAAGCTAGTGAATGTGCGTTAGAAGCTAGGCAAGGCATTAGGAGTACAACATTAACTGAAAACTCAGAAGAGCCTGAAATAGCTTTTGCGAGTGTTCAACTTTTATCTTTTTTTAGCGCAAACGCTTCATGTATAAAATCAAAAGGTTGGCGTATTAAAGAGTAATGCTAACACATATGAGCCTGGCGTCAGTCAATCGGCGAGCCTAGCTTATTTGACTGCTTTTGCAGTCAAATTAAAACCAATCAACAAATTCATCTACTTCGTCTGTCATTTAGCTGTCAAATCGCCGTGCTCTTAGAAATCAAAACATGCAATATGGTCACTTTGCTAAAAATAGGCGATACATCCTTGATAGGCATTGGCTATAGTAAAGTCGTTGATCCAGTCTTGTATGTATTGTCGCACTTTAAACAATAGCTGATCTCATACTCACGCCCCAATTTCGGTCCGTGAACGTTTTATCATTTGTTTGAAAATGTGCAGCGTTTAGCATGCCACAGTGAAAGCCCGACTTTGGACTTGGTGGCGCAAAAATAAAGCAGATATCGACGTTATTTACAAAAATGCTATGTTAACTGCGCTTATCGCTGGGGACTTTCGTTCAACTTATTCCACATATTTGGCGTTGTACCAAAGCTTTTCTTGAATTGGCGAGTAAAGTGGCTTTGATCTGAAAAAAAACACTCTTGCGCAACTTGCGCAATGGGTATTCCTTGCGACATAAGTGACTTGGCTTTTTCAAGACGTCTTAAGGTTAAGTATCGATAAGGGC
Organism: Shewanella vesiculosa; assembly: GCF_021560015.1. NCBI lineage: Bacteria > Pseudomonadati > Pseudomonadota > Gammaproteobacteria > Alteromonadales > Shewanellaceae > Shewanella > Shewanella vesiculosa. Next base: position 2,800,778 of record NZ_CP073588.1, on the reverse strand, counting down.
TGGTGCCAAACAATGATCTGAAATCTCGAGTGATTTGCCATTTACTGTAGCCTGTAATCGTGGCTAACTGATCCAATGTTATGTCATTATCTAGCGAGTCATCGATATATTCCCTGGCCATCTGAATAGCCTGATAATTGGCTGTCGTATGCTTGTGATGTATTGTGGTTTCTTTTTGTAAGGCCATGGCAAAATCATAGATAAGGTCTTGGTATTCTAACGGCTCTAGTGGCCGTTGGAACTCAGTCAAGAATCTTTGTGCAATATCGACTAAACAGGGTTTGCCTGTCACGCCATTAGGTAAAAATGGCAAATGATGCCCTTGCAAAATATTTTGTACGTCGACAGGATCAATGTTAATGGCTCGATAACCGAAAGGAGCATCTGTTCCCGCTAACCCGTCATGTAATTCATCAGGATGTAAAACAACGACTTCACCGGGCAAAGAATAGCGCAGGCTTCCTCGGTAATTAAAGCACTGTACGCCAGTGGTTGTTAATGCCAGAGTATAAGTATCATGTCGATGCGGAGCAAAAGTAAAGCCAACCAAATTCACCTCAATACGAGGTTTGTCGCCTACAGCAGTGTTGAACCATGTGCTCAATTTTGGGGTCGTCATAGTGTTAACGTACTTTAGTTCCGATGATTGAATATATCATGATGAGGAGGTGGCGATATTATTTTCTAGCAAATATTCAAAAGCGGCTTGAGTTATATCGCTTTCAGTCTCACCAGTATGCTTAAATGACTTTGATTCAATCAACAACACTTGGGCCAATTCATTTGCAGTCACTTTGTGCTCTAACCCTTTCGCTACCATGTACAATTCTCCAGAGCAGAGATGCACTGACTCGGTTCGAGTGTGCACGACGATATTTCCTTTCATTACCCAAAGTAACTCGTCTTCGTTAGCGTGGCAGTGCCAAGGTATCTTATCGCCTATAATTTTGACCAGCATAATCCTAGAATCGTTAATATCTAAAAGTACTTTTGGGGTATAGGTGTCTGAAAACATATCGAAGCAATCTGAGATATTTAATTTTCGATTCATAACGACTTCAATTTGTATTGGTTTAGTGTAGGCCAAGCATAGTTGATAAACTTGGAACTTATAGAACGATATTGCGATTTTACCGGCGTATTTATAGCCTCAATCGCCGCAATATCGTTCTATAAAATGCCCATGGCTTTTCGTAATATTTGATATCACAGTTGATATGTATTTATTAGAGAGTCGTCAAAATGAAATTTAAAGCTTCAAAGCGCATTGCAAAGCTATCCTTCTTACACTTGGTAATCATTTTACTCGCCGGTTGCGGTGTCACTGGGCTGATTAACTTGCAAAGCGGTAATCAATTTGCCAAGCAAGACTGGCATGGGGCAGATAGCAGTTTCACCGTACCATTTGAATGGCATGACGGTCACGTTATCATAAATATAGCCTTAAACGGCCAGCAAGATTTGCGCTTTGCGCTCGACTCAGGGGCCGCAGCGACGGTGTTGTTTGAAACTGAAAAAACCAAAGATCAGCCACTGTCATTTGAGATGCAAATAGATCTGCAAGGTCGGAAAGTTAATGTAGTCAACGATGCGGTGATTGCTATCGGTCAGATAACGTTATCGGAAATGACAATTATTCAGGTCCCCATCGATCAATCTCCTTTATTTGGCTCTTATGATGAAGCTTACTTTGATGGTGCTATTGGGTTTGATATTCTCAATCGATACATGACTCGTATCAATTATGCAGACAAAACGGTTACCTTCATTAAAGATAGTTCGACCGCTTTAACATCAACTGAGTGGGTAAAGTTACCCATGGCTATTCATGGCCGAATCCCTTACATTTCTGGTGCAATACCCAACCAGCAAGGGCAGCCAGCCCATTATGATTTAGTTGTAGATACTGGCGCTCCCGATTATCTATACATTAATTCGTTACTTGCGACCGACTTTAATTTTCCATCTTCCTACTTTGAAAGTAATACCAAGAATTTTAATGGCGAACATACGGTAAAAACTAGCCGGATTAATTATTTTCAAATAGCAGGCACAAGCTTTGAAAATATCGCAGTGCATGATCTACCTGACTTCGAAGACGACAATGGTATTGGCTTAATTGGTAGTGGTCTGCTGCGAAATTTTGATGTGGTTTTCAATTATGAAAATGGCTACTTAGCTCTGAAAAAGAATATACAGTTTAACCCTCAAACCTTTATTGACCGAAGTGGTTTGCAACTAGAGCCGCATAGAAATGGCGGATTAGTAAAGGGTTTAGGGGAGACCGCTGGCCTAAAGGCACTCAAGATTGCTCTAGGCGATGTGGTTACCAACATAAACGGCAATCAAATCAATGAAATTAACTTTGATGAAATTAGGGGCTTACTCAGTAGCGAAGCAGAGCATGTCGAAATCTGTTGGATGTCTAGCGGTGTTGATATGTGCGGCACCTTGGTTTTGCAGGATCGCTTTTAGGACGAAAAATTGCCACGATTAATCAGACCGGAGCTCATTATCAGGAGAACCGGTCCGGTCGCTTCATCGGAGAGTAACCATTTTCATTAGTCTGGCGATAATCATGCAGGTGGTTATATTTGAAGCCCAGACGGTTTATTCATACGGCTTTTTAGTCGATGAGGTCGTCATTTTTGTGAGCATATATTAGCTCACAATAATTGACGGCTTTACTCAGCGTGTTAAGTCGCAAATTACAGCGACGTTATATCGAGACGTTAGTTGTGCAAATCGGCTATGCACTTTATGGTTGAGCGAATAGAAAATTCTCACTTTGAAAAGGTTTTATTTAAGGAACTATTAATTAATGAACTTTAACCCCATAGCGATGAAGGCTTTGATAACACTGTTATTTACTTTTCTTGCAAATAATGTGCACGCTAGCTCTGATGAACAAAGTACTAATGACTTTTTCTCACTTGCTGAGATTAAAAATGCCCCTAAAAAATCATTACAGGCTATTAATTATGTACAGGCAAGTGATGATGTTTCCTTGGCCTATCGTGCTTATCTGCCAAAACAGCCCCAAGCAATTTTAATCTTTTATCATGGCGCAGGTGCTCATAGCGGCCTTAGCTACAATCACATCGGTACGGGTTTACGTGATAATTTTAATATCGCTGTATATATGCCAGACATACGAGGTCATGGAGGATCTGGCGGAAATCGGGGTGATACTCCACAGGTTGAACAAGTGTGGTTAGACATTAATACAATGGTTAACGTTGCTCGTGATAAATACCCTAATCTTCCCCTATTTGTTGGTGGTCACTCAAGTGGTGCTGGTTTAGCGCTAAATTATTCTAGTTGGGAGCAAAGAGCAGAGATTGATGGCTATGTATTTCTAGCGCCATATTTTGGTTATCGTTCAGAAACTAATTACGATGCTGGTGAGAGTAAACGTTTCGAGTTTTCTACAGTAACAACCTCTGACTTTGTCATCAATACGATGAGCGGTGGTTTATTTTTCGGTCATTCAAAAGCAGTAAAATTCAATTTTCCAGATTCTGTGTTAAGAGATAACCCTGAAATTGTCCCGTTTAACACTGTTAATATGTCGAACGCTGTGACCCCTCATTCACCTGACTCTCAATTATCTGATATACACCAATTTGGCTTATGGATAGGAAGGCAAGATGAGGCGTTTGATCCATTAAAAGTCACTATGTTCGCAGAGAAATACAGTGGTAAAGACGCTCGCAAGGTAATTGAAATAGTGGATAAAGAAAATCATTTTTCAATAATGTTGAATGCTGCCAACTTTATTGGTCCATGGTTAAGAAATGCGATTAAGTAGTGGCAATTTTTGCATCATCTGACTCTTAGTAGCTAAGAATTGGTTTGTTGGATGAAAAGTCAGCAAACCAACCCAAGACAAACTTTTATTTCAATCAAGCTTTGAGCTCATATAAAGATAAAAAATTGAAATAACGCAATTGAAAGATGTTGTATTACAGTGAGATGCTAAGTTCAGCTAACCATCGTCATCAAAAACTCGCCCGTTTTCTGCGGGCGTTAAATCCAAGTTTACAAATTGGCTTATTAATATGAAGATTTTCATTAACTTGCTGAAATATACAATCCTATCGCTGTTATGTGTACTCGCTCTGATATTACTCGCCATCCCAATATCAATTTATGAAATGCCTAACGATTTGCACGCCGTTGATAATACGGAAGATATTGTGCTCGACAATGCAAATTACATTGATGTATTAACCGGTAAAACAATAAGAAATCAACGAATTTACCTTTCCAAAGGCCGGATCGTCTCTATTGGAGAAAGAACATCTAGCCAAAGTCGAGATGCTCGGGTGATCGATTTGCACGGCGAATACGTCGTGCCCGGCCTGTTTGATATGCACGTTCATCTGCATGACAGAAAATACCTAGCCTTGTACCTCGCATATGGCGTTACCTCTGTGAGGAATATGAGAGGGTTACCCATGCACCTTAGATGGAAAAGTGAGTTAAACAGAGGTGATTGGCTTGGCAGCAATTTGTATACGTCATCCCCCGTTTTAGACGGTGAAAGATATGCACATGCTCTTCAGCAGGTAGTGATATCACCAGCAAAAGCACGTGAACTGGTTAGAAAATATAAAGATGATGGATATGATTTTATCAAAGCCTATGGCTACCTAGATAAGGAGGTTTTTGAAGCCATCACGGATGAAGCCAGCCGGTTGGATTTCCCCATAGCCAAGCATGGCCCTAACCCGATAGATGGGCTTGGATTGCAATCTAACAGTGGCTTGCAATCTCTGGAGCATGTAGAAGATATTTTTCAAGGCCCGCTTAATTTTTCATTTGATCAAAACAGCATGGCCATTTGGGTGAGCCAATTAAAGGCGATTAATCCGACTGTTACTCCGACGTTGGCGACATTCTATCACTTGACCAAATTAAGCCAAGACAAAGCCGCGTTCGTCGATAGCCTGCCGTTGAACACCTTAAATCCTCTTTATCGCATAATTAATACTGAGTTTGGCGTTAAAAGATGGCTAGGAGCATCACAGGAACAAGCGGACTGGAATAGCAAAGAGGAGCAGTTTCTTTTTGACATCGTTAGGGAGCTGGATAAACAAGAGGTGACATTATTGTTAGGCCCTGATGGCGGAACCTTATATATGCCACCAGGGTTATCAACCCACCTTGAAATTGAACTGATGGTGAAAGCGGGAATATCGCCAATAAAAGTCTTACGGGCTGCGACTATCAATGCGGCAACCGCATTGGGAGTTGACGATAAATACGGTTCTATAGAGATTGGCAAGGTAGCTGATTTGGTTGTGCTAAAAGAGAACCCTTTAGATGATTTGCAAGCACTCGCTGCACCCATTGCGGTTATTAAGGCAGGGCAATGGATCAACAGCAGTGAATTATCGTCATTAAGAATCTCCGCAGAGAAACCATCAAATCTATACATAAGTATGGGGAGGTTGCTTGAAGACATTATCTCACGAGCAATGCCCTAGCAATATTGGCAGTGATTATTTTAATTTAACAGGTGCATCAATTAGGACGCTGGTAAACTCGCACCAATTACGTTGGCGTTATATGCTCAAGGATGATTATGCGAATCGTTGACTGCGATCGAAACGAGCATATATTAAGTCATTGCAAAGTACTAAAAACAGCTGACTATTGCTCGTGCTTCGCTTATTTTAGTCATCAATTTTGTGCTCATTATTAGGGCGTTAAATACAAGGATAGTTTTGTGGAAATAAAACAAGTCAGTTCGATATCGGGTTTAGTTGAGCAATTGTATTCGTTACTTGCTGATTGTATCGTGAGTGGTGCATCTGTCGGTTTCTTAACACCAATCAATGACCAAGAAGTGAAATCATATTGGGAGTCTGTTGAAACAGAACTTGAGTCGGGTACTCGAAAGCTGTTTTTAGCCTATGACAATGATAATGTCATTGGCGCCGTTCAATTATCTCTTTGTGCTAAAGCTAATGGTGCACATAGAGGAGAAGTTGAAAAACTCATGGTTGATACGAGGGCTAGAGGTAAAGGCGTGAGCAAAAAGCTGATGTCGCTAATGGAAAGTACCGCATCTGAAATGGGCTTGTCACTACTTGTGTTAGATACTCGTTTAGGCGACGTAGCTTCTTCGTTATATCGTTCAATTGGTTACACCGAGGCAGGTCAAATCCCTCAATTTGCTCGTAGCTCTACAGGGGAGTTGGAAGCAACGGTCTACTTCTTCAAGTTATTGTAATTTAACAAAGTGTTCAAGACTGATTCCCCATGCTTGGTGGTTTCAGCTCAAGTTAAGTTTGGTGTTTAAGGTGCAATGTTTTAGTTTAGGTCGTCGCGTTGCTCACCGCTTAACGCGGCGTTACGTGTGTTGCAATTGGAGGTCTCGTGAAAGCAGAAATACAGGCAAAATTTGCGACTTACCCCGCTGAAGCGCAAAGACTGCTTAACGCCATTCGTCATCTGATTCTTGCCGTTGCGGAAGAAAACGACTTGGGTGCTGTTGAAGAAACGCTTAAGTGGGGCGAGGCCAGCTATCTTGTAAAAGGCGGCACGACGATTCGAATGGACTGGAAGCCAAAAGATCCTGATTCTATAAAGGTATATTTCCATTGCCAGACTCGATTGATTGAAACCTTCAGGGAGATATATCGAGATGAATTCGCATATGAGGGTAAACGTGCGATTGTGGTTCCTCTGGATGCTGCTATCAAAGAAGGGCCTCTAGGCCATTGTCTCCAAATGGCATTGAAGTACCATAGTTTGAAACATCGACCTTTGCTTGGCGCTTGAGGGACATTGGAAAGGTGACGATTGCACTGAAGGTGCAATTATCCAAGATGCTGAGGTGTTATTTTGTAAAGAAGAAACGCCAGAGGCTGGAACCTTTATGGTTTATTCCATCAAATACAAAGGTAAAATAACGAACTCTAGAGGCTATTATAGTGCTGACACTGTAGATGTTCATTTGTATGCGCCAAAGGCAAAAACATTCATTAAGCTAACTCAGCAGCAAAAAGATTACTTCTATGTTGAAGAGTTACTGAATATTCTGATAAATACACGCTAATAGGCAATTCAAGTGGGGCTGTTGCAGTTTGCTTGGTTCACTTCGTACAGCATGTTAACAAACGATTAGCTGCCCATTATTGGGCGTTATATTACACTCGGAGCCATTGAATGCCTTCCAAAGAAATATCTACGTACTTCAAAGCAACAGAAAATCGGCAAACTAGAGATGATCTTAAGCGAGCGATAGAATTAGTTGGTGACCGTAAGATAGCGATTGATTGTGGCTGTGGTTCAGGAAGCGATATTGCGTTCCTTCGATCTAAGCAGTTTCAAGTGCATGCTTTTGATATAGAATCAGAAGCTATTGAACGCTGTAAAAGGCGGTTTGGTAGTGACAAAAACGTTTGGTTATCACAAAGTACGTTTGATGCTTTCACATACCCTTCAGCTTCACTCATAGTGGCTGACTCAAGTCTGTGTTTTTGTCCTGAAAATAAGTTCGATGAAGTATGGCACAAGATTACTCGCTCATTGCTGCCTGGTGGGATATTCGTTGGTTCGTTTGTCGGGTGCGAAGATACAATGGCTGGCCCTAATTATAACAAGGAGGCCTATTGGCCGGATGTGCTCGTAGTATCAGAAAGTGAAATTATCAATTTGTTTCGAGGCTATAGAATAGAGTCTTATACTGAACACAAAAGTTTGGGTGTTGGTCCTGATGGAGAGCATCAGTCTTGGCATAGGTATGCCGTTATCGCACAAAAAATCTAACAAATTGCAAAAGTATTGTTCTTCTTAAGGCGTTGGCAGGCTTTATAGTGTGTGCTTTTAAACCCTATAACTTATCAGTGTTTGATTTAACATATTTTAAAAATCAAAGAGTCACTATTTTTCATTGAGTTTAATGCTAACTGCTATCGGTACAGTTTTCACTTCACTTAAAATCGATTTTTATCTAGATATTATAGTGTTAAGTTAAGTTATCGGTGTAATGGGTTGTAGCAAAGGTAAAAAGTAAGTGCACAGCTAATAAGAATATTACATAACCTGAACTCGGTATCGCAAACGTCTCTTAAATAGTCTTTTGCCTTGTTAACTGCGTTGAATTAGCTTGCAATAGCCCGGTTATGGATGCAGTTATGACTAGTTCAGGTTACATATTCTAATTGTTTCAAATCCTGACATGGTTTCCAAAATAAGTTAACCGTTAATCAGGATCATCATTAAAACCCACTCGAATAAACATTTAATCAAGTGCTTGCACATATCCTGAGGAGGCGATTGCTAAACATAAAAGCAAACTCTTAAGATCATCTTCAAACATCCCAGCTGTGAAATTTACCTGCAAGAAAAACGTGCTTATACCTTCCTCAAGTATGGTTTCATTGTTTCCAATATTCTTGAATATTCTATGGCGAACTGACATGTTCACAGCAAGCAACTGTGTTGCCTCATGCTTGAAGTAATTGATCAAAATAACTTTAAGTTTGATATTCCCAATAGGCTGGTGTGCCATAAACATCAATAAAGTAATCAATCAGCACCCTAACGTTTAACGGTGGGCGACGCGCATTAGGATAAATAGCGGTAATATTCTGTGGTCCAGTTTTAATTGTCGGTTGGTAGTCGTTGAGCAGTGACACCAGTGTGCCATTGTTTAAATGGTTGCCGATTAACCAATTAGGGAATAATACCAGCCCGCTATCATTTAACGCTGAGATAAGTAATGACTCGGCATTGTTCGATACCAGTGTCGGCGTTACGGCTTGGTGAAGCCAAGTGGTTGCATTGCTTCTGAATAACCAGCGATTTTGCCCAGAATAACCGCTATACACTAGGCAGTGATGGCGAGTGAGATCGCTAGGTTTTTCGGGAGTGCCGTGCTTGATTAAATATGCCGGAGAGGCGACCAAATGGTAGCGCTGTACTCCAAGTACTCGGGCATGAAGTGTTGAGTCAGCAAGTGAGCCGATTCGAAAGATGACATCTGCGGCGTCAATATGCGGGTTGATGAAATCGTCGGTTTGAATGAGCTCAACTTGCACCTTTGGATATTGAGTTAAAAAGCCTGCCAACCAAGGGGCTATGTGTTTCTGGCCGAAGAAAACGGGTGCATTAATTCTTATTAAACCTTTTGGCTCGGTCGCCCTATCTTGTAGCTCATTGCGAACTTCATTTAATTGCTCGGTCATCGAACGGGCGTAATCGTTAAAAATCCTGCCAGCTTCAGTTGGGATAATTGCGCGGGTATTGCGGTAAAACAGCTGCTGTCCTAGTGACTCTTCAAGCTGCTGAATCACTCTTGATATCATAGACGGCGAGACACCTTCACGGCGTGCAACAATAGAGAAACTCTTACTTTCATAAACTTCGATAAAAAACTTTAACGCTCTGATATTGATTGAGCTTGCATCGTTCATCTGTGCAATTCCTGCAAAGGTGTTTGTTGGATTATCCCATTTTTCGCGTTAAAGCACTAGGTTATGATGCGCCCTTTATGATTAGGGGTTCAGTTATGCAGTTGATGTTGATTTTACTTGTGGTGCTCGGCGGGATGGGATTATCCGTTGAAGCAGGGTTATTAGGTCCGTTAGGTGCTGAAGTGGGTGAGCTATGGGCAACCTTTAGTATATTTGGGGTAGGTGCGGCGTTAACCTTTATTTTGATGCTTTTTTTCAGCCCAAGAAATAGTCCGTCATTTTTTGCCCAGCCTTCTTGGACACTGCTTGGCGGAATATTAGGGCCAATATACGTTGTGATTTTAACCATTACTGCGCCAGCAATCGGTATCGCCATGACTATGATAGGGATTTTAACCGGCCAAGTGTCGAAGAGTCTGATTATTGATCACTTTGGCTTATTTGCCAGTCAACCGCGGCCAATTGATCGAAAACGGCTTATCGCACTGGGATTTATCGTAGCAGCACTTATTTTAATGGCACAGGGTTAAGGGGGGGAGTAATGACATTTATTATGATTATGTTGGCGGTCATCGGTGGCGCAACATTGAGTATTCAAGCGGCAATTAATGGACAACTTGGCAGTAAAGTCGGCGTATTTCGTTGTGCCTTTTTAACCTTTTCGTTAGGCGCCTTGGTGACAGGTCTGCTTATTTTTTATTTTGAACCTGCGCATTCGTTAACTTTGCTAGAGGTACCTAAATGGCAGTTGCTGGGCGCGATGTGCGGCGTACCATACATAGTTATCATGGTGTTTGCGGTGCAAAAAATTGGTACTGCGGTAGCAACCGTAGCCGTTATTTTTGGGCAACTGTTAATGAGCATGTTAATCGATAATTTCGGCTGGTTCGGCAATGACGCGATAGTGTTTTCGCCAAGTCGAATAGCGGCGGTTATCTGCTTAGCTATCGCGCTGTACTATATCCATGCCAGTAACCAAGCCAACGTGGAATAAAGCTGGATGACATTGCAGTTTATTGTTATTTGATCGGGTGTTAAACCGTGTTTAAGTGACGTTGAGAGTCGTTTGGCGATACAAGCGACTCAAGTCGGACGGTTAACGCTTTGCGCTTTGGCAGCGTTATAAGTAAAAGAGAGCCAATCACTTATGAATAAATTAGATATATTCAGCAAATTAATTTATCCACCAGTTAGTGACGTTAAATCGATACTTGGACTTGGACTTGGACTTGGACATAGAAATTGGTCATTGTTATTGAGCCGTTATAAAAAGTTCAAATGAAAAATTATCTGACCCCATAGAAAAATATCTAATGAAACAAAGGGTAACCGATATGGTTGACTCAGGCGTTCATGATTTGTTATTCGAAATGCACCAAAGTGAGGAATTAAAAATGTTGTCCCGCGGTGAAAATGTGGTTTAAATGGACAGATATCTTCGAAAGACGGTTGGTTTTAAAAAAAACAGCCTCTATCAAGAATTAGGCATATAAGACGTTACTGCTACTCACACAAAACCGTTGCTACCTTTTGTACTCCAGCGTATTGGCAAAAATTGCCAATTATTTTGTGCGGCAGAGTAATGTGTTAGGCGTTAGTCAGTCACACAGAGCGATAGTGGCTCCTTAAGTTAATGTCTACATGTGTTCAAGCGCATTTTAAGTGTATGGGAGAGCTATATGCCATTAGAAAAACAATGGTCCTTTGAAGATAGTGCGATATGGAAGCTAAAGTTAAGGCTTCAATTTAGTGGTTGGTTACAATATATTATCCATGCAATATGGATATTGGCATTGCTACTGATTGCTGGGATTGGCTGGATTATTGGACATTGGCAAGCTTTGTTGTTTTGGTTGCCGCTTGGTCTGGCGACATTGTTGAGTATCGCGCTGCTTGGCACCATTGTTATGGTTAAATATGGACTCCATCCTACCGAAAAGGTACCTGCCAATAAACACCATCTTGATGTATTTGATCTGATGCGATCTCGTAAATCATGCCGTTCATTTCAGTCTCGCAATTTAACGACGGAACATCATACTGAATTACTTAAGGCGGTTCAGTTTCATAGTCAACCAAGTCAATTACTTGGGCAAAAACCCATTCGGTTTGAATATATCAAAGCCGCATTAACGGTTTGGCCAGTGGTTGGTGCACACGAATTTTTAGTTGCCATTGCTCCAGGCGAATATGATCGCTTATCAATAATAGATGTCGGTCGTAGTTTGCAAAAAATTGTTATTCAAGCAACACGTATGGGGATTGCAACTTGTTGGATAGGACCTGGCGCTGATAATAAAAGCATTCTGCAGCACCTCGGTAATAAGATCGACCCAACAAAAGATCATGTTATTTGTGTGTGTGCAATCGGCTATGATTCTATGTATAAGCCATTATTTATTCGTTTGTTTAATAAGTTAATGCATAAACGTTTACCGTTATCGGAACTGTTTTTTGCCGATCCGTCATTCGAGACGCCGCTGGATACTAAATCCAATCCCTATTGTGATTATGGACGTTGCTATGAAGTTTGTCAGTGGTCACCGTCTTCATACAATGGACAGACTACCCGCTCTGCTGCCGTAACAGAGCAAATTAATGGTGAAGAAAAACTCATTCGCTTTGATTTCTGCACTTCTATCAGTTCACGGTATTACGCCGCTGTTGCTCTTGGCATCTGGTGTGCGAATTGGGAAACCGGTTGTGCGGCTCTGAATAGACGTGGCCATTTTGCAGTGCTTTCATCTAAAGAGAGAGCGTCTGAAGCTGTTCCTGAATTTCCACACTATGACATAAGCTGGATCGTAGATTGATATGAACTAAACCAATTTTTATTAAGCTTTGTAAGTATACCTATAGAATTTAAATAGTGAATATTGCTAACAAATTCATGTAGCCGGATCCTGCCACACTGCGTCGCAGATGCGAGCGTTAATTTGAGGTGAGAAGGAGGGTAGTCGATGTTGAAGAAATTTATTTGTTCGCTAGTTATGATTGCATCGCTGACCGCTTGTAGTGCCACCGGCGCTAAATTTACTCAAACGCAAGCGCCCGAGACAAATAAAGCTAAAGTATATTTCTATCGTCCTTGGGCCATGTTGGATGGCGCAGCAGCTCCGACAATACAGCTAAATGGTGTCGACAGTTTCAATATTAGCAACGGAGGCTACCATGTTTTGGATCTTAATCCTGGTAGCGTGATAATTGCAGTTAAAGAAGGAGGGATTATGTCCAATTGGCGTGCCGGTGGATTGCAAATCTCTTTTGATGCTCAAGCCAATAAAACGTATTTTGTTCGCTTAACTGCTGAGCTTGCCAATGCAGCTTATGTGGGCGGCGTATCAAGTATTTCTGGTAATTACTCGCTTGGGCTTATTAATCAAGAAACGGCATTACAAGAGTTACTTGAGACTAAGACAAACTAACAAGGCATAGCGTCGCTTTTACGACAGGGCTGTGCTCGCTAATCATTGATCATATTGGCCATTGTAATTGGCACATATGAGTCAATAGGCGAGCTATTTTATAATTAATCTACTTTGTATTTAGATTTCTTCTATGGTTTTGTCTTTCAACGATTCAGCTGTTTTATCCGTTAACGTTATCAATAAGCTCGTGAGTAAGCTCATGCTGTAACCGAGTACCGCGCCTATAACGAGCGGTGGAATAATGGCTGCGATGTCTGCATTTAGGGCAAACGTAATACAACAGCCAATAAATGTGCCGGGAATAAAAGCAAAGTTTTTATTACTGGCTTGTAAGCACATAAGCGCAGTAACAATTCCCGTTAATGCATAGCTTATTACGGGCGACCCCAAAACACCGCTACCGGCAATAATTAACCATCCCCAGAATACGCCGGAAAGATTGGTCATCATCGCCATTATCATGCCTTTAGCGCCCGATTCAGTTTGAGCGAAGAAAGTACTGCAACCGAGAAACCCGACCCAGGTTACCAGATGAAACACATCAGCAACACCAGCCCAAATAGCCGCTAATAAACCCGCAGAAATTGCAATTTGCCAACGATGGGCCATAGCCGCCTCTTAAAAGATAAACTTAGAACTCTGAATTCTAAATTTAGCACAATAAATGAGGTTGTTGCAGTTTTGTCTTATAAAACTCGATCCAGTTCGCAAATAATCGCAAAGGCTAATAAAACCAAACATTATTGGCTAGGTAAGTGGATGACTTATTTTGTAGCCAGGAAAGCTGATTCATTGCAGTCTTATTATATGATTAAGATTGGGTTGAGCGATCAGTAAAGTGATACAAATAAGATGCTTGTACTCATTGTTGGGGCAAATGCTGCAAATATCTAAAGGGTAACAAACCCTAAGGTTCAACAGGTGTTAATTGTACACATCGGGGTTGTGCTTAGCTTCAGAGATAAGCCTTTGGCATGAAGGATGATTAAAACTGATACTAAGTCCTAATGCATTATGGAGCAGTCTGAATTAGTGCAGTTGATGCTTATGATATTGATGAGAATGCGATGAGACTATTTGAAAGTGACTTTACCGCCTATCATTTTAAATGCTGGCGCGCCTCTTATTAAGGTATCACGGGCAAATATCTGACCGCACTCTGGGCAAGTGCAGGGAACTTTAGTGCTATCTTCAACGATTCGTTCTTTGAAGCATTTGACTAAGGCACCTTTACCTCCCTTACGATATTTAAACAGTTGGGTTTTACATTTAGCGCAGAAGATATCAACGGTACGTGAAGGGCCTTTTTTATTCGGTTTTGCCATCTTTAGGTTACTTCAAAGTCGGTATTCAACCCATTGTAATGAAAACAGTAGGATTAGGCTAAAGTTGACTCCATGAAATATGGTAAAACCGCTTAAATCGCATATGGGGTAACGCTTTTGGTGGTCGTAATGTAAATAGATCTATGATTGAAAATGAATAACGCTGCGGTTTCAATAGCGATTGGTTTGAAAGTGATTATATAAAGGGAGTACCTCGTATATTCGTTGTGGAGTAGGAACTAAAATTCACGGGAAACCATAAAGTAGAAGCAACAATATATTAAGATTCGCAGCTGATTTTTTGATAAACATCGTTGTTAATTCTTGTTAACTCAAATACTTATTAAGCAAAAGTGCCGTAGCCAACTCAATTGATGTCTCAATTGAGTTGGCTGCGTCAACACTAAATGCTCTTAATTACACCATCATTATCACTCTGCATCGACTCAATAATTATCGCTGATTGATAAGGTTTAATATTATGCCTTAAACTGGTTAGTGAGTTGTTTTAAGTCCCGTGATGTCGACTCTAAATCTTCAGAGTTTTGATTCATTTCACTGAGCAGCGTAAGGTTGTCCTGACCAGATGAGACAATACGATTGATATTGTGGGTTAAGTCTTCTGCCACGGTACTTTGTTGCTCTACTGCTGTTGCGATATGCGTCGCCATATCGGTAATTTGTTCTGTGGACGTTAAGATTCTATTAATGGCTGTTCCCGAACTTTGGGCATTAACAACTGAAGCCTCACTTTTACTCTGACTATCAAGCATGACTTTAACGGCTGACTTAGCACCGGATTGCAGCTTGTTGATGCCAGTTTGAATTTCAGCTGTACTTTGTTGGGTACGGCTAGCAAGGGCGCGTACTTCATCGGCCACAACCGCAAAGCCACGGCCTTGTTCCCCCGCTCTCGCAGCTTCAATCGCGGCGTTTAATGCCAGTAAATTTGTTTGTTCTGCAATACTGCGGATAACATCTAAGATAGATACTATGTCTGTTACGTCCTTATCTAGCGAGTTGACCACAGCGGCGGCTTCGGTCAATTGGTTAGATAAATCATTAATAGAGTCGATAGAATGATTAATAATGTCAGATACTTGTTTAGCATCCATGTTGGCTTGAAGTGCAGAGTCGGCTGATAGTTGCACGCTAGTAGCGATTTCTTTGGCTGAGGCCGACATTTGTGTGATTGCTGCTGCGACTTGATCTGTTTCTAATTGCTGGTCGTGTACATGACCACGACTGCTTTCTGCACCTGTGTGTACATTTCTCGCGGCTCGAAATACATCATCAACCGAGACTTGAATTGACTGCACGAGTATTTGAATTTTATCTACAAATAGATTAAATGAACTGGATACCTTGCCAATTTCATCTTCACGACTGACATTGAGCCTGCGGGTTAAATTGCCTTCGCCACTGGCGATATCTTCTAAGGCATTAGCGACATGGGTGAGTGGCCGAGTGATCAACTTACTAAAAAGAATAGACAGTGCGGTGACGAGAAAAATATCCAGCAATAGGCCTTTTAAAATTATTTTAAAGGCGAGTTCTGCGAGCTCGTCTTTAATACTGGTATCGTCGATGTATAACTTGACTGAACCTATCTCAGTAGCGGTCTCATCTTCCACATATTGCAATTTTATGGTTCTAAAATTAGCACTCATTTCCCCCTTGGATTGGGCTATCTGATCACCTTTATCGTTATGATAAGTTAAAAAAGCAACATCATCAGACTGCTGTTCTGAATCAAGTATCCGAGCCATTTGAGGCTCATCGTAATTCCAAACTGCGCTAGGAAGGCTTAGCTGTAATCTTGAGGCGACTAAATCTAGTTGTACATCTTGTTTGTGTCGTAATTTTTCACTTTGAGCAAAATAGTCATACACCCCAAAGATCACTACTAAAAAGGTGACTGCGACTAAGGCTGCCATGATTAACTTAAAAGAAATTGATTTGAATAGCGTCATAAAATTACTCATTTTAACTTGAGTTCAATAACGCATCGTAATCTAGTTTATTACGATACTTTAAAATTATAGGTATCGATAACAGCGTCCGAATAAAGTCGGATCACATCGACACTTAATGTGCAGTACTGCTTCACTGTTACTTTAAATGCTCTGTCATGAGTGCATTAATATCAATTTTACTTAAACCTTGGTCATAGATATCTTGCCATTTCTTACCCTCAGCATCATTGCGAAATGCAATGTAAAGGTCTTTATTCATCAATAGCTTAGCGTTCATCTGAACCTGATCTTTATCCTTAGCGAGTTTGCTGCTATGGGTGAGCATGTAATTGAGAACGTTAGCGTCAATTACAGCTGCATCGATGCGGCCACCGAGGACTTTTTGTACGTTAATTTCATCTGATGTGACCACTTGAGGTTTGATCTCTTTACTGGCGATAAGTGCATCAAGTTCTTCTGTATTGACGTAATCTTGAACTACGCCCAGTTTATACTTGGAAAGATCGCTTACCTTAGCCCAGCTGATCGGTGACGATTTCTTTTCAACTAAACCTAGTGGACCTTGTCCCATGGGAGCAGAAAAAGTAAATTCGCTTGATTCATATAGGTATTCTGGAAAATACCCCACATATTGAGAGCCTGATTCGGAGGCTAATTTCACCGCACGGCTCCAAGGAAAAAAATCGACCACAAGCTCATGGCCCATGGCTGTAAATGCAGCTTGGGCAACAACCACACTGGCACCTTGATTTTCTAAGGTTTTTCCTGAATACGGCGCCCAATCTAATGAGGTAAGGTGCACGGTTTCAGCGTTTGCTGTACTGCCACCGATAGCGAATAATAATCCTAATATGGCATAGTTAAACTTCATAAAATCTCCTAGAAATGAAAGATGTAAATCAGAGTCAATAACACGTTAGTACCTTGAGAGGTATCAAGCGTTTTTCTTGCTTACCTAAGGTAAAACCTCAATTTTTTTATTGTTAAATAAACTTATTATTTAGCAATAGTCTTGTTGTTATCATGTTTCCAATATCATCCATGAGCATTTAAATAAGTCGATTTACCTAACTTGTATGCCTGTGATTATTCATCTGTTACGACACTTTATGGCATACAGCGTCTGACCGAGACAATGACTCCTTTAGTATAGACTTAAATTTTAAAACAAGAGCAAGCAATCGAATTTAAACCATAAACCTCATTAATTGATGTTTATCGACTTTTGATTTTGAGTTAATTCAGTCGTTAATGTGATGTGGTTCAGCGTGATATGGGCTTTAAGTCTTTGTGGGAATGGGGCTGATATAAACGATTTCTTTTTATTTACAAATGTAGCACTGCGGCACAAGTTTTAGCTCAAGGGGATGAGTTCTTTGTTGTGCGTTGTCGGATGCTGATCAACGACAACCTAATGTTAACATTGCAACAGCTCCCTAGTATGGATGAGAATTTTGAGTATCGATTTAAGTCATGGGATGTTATAAGTTGCATTCAGTGACAATCTAACAAACGACAATAGAACCGTTTCATTCTAGTCAGTTGGCGCGATATTTAGATTCATGCGGTTAAAAAATAGGTTAACGATAAAATGATAAAAGTTGGTGTAATAGGCTACGGATATTCTGCGAAAACATTTCACATTCCATTGATTGAATCTTCAGCATCTTTTGAATTAGTTGCAATCAGTAGTTCTCAAACAGAATTACTTAGGATGAAATATTCTGCTATTTCACTTTATGATAATGCACCAGCGTTAATCGCGGGTGCCGACCTAGATTTAATCATTATTACCGCGCCCAATAATGTCCATTTTTCATTGGCAAAATTATGTTTAGAAAAAGGCATTAATGTTGTTATTGAAAAACCTATGGTGACCACAAGTTTACAAGCGATAGAGTTAATTCAGCTTGCTAACGATAGCGGTTTATTATTGTCTGTTTTTCATAATCGGCGTTGGGACGGCGATTTTTTAACTGCTAAAAGCCTTTTGCAACAGAATCGATTTGGTTGTGTACGATTCTTTGAATCTCATTTTGATCGTTTTCGCCCCACTGTTAGACCAAGATGGCGAGAACAACCAGGCGAGGGGGCAGGTATTTGGTTTGATCTTGGTGCTCATATCGTTGATCAAGCTATCTGTCTTTTTGGTTTGCCAGAAGCTCTTACAGCAAGATGCTTACCGTTAAGAGAAGGATCGCAAACGACGGATTACTTTCATGTGATACTCCATTACGAAAATCTTGAAGTCGTGCTGCACGCGAGTTCATTTTCAGCAGCTCCCAATATGCGTTTTCGTATTGAGGGTACACAGGGAACATATGTTAAATACGGTTTAGATCCTCAGGAAGAGCAATTAAAAACCGGTATTACTCCAAATGATCCATTGTATGGTGTGGAAAAGGCCGCCAACTATGGCCGTTTTTACGGTGAAATTTCGGGCGATACTAGTGGCCAAATTAGGGAAACCACAGTCGAAACAGTCAATGGTTGTTATCAGCAATATTATGCCGAAATAGCACAAGCTATCACTTTAGGTGGTCCTAATCCTGTTGAACCAGATGATGTCGTCGAGGTGTTACGGATACTTGAGTTAGCGGAAATAAGCAGTATGAGTGGTAAAACAATGCTCATGCCTAAAGTTAATCGTTAATCGTTAATCTTTTGGATTCACTGTGTCTATGATGAGCGTAATAACTTGCTCTACCTCAAACCGAGGTTAACATCGATTTGGCCACACAGTGTCAATTATCATCCACATTAGAAAAGGTGATCTTTGGTCATTGTTGATTGCTTTACTGCGTTCTACATTGCTGCTGATACCACAGCATTAAGCCACCATAGCACCGATAATCACTGTTATGGTGCAAGTGTTTTTTGTCAGCCGTCAGCTTTTTCTCATCATTCATTAACCTGGTTAGGCCCATTTAGGTGTGGATGGGGAGAAAGACGCTTACGGTTAATCCGCCTTGTTTTGCATGGCTAAAGTTGAGTTCGCCTTGATAGCTATCGACGATATCTTTACAGATGGACAGACCCAAGCCGTGGCCTTGGATACTCTCATCTAGCCTGACTCCACGATTAATAATCATAGATAATGCCGCATCTGAGACTCCCTCACCATCGTCGCTTACCTCAATGAGATAGCCAGCTTTAGGGATACTTTGCTGCTTGATCTGTATTTCAATATTTTTATTGGCATGTTTGCAGGCGTTATCAAGCAAATTACCCAGCAGTTCGAGTAAATCGTCGCGATCAAAGGGCATGACTAAACCGTTATCGTAGTGACTTTGAATGATCTGCTGGGGGTAGATGCGCAACATCACTTGGATAAGTGGCGCGAGATCATCATCTAGAACGGTAAAGCGACCTGGCATAGAGAGGCCAACAATTTTCGTGCGCTTGAGCTCCCGCTCTATAATGTGGTGCAGGTTTGATAATACCTTGCTGCCTTGCGCTCTTTGTTCCGGTGGCAGACTTTCTAGATAGGACTGCAACCCTTGCAGAGGGCGTTTCATTTCATGAGCTAAGTTACCAAGGGCATTGCGGGGATCGTTGTACTCGCTGCCCCAACTGATTAACTAAGCGATCGATCTCTTCAATCAGCGGGACTATCTCACTCGGCATGTTGCCAGGATTAATTTCTTGCCCTTGGGTACGCATCTGCCTTATGGCTTCAGGCATCTGTTCTAAGGGTTTAAATCCGCGTTTGTAGCTGATTTTGTGCAAGTAATAGAATGATAATAGTGAGTAATACTGCCGCGCTGGCAAAGGCTAAAAAGTGTACTTGAGTTTGTTCAAGTGCGCTGATGTCTTCCGTTATCCAAAGGATAACTAATTGATCGTTCTTGATAATCGCTTGACTGAATATTAACCAATGTTCTTTGCCCACAAATTGGCTGGCTTGTTGTTGCTGACCTGCTTTTAGGGCGGGAATACTTATTTCATGGTCGAATAAGGAACGCGATCGCAGGGTTTGCGTGCCAATCTGAATGGCAAAGTAATGTCCTGAATTTACCCTATGGTAGACATTGGGTAAACGGTCTGAGGTGAGCGACCAAGTGGTATCAGGATGTTGTTCAAGTGCGGAGATCAGACTGTCGGCATCATGTTGCAGGCGCGAGGCGACAAAGTCTTGAGTTAATATTTGGATACCCTGATACAGGAAATACAGTAATAACACCATAGTAAAGGTAAGAGTGATCAGTAAGTTACGGGTAAGATATCCTTTGAGTGAATACACGCTTATTGCTCCTTAAGCCGATACCCTTGGCCACGACGAGTTTCAATATAATCTTTGCCTAAACGTTGACGTAAGCGATTAACATATACTTCAATAACATTACTGTCTTTGATATGTTCCTCCTCATATATGCGCTCACTTAACTCTGTTTTAGAGACTATTTTGCTTGGATTGACCATCAAATAATGCAGCAGGCGATATTCAATTTTAGTCAGCTCTATCACTTCACCATCGCAATTAGTCACGGCTTGTTTGTCGACATCAAGAGAGACGCCTGCATGTTGTAATACATTATCGGCACGACCAAAATGACGGCGAATTAATACTTCGAGCCTTGCGAGTAATTCTTCGACATGAAAAGGTTTGCCTAGGTAGTCATCTGCTCCCGCTTTGAGACCATCAACACGCTCGTGCCAGGCATCACGCGCGGTGAGGATAAGTACTGGCATGGTTAAACCTTGTCGTCGCCATTGACTGAGAACCTCTAAACCTGGCTTGCCGGGTAAGCCGAGATCGAGGATCACGGCTTCGAAGTTTTCCTCCTCTCCAAGAAAAGCCCCATCGATACCATTATCTGCATGTTCGACTGCATATCCCGCCTTGTTAAGGGCGGGAATGAGGCGAGCGACTAGATCGGTATCATCTTCAATAAATAGCAAACGCATTAGTCGACCTTTTCTTTTAACCACTCGCCGGTTTTGGCGTCAATCTTGATCTCATACACTATGCCATCATCGCGTAAAATTTCGAGTTCGTAGATGATACGTCCATGTTTTTGCTCAACCTCTAGGTCGAGCAATCGGCCATTTAATCGTGATTCATAGCGTTGCATTATGCTGTCAAACGATAACACTTTGCCTTCTTTTACCCACTCTACGACTTTGCTTGAAAGATCATCATCGTGAGCATCACAGCTTGAGCTGCTAATCATCCCAACGGCCAAAACCAGGAATATTAACGGTATCTTCATTGAATACGCCCTTCTCTGCGAGGTTGTGGCAATTACTGCATTGACTGAATGAGCCGACTTTAGGGTTATCTTGTACCATGCGTTTAGGGATCTTATCGTGTTTACGAATAAAAAATGCCTGCTCGGTGATTTTTTGCGGCCCCATGCCTGCTATTAATGGCTTACTGTTTTTTAGCACTTTACCATTTTTAGCTGCATGTAGAAGCAGATACTCCTCAATTCTAGCCGTTGCTTGAGGGTCTAGGCTGGCGTTATCACCAAAATGATCCTCAAGATTAGCTGTGATGGCGCGCCATTTTTCTGCAGGTAATAAATTGGCAGGGTAGGCCATGTGGCAACTGCCACATTCGGCGCTATATTCCACATTCTGTGGAATTCCCCGCCCTCGGTTATGGTCATCGTCGGCATATCCTGTGCCTGTTAGAGTCAGGCTGATACCGATAATACCAATGGCTAGTGCGGCTGCCGTAATCGATGAACCTGCAATCCAGCTTATCGGATGCGTTTGCTTTGTCATGAGATGTTCCTTTGTTCGCAGTTGTCTTTAATAAAAATAATGATTGTTTATCACTGGTTAATCTTTGTTATTGCTGGCTTAACCAGAGTAAAGCATCGCCTTTTTCTTGTGCTGTACAGTCGCGTTTGAAGGTCCAATTACAGTTACGAGTAAACCATTTTTCTATTTTGGCTGTGTCTGTTAGACGAGCTTGTGTGATAGATGGCGCCATAGGATCAATCATCTTACGGGTATGTTGGTGCATGCCCATTTCACTGACTTTAGCCGTGTGGCAGCTAGTGCAGCTACGACCATCCATTTCCTTCATCCATAATATTTGTCCCGCTGCCGCAGAGAATGGCCCTGCGCCTAGGGATTGATAGTTTTGCAGTTGCCTGCCAATGCGCTCGGCACTTAAGGGGAGGCTATCCACTTTACTGTTAGCGGCATTTACACCAAAGCTGGTGAAACTTATGCTTGTGATAGCAAGGCAAGCAAGGGTTAAACTTATATTGCTCAGCATTAAGGCCGATATCTTAACCAGATTCAGCTTTTGGCTAATGGTGGTTTGAGTCATTGTGTTCATAGGGCATTCCTTTTGGGTTAAAAATGTCAGATTGACGATGAAAGCTCACTTTATGAGTGCTTTCTATCTCAAAATAGGTTGATTAAATCAGTGTTACTTTTCTAGTGGACGGTGCTTTTTGCCCGTAATCATGGCTCTGATTAAGTTTTCTTTGTGGAGCAAGCTGCTGACTAACACGCCGCCGACATGGACAACCACTAAGAACACGGTAAAGTTGGCAAAAAACTCATGGACTTCTTTTATTGCGCCTTCTGGCCAAGTGGCAAAAAAGCTGGTGGCTAATGGCCCGTACCCATCGGTGGCGTATAGGGCCATTCCTGAAAATCCGGTGATGGCGATACTGATTATCAAGGTGATGATCATCAAGGCTCCAGCAGGGTTATGGCCGACATAATCTTTGGCTTTACCAGTGGCAAGTGCCTTGACATAAATTAAGGCGTTTTTAGGCCGAGTGACAAAGTTACTGAAGCGCGCATGATGAGTTCCAATTACACCCCATAACAAGCGAAACACCAGCAGGATTAAAATGCTGTAACCTGCGTAGCTGTGGATCGTCATCCATTCATCTTCGCCCTCTGTGAGGTACGCTAAGGTAAAAAAGCCAACGAGTGACCAATGGAATACGCGGATCAACACATCCCAGACTTTAATGGTTTGCAGTGTATTTGATGACATAATGTGACTCTCCTAATTGTGGTCTAGGAGTAGGTTACTGAACCCAAACTTAAACCTCGCTTAAATTTTCAGAAGGTCAAAGGAGTTGCTTTAAGCTGAAATGATATGAGCCCAGCGGGCTTTATGATTGATTAGCAAAAACGTTGCTGTTGATCTTTATGGTTTCGAACAACCAAATAGCAAGGATGTGCAAACACTTGTTGAGCGGGGATTGTCACTTTGAGGAATATAAATATTGAGCACCCTATTAATAGAGTAAGGCAGAATCATTATTGACTAACACTGCTTGTATTCATGTCGATGGCGATAGATTGTTATCACTGTTTATCGATTTAAAAGATGGTTTCTTCAAAGCAATAGCCTAGTTTTCGCCAACAAGGTTATTTCAGCAAAGCAGAACTGCTTACTGTCAATTAAGCAAATGAACCGTGGCAATGGCAATAATGGGAGCCACGCTATAAGATTCTGGCCCCATGGTTTTGTAGAATAGACTTAATGCTTTGTCAGATACTGGTTAAACATTTTCAACGGCAAAGGTTTACTAAATAAATATCCTTGGTAGTTTAAACAACCTTTGTTAGTCAGTAGTTCTTTCTGTTTTTCTGTTTCAACGCCTTCAGCGATCACCTCTAAATTTAAACTATTTGCCATGGCAATAATGGTCCGCACAATTGCCCTGTCATTGGGGTCATTTTCAATATCTTGAATAAATGATTGGTCAATTTTAAGCTGATCCAAGGGTAAGCGTTTCAGGTATTGCAAGGACGAATATCCGGTACCAAAATCGTCGATAGAAAATTTGATCCCCCGCGCCTTAAGAGCGGTCATTTTTGTAATTGTATCTTCCATATTTTCCAATAAAATACTTTCTGTAAGCTCTAGCTTAAGTTTCTCTGGGTTAATATTCGCCTGACTCACGATAGTTAATACATTCTCAACAAATGCTGGAATGCCCATTTGTCTTGCACTAATATTCACGGCCAAGGTCAAATGAGCTGATTTCGGTTCTAATGCCCAAGTTGCAAGTTGCTGACAGGCTGTTTCTAAAACCCAATCTCCCAAGGGCAAAATCAAACCTGATTCTTCCGCAATAGCAATAAACTCTAAAGGTGAAACAATACCTCGATCCGCAGTATTCCAACGAATTAGCGCTTCAGCTCCCGTTACAATACCTAATGAGTTAATCTGAGGTTGATAATAAAGTTCAAATTGTTTTCCCTTGCTAATGGCTTCGCGTAATTCGGTTTCAATACGAATACGCGAAATAAGATGGGCTTGCATGTCGGGGTCATAGAAAAATAGCGCACAGCCACCTGATTTTTTAGACTGATACATAGCAATATCAGCTTGCTTAAATACTTCATCAGCATTTTGATGGTCAGCACTTAATAATGTAACACCAATACTAGGGGTTATAAGATATTGATGAGAAGCAAGTTGGTAGGTTTCTGACAATGAGTGGAGAATTTTTTTGCCGACAACTTCCGCTTCTGACACCGCGACAATCGCTTGTTCACTGAGCCCTTTAAGCATGACCACGAACTCATCACCACCTAAACGAGACACGGTATCACTCTCTCTTACACAAGCTTTGATGCGACTTGCAACCTGTTGTAATAATAGGTCACCCATATCATGGCCTAATGAGTCATTGAGCGCCTTGAATTTATCTAAATCAATAAATAAAAGAGCGGCTTGCTTTTTACTGTGTACTCTTGCAGCGAGCTCCTGATTTAAACGGTCGAGTAATAGGCGCCTATTCGGAAGCAGGGTCAGTGAGTCAAAAAAAGCCAGATTATTAACTTCATCTTCTGCATACTTTCGTTCAATTGACACACTGGTTAAGCGAGCCGTTCTCTTAATGAGTTCGATATCATCTGCAGAAGGTGTCGCCACTTCACGGCAATACATTGCAAAAGTACCTAATGTTAAGCCTGTTGAAGAGATAATAGGCTGAGACCAGCATGAAGCTAAGTTTGCCTGTGTTGCCAGTGCTTTATAATTACTCCAAAAAGGATGTGTTTGAATGTCTTCAACAATGACCAGTTCTTTAGTGAACGCCGCAGTGCCACAAGAGCCAACACCTATGCCAATTTCAACCCCTTCAAGCGCTTCATTATAAAAGTCAGGTAAGTGAGGGGCGATCACTTTAATAAATTTTTTACCGCTTTTATCAATCAACAGAATGCTGCAAATAAATTTTTCTTTTAGTCCCTCGATCCCTAAGACGATCGATTCAAGAATATCATCTAAATTTTTATTCTGGGCCAATAACTCTAGTGTATGTGTATGGAATTTATCATAAGCTTCAATTTTTTCTCGCTCGTGAATCTCGTGATTGAGTTGAGTATTTTGGTCATTAAGACTCGTTAAATGAGTTAAAATACCTTCTTGCATACTGACGATACTATTTGCCAGCAGCCCTAGTTCATCTTGCTTATAATTTGAGAGTCGAGTCACCTGATTTGTCTCACTAAACCGACGCACAACCGCGACCAAGTTCTTCAAGGGGCGCACAAATATTCTCGCCACTATGAGCGAAATAAGAATACCGAGAAAACTCAATCCCAGAACAACCCGCAGGCCTGTTTCAGTCAAAATGTTCGTTTCAGATAAAGCAAAATCAATCGGCACAGTTAACCCGATTATCACAAAGCGATTACCGGTAGATTGACTAAAAGGAATACTGGTAAATCCACCGATACTTTCAATATTATCAAAACCTAGCGTTTGGCGAATCGTGACGGCTTGTACGCCAGAATTAATAATTTGATCAACCGGCTCAAAGGTATCTTGTACTAAAAATTGTCGTCCACGATCAAAACCAAAGGTTTCTAGTCTATTTGGATGAATAAGAAAATCACCTGTCTCATTAGTCAAATACAGTTGATACTCTTCAGACATATCTGACTTCAATATGCTAAACATCAAATTCAAGTCGACATTAATGACAATCACCCCAATGGCTTTGCCTTTATCATCAATAACAGGCGATGCCACCTGCAATGTCGGTTGGCCTAATCCAGCATGAGCCCCCCGTTCATGATTAATGAAAATTTTAGAAAAGAACACTTCGCCTTTATTCAGTTTTAAGGTTTTATAGACATAAGGATAATGTTGTTTTTCTTGTAGATGGGGTTGAGGGATCACAACTAATTGGCCATCATCCCGATCAACTCTAACCATCTCGCGCCCATACTCTTGCGCGCCAATTAATCTAACTTGAAAATATTCAGGGTAAACCGACAATAAACTTTTGAAATTATCTGACAAAGATTCTCGAGCAATCACTGAGGCATTATCATGACCAAATGAATCGTCTACTAACTTAGTATTTGCTAGAACTCTGGTTTGGTTAGCCGCCTCATTAGCCATCGAATAAAAACGTCGGCCGAGAAGTTTTGTGGCATCAATCATTCCTTGCGTCGCTTTATCCGATAAGATATCGCGGGTGGCATTAAAGGTGAAATAGCCTGTAGAAGCACTGGCTAAAATCCCAAACAGGGACAGCAAGATGGTAAGTTTAATCGCAATGCCAAATTTAACAGGCTGATTATTTGATGACACTGCAGCCATTAAAATTCTTCCGGCACTTCGCCAGAGATAATTCTATCCCATAGCAATTTACGTTTATCCATATTTTCGACCCGCTCCAACCAGATGAGTTTATCCGACGCTGTTAACCCTTCCGGTTCTTCAAGCGTATTTGCTAAGCCTTGTCTTTCTGATAGAGCGTGACTCACCTTTTGTTCTAATAGGAAGTTAATCCAATTCTCCGCTAACGTTTTATTTTTAGCATCTCGAGTAACAGACCAACAGTCTAACCAAGCTAAAGCGCCTTCCTTGGGGATAACATAGCCAATATTAGCTTGAGTTTCTTTGAGCATTTTAACTTGTTGAGAACCATAATTGGCGAACATTAATGCAATATGGTTTTCGTTAAATAGCAGCGTCGCTTCTTCCGGTTTTTCATAGTAAGTCAAAATATTTCTACGCAAAGCAATAACTTGCTGGGTCACCAGGCCAAACTCTGAATTTGGGATTTGAAAAGGATTTTTTAAACCAAGCGATAACGCAGCAAACGAAAAGTTGTGCTCACTGCCCGCATACATCAATACTCGGCCTTGATAACGTTTATCCCACATTATCGAAAAAGTATCAGGAGGCTGACTAAACTCATTTCGATCATAAATAAGGCCCATTTCTGAATAGGTATAAGGGATGGCATATACTTTGCCGTTTCGGATCAGACCCGGTATTGAAGAAAGGTCGCTAAAACGTGGCAATTGATTTTGACTATTGGGGATATTAGATAATGTTAAGGGGACGCTAATACCCTTATCAATATAACGTTGTAATTGGGCAGTATTGACAGCAAATACATCAAATTTGTCCCCAATACCTGCATTTAACCGATTCCACATAGTGTCATCAGATTCAACCAAGGTGACATTAACCTTAACCTGATAACGCTGTTCAAAAATATTAACTAAATCTGGATCAGCATACCCAGGCCATGCCAATACACTTAATGTATCTTCAGAATAGGCAGCAAGGCTAAAACAAGCAGATGACAGGAATATAATAAAGCAACGCATTTGTTTATACGTATTAGACATCTAACTACCACCTGATGTTGAAGCATTTCAACATTAATAATACAAGGATTTGATGCACTTAGAGAAAGTATTTTTTGCTTAAATAATGCTATTGAATAAAAATTATATTCTATAGACCTAGGATAGTAGAAAAGTGGTAATTAGCAGCACGATAAATAAAATAACTTACAAGAATTATATCAAGTGTTTAGCAAACGGGTCTTTAGCATGTGAAGCGATGAAAACAATTTTTTCATTCTGCAACTAGATTGTTGATGAGATCGGTAAACCTAATGTTAAGCTCAAGCCAGTCTCTGCCCTGAGATATCAATGTTACTCATCATGGTATTGTGGATTGTGTCGATGAAGATGGAGTCGTTAATTTTATCCAGAGGCCGCTGCTGGCTGTTGTTTTTCGGCCAAAGGTACGACATTGATCTTGCCTAGCCTCAATACCATTGTTCTGAGGGTTTACCTATAGTGCTGATGATTATTTTATCGTAATGATCTGCACCATGGGACAGAGGCGCAGCACAATATTATGGTGGGGCTAAGCCATGTTGCTGGCGAATAAATCGCCTTGATGATTGAAATCGGCAGAACTAGGATAAAAGATCAAAGACATGGCAGTATGTTTGGCATGATTAAGTCAAAGCATGAGCATTGAAGCTTGAGGTATTATTGCCCCTTGGTCGCTTTGATGGTTAATCTTTCTTGATTCGATAAACGGATTTGAATCCCGTCAATAGTGGTAATCTTCTCTGCTTCAATATCTTTTTTACGGACTTTGTAACTTGCTGTCATCGCTTCTATGGGGGATGAAATTGTTACATCAACCACAGTGTTGTCGTCATACAAACTCCAGCCCCAATAACCTGCAGTTGCTAACATCGACATAGCAATCATTGCGTAAATAATTGCCCGACTAAAAAAGGGATATTTTTCTGCTTCAGCCATTGCAGCGCTGTGACTGACTTTATTACCTCGACCGCGACGTAAGTACACAATAGCGCCAATAATCACTAATAGTGTGACTAGAATTTTTGTCAGCACGTTATCTTCCTCTCATCATTAATTCACCGTGATTATACCGTGTTTTGATTGATTTACCGTTATCTAGCACACATCAATAGTGTGACCCATATAAATGCTAACAGTGCTGGTATATCGACACTATGACATTTATGCATAACCATTGTTGAGTTGATTTTTTACTGCTTTCTTTTTTGTATATTAGATTGATGAAATGTCTAAACCGTGAGGATATATTATAGGGTAATGGAGGATAGAGTTCGTCTCTAATACTACTCATACATATTTTATTATCAAAGAATATTTCAGCGTGTTTAATCATCTAGCGAATAAATGTTTTTATAATAAAAATTGATTCTACTCACATGGTTTTTTGAGTAATTTTTACATGATTTAATATAATTACCTGTAAAAAATACAAAGTTAAATGTATTTAGGTATTTAAATTTAATGTGGTTGTAATAAAAAGCTATTTATATCATTCATCTATAACTTTTATGGTTAATATTATCATTGTGGCATGTCATTCGCATCATAACTAATAACAATCGATACTTTATCGTTTTTAAATTGATATTGTATTGATTTACCTATTTTATGTTAGATAGTAATGTTTGGATGTAATCATTTATTATTGCTATTTATTCGTAATAATAGAACTCGAAAGATTATTTAAGGAGATTAAAATGGCTACAACAAAAGAAAAAAATCAAGACTCTCAAGAAAAAGTCAAAGATGCTTATCATTTGGCTGAAGAGGCAACATCAGAAGCCGTTAGTTCTTTAAAAGATCACGCCAAAGAATCACTCAATGAAGGCTCTGCAAAAGTTAAGTCTGCAACCCATCAAGCTGAAAACATGATAAAGGAACATCCTTTACTCAGTGTTGGGTGTGCATTTTTAGCTGGCTGGGCAATTTCGAAAATTACAAAGTAAAAAGGTAACCGGAGAGATTTTATTATGGAAAACACCAAGACAGTGTCGAGTAACAATAAGATCTCTGACGGTACGCAAGCCGATCCGTTATCTAATTCCGATGAGGTTAATGCTAATGTTGACGAAATAACTGATATTTTTAATAAGGTATCAAAAGTCGCGCAAGATATTGGGCAGTGGTCAGAATCTACTGTCCAACTTTTCTTTATGGAAGTCTCTAGAAATATTGTTGTGGCGAAAAAATTTCTTGTTTGCCAACTTTTGTTTATTCCTTTATTGGTACTTTTTATTTTCAGTATATGTGTCAGTGTAGGAATTGTTTCATATAGCATTACTCACAACATGCTTATCGGAGTAGGACTATTTCTATTCACAATGAGTATGGTTTTAGTCGGTCTAGTTTACTGGCAAAAATACCTAATGCAGTTTTTTGGCTTTAAAGACACTATCTCGCAATTAAAGGAGGGTATGGATGTCATCTCTAAAGCATCTCAATCACTCGATTAAGCTAAAGCGTATGCAAGGTAACGTATCAGCTAGACAGAGTGAATTATCGATCAATTTATTACTTTACTCTGTTAAAAAACAAACCCAAAAGCATCCTTTTGGGGTCACTATTGCTGTCACCATAGCCACTATTATCTTTGCTAAATATAGACGTAATATTAAATCACTTTATCCTATGGCATCTTTAGGTTTTAATTACTTTAAGTAAAATTAAAACCGAATAAATAATGATAATAGCCATTATCTTGCTCATCATATTATCAAGTTAATTGTTTGCATTGTAGAGAGTCTGAATAGTGGTTACTCCTTCTACCTCGGTTTCCGCTTGGTACTATAAGGTGTCAAGGCGTATTGTTTTTGGCACTGTTGGTAATAAGCGTGTCACAGTATTTGAATATTGCTTTTTTCTTTGATATCAAATCATCAAGAGTGATTCTACTCATTGGCATAATAGCTGTTATTTCGTCACTATTGATTTTCTTATGGTAGCGGTTGGCCTCAAAAATCTATCTCTAGCACCATAATCATTTATATGATTAATCAATACTTCTCAACGTAAACTTTGATGCCACATTGACTTTGGTTGTTATCAATGTGACTTATCGCATATATTTTAAAGATGTTAATTATTTACTGATTAAAGTCGTGAGTCATCACATACAAGTAATACTGATTGTTTAATAATCGGCTCACTTATTTACTTAATGACGTTAACATATCAACATGACCATAAAAGATATCATCGATGAGGAAGTCACTTATCCGTCGGATTATATGATTCTTTCGACAACCGATTTAGACAGTATTATTACTCATGTTAACGATGACTTTATGACTGTCAGTGGTTATAAAGAAGATGAACTTATCAATCATCCCCACTGCATAGTTCGTCATCCTGATATGCCTAAAGCTGCATTTAGTGACCTATGGGACACTATTAAGCAGGGAAAAAGCTGGATGGGATTGGTGAAGAATCGCTGTAAAAATGGTCAATATTATTGGGTTAATGCTTATGTCACCCCGATTAAACGTAACGGGACTATTTGCGAGTACCAGTCGGTAAGAACTCAGCCTGAAGCAGAGCTGACTGAACGCGCCCAAGCCTGTTACGATGCCATTAATGCTGGAAAAGCCGCCAAGCCAAAGTTTGGCGCCTGTATTATTACCAAACTCTTATTGGCTTGGTTGTTATCAGTAGGGTTATTGATGTCCTTACCTTACTCCAATGGTTTTTTCACGGTACTCGCATTTATTGTGGCCATTATCTGTTTTTGTCGGCCGCTTTATGTTCTTAAGCAGCGTTTTAGCCAAATCCTGATGTTGAGTGAAAAAATACACGATAATCCGCTAAATCAATTTGTTTACACTGGTTATACCGATGAGCTTTCCCATATCGAGTTAAGTCTACGGATGCAAAAAGCTGAAACGCTGGCGGTGGTTGGACGTATAAAAGACAGTGGCGAGGAATTGCAGCAAGGTTTAGAAGAGCATCAACAACAAAATCAAGCAAATCAAAACCAGTTGGTGACGCAGTCGCAAAACCTGGAACAAGTTGTCACAGCCATCGGCCAAATGAGCTCTTCGGTTACCGATATCGCTAAAAATACCACAAATTCAACAACAGAAATTCATCACTTAGTTAACCAAATACAGTCAACTAAGGTGGCATTAGCTAGCAGCCAAATCGCGACTACGGAAATTAATAACTTATTGGAGGAGTCTCGTCTTGCTATTTCTTCATTGGATCAGCAATGTCAAAACGTAAACCAAGTGGTCGATGTGATCGAGAGTATTGCGCAGCAAACAAACTTACTTTCACTCAATGCTGCTATTGAAGCTGCGAGAGCTGGAGAGTCGGGCAGAGGATTTGCGGTGGTCGCAGACGAGATACGTAACTTGGCCAGTCGCTCGGCAACTTCTGCACATGAAATACACGCTATTATCAATACACTGAGTCAGACAACCGCAAAGGCGGTTGCGCAAATGGAACGAAGTGATATTTTGACCAATAGGAGCATCGATTCCAGTAAAATGCTCGAGCAAAGCCTGATTTCGGTGAGCGAAGTGATGGGGATTATCGAAAGTAATGGCGAGCAAATTTCAGTTGCTGCAGAAGAGCAAGCTGCTGTTGTTAATCAAATTTATACTAATGCTATGATATTACAAGATGGCATTAATCAAATCGAACAGAATTGTCATCATGCAGCAATACATAGTCAAGAAATTAGCGGTCAGGGAAACCGTCAAACTGAGTTGGTAAATCAATTTAATTAGATTGTACTATCATCGATTTGGATCTGATGACTTAGCTCAGGCTGAGATCATTTTACTTTGCTTATCCTGTTGTTAATCGCTTCTGTTAGCTGCTTTTTAGATTCATCTTCGCCACAATATTCTGCGAAACCTAATCCCCAACCATGGGGGTTAACCTGGGTAGCGAGATCGACTACTCGGTAGCAATAATCTCCTTGTTTTACAATTCTATTAGGGTCTAATCGGTGATTTAAGGTGTTGGGCTGGCTTGTATCGACTTTGGGGGTTAACTCAATGAAATCTAATTGAGGATCCATTTCGCTCATGGTGCCAACGTTTTTTTTGGGTAATGCGGTCTGTGAACTGATGAGTAGTTCTAGTTCATCAATGTTATCTCGTTGAATATACTGGCTTGATGCTTGCTGTATTGATGTTAATGAAGGCACGGACTTGTTTAGGTTAGTGGTAGTCTCTGGTTTTATTTGACTTGGCAAAGCAATAGGTATTTTTGCACTCGAAATCGATTGTATAGTGTTGCGTTTGTTGTTTGATGGCACCACTTCATCTAATGAGGCTTGCGTATCTTTTGTTATGGACGTTGATTGGCTAACATCAATAATGGATGGGTTACGATTTACGTATTCGATATCTCTTTGCTCATTAAGCTTTGGTGGTAAATTTGTGTGGATCATTGATTGGTATTGCGTTGAAGTCATGAGATAGCTTTTTATTGCGGTTGTCGAAGGT
Source organism: Shewanella vesiculosa (assembly GCF_021560015.1). Lineage (NCBI taxonomy): Bacteria > Pseudomonadati > Pseudomonadota > Gammaproteobacteria > Alteromonadales > Shewanellaceae > Shewanella > Shewanella vesiculosa. The sequence continues at coordinate 2,767,576 of NZ_CP073588.1, read as the reverse complement.
TTAATCATTAAAGTAGACGTTCGTTGCGTTGTGTCTTGATACCAAAACGCAATCAGCATATAAATCAATAAAGCATGGATGATTAATGCCGTTAGCACAGGCTTAAGCCAATATATTTTAGGCGCGTGTGTTGAAAATAGAGAGTGTTGTGGCTCCCTGCCAACCGTTATTACTTCCATTTATATCAATCACTTTATCGAAGTGTTATCAGTTTTTTTGATTGTTAATAGAGCGTAAAGTTCATTAATGTGTTTGGGTATATTTATCTTGTTTAAGCAAAAGACATAAGTTCTTTTATTAGTCGATTTTTTCGAAAGGAAACGACACTATTATGCAATATTTATTCAGTTAGATGGCTGCTATGATTGAGAGATTATTTTTTAGTCGCCGAGGTTTTCATGAAAGTATTACAGCGTATTAGCGCCTTGCCCGCAATGGACGGTGATGGTGTGAACATCAATCGTGTTGCTGACTTTGATAAGCTTCGTTTCGATCCATATTTAATGATCGATGAGATTAAGTCTGATGATGAACAAGATTTTATTGGTGGTTTTCCGCCGCATCCACATAGAGGTGTAGAAACCTTTACTTATATTCGTAAAGGTGGCTTTGAACATCGCGATCAAATGGGCAATGTTAAACCTATTCGTGCTGGTGACGTACAGTGGATGAGTACTGGCAGTGGCGTGGTGCATTCTGAAATGCCATTAGCCGATGCCAAAGAAGGGCTGCATGGGTTCCAAATTTGGATCAATATGCCAGCAAAACACAAAATGCGCCCGCCGATTTATCAAGACACCAGCCAACAGGCTAACCCACGTTTAGATAACGAACACGGTGCATCACTTGTTGCCTTGGCCGGGAGTTGGGGATTTATTAATCAACCACATAAGATTACGTCAGCTATTCAGGGGTTAGCTGGTCAAGGGGCCATTGCCGATTTAACCTTAACTGCATATGGTCATGGCACCTTGAGTCTTGCTGAGCACCAAACCGTATGCGTTTATGTGTATGCAGGTGAACTTAACTATATTGATTCACAAGGTCTACGTGAAACCGCAGGAGCAGGGCAGTTGTTAGTGTTGGACGCACAAGAAGTGTGCTGTTTTCAAACTGAGGCGACCGGTGCTGGGCTGTTAATATTAGCGGGCAAGCCTATTAATGAAAAAATTGTCCAGATGGGCCCGTTCGTGATGAATACCCGAGCTGAGATAGAGCAAGCTGTTCGCGATTATCAGCAAGGTCATTTTGGCCAAATTGTGTAGTCTTAGGTGCACCATAAGCAGAACTCTCGGTAAATATTTGTCTGCGAACTAGCAATAAAATTGCTACAATAGCTGACATCTGGCTCGGGTTTGTTTTAATACCTGTGCTAACACCAATCTTATTTATTATCTGTTCCTTCTGGCAAGATAAATCGTTCAAAAATAGCAGTAAGCATTTTTTCATATACATCATTGTATAGGTTCATTTTGTTTCGCTATTAACGGATTTTTTGCATGATAATGGCTCATTTATGTAATGGTATTGGTATATTTTTTTGCAGCTTTTGTCTGCTTTTTACCTTTCGATATCAGAGGATATTTGCCTTGAGTCAGTCTACAGAACAAGTCGTTAACCCGGCTTTTGCATCACTTAATTTAAAACCTGAATTGCTTGAAAACCTCCAAACTATGGGTTTTGAATCGATGACTCAGATCCAAGCCGAGAGCTTACCGCCGATTTTGGCTGGTGAAGATGTTATTGGTCAAGCGATGACTGGCTCGGGTAAAACTGCCGCTTTTGGTTTAGGGCTTTTGAATAAGTTGGATGTAAAACGCTTTCATATCCAAACTATGGTGTTGTGTCCAACACGCGAATTAGCCGATCAAGTCGCTAAAGAAATCCGTACCTTAGCTCGTGGTATTCATAACGTAAAAGTGCTTACGCTTTGTGGTGGTGTTCCAATGGGGCCGCAAGTGGGTTCACTAGAACATGGCGCGCATATTATTGTCGGCACGCCGGGGCGGATTGTCGATCATTTAGATCGTAACCGTTTAGATTTAAGCAACATGGATACGCTGATTTTAGATGAAGCGGATCGCATGCTAGAAATGGGTTTTCAACAGCATATTGATCAAATTATTGCTGCCGCGCCGCGTGAGCGTCAAACGTTATTGTTTAGCGCGACTTTCCCTGATCAAATTAAGTCGATTGCCGATCAAATTATGTATAACCCAGTAATGGTTAAAGTTGAGGCTAAGCACGACAACTTAACGATTGATCAGCATTTCTACCGTATTGAAGATAGCCAAGGTCGTCTTGAAGCATTGCGTTTATTGTTACTGGATAAGCAGCCAGAAAGCTCTGTGGTGTTTTGTAATACCAAGCGTGAAACCCAACAAGTGGCTGACTCATTACATGAGTTTGGCTTTAGTGTATTAGCATTGCATGGCGACTTAGAGCAACGGGATCGTGATCAAATGTTAGTCCAATTTGCTAACCGTAGTGCGCGTATTTTAGTGGCCACCGACGTCGCGGCACGTGGTTTAGACATTGATGAATTAGATGCGGTATTTAATTATCATATTGCCTACGATACCGAAGTGCATATTCACCGTATTGGTCGTACTGGCCGTGCAGGCAGTTCGGGCAGCGCTTATACTTTCTTTGGTGAAGAAGATGGTTACAAAATGGCGATGATTGAAGAAGCCATGAATAAAGACGTGGTCAGCGAGCCTTTACCGCCAATGAGTGCGTTAAACAAGCAACCGCTTGCTGCTGAAATGGTTACAATTCAAATTGAAGCCGGCAAAAAGCAAAAATTCGTCCAGGTGACATTGTTGGTGCATTAACTGGTGGTAATGGATTAGATTTTAACGATATCGGTAAAATTAAAGTGACTGACATTCGTGCGTACTTTGCTGTAAAAAGTAATGTGTCTAAGCAAGCATTAAACATTATCAGTAAAGGTAAGTTAAAAGGCCGTAGCTACCGAGCTTGGTTTATGTAACGGCTGCACTTAAAACGAATCGCTTAAAACGTACAACTGATAACCCAATTTTGTCTATTTGCTATCCGTGAGATCCAATTGGGTTATCAATGAATAATAAAAAACCGGTGAACAATGTTCACCGGTTTTTTTATGTTTATCGCAAGTTAGCGGTTAACGAATTAGCTTTTTACTTTAGCGTTGGCATAAGGATTACTGCTTGCAGATGTGACTGGTGCAGTACCACTGCGACGTGGTGGACGATTACGCTGTGGAGGCTTATTACCATTTGCTCTTGCTGCAGCTTTAGGATCTACAGGCTTATCTTGTCCACGAGATTGCTGGCGAGAATCGTGGTTACGTGCAGGTTTTTCAGCTTGAGTGCCGTCATTGGCATGTTGTTGAGCATGCTTACTGCGGTTCGGGTTGGGCTTTTTGGCTCCACTGCCGCCAGATCTGCTACCTGCTTCTGGGATAGTAAACGGCGCTTCAAAACCAGCAAGTTGCTTACGCTCAATGACACGATTAATTAATCGTTCGATATCATGCAGTAGCTTAACTTCTTCAAGACCGACTAATGATACCGCTTGGCCTGTTGAGCCTGCACGGCCAGTACGGCCAATACGATGCACATAATCTTCAGGTACGTTTGGTAAGTCAAAGTTAACCACAAATGGCAGTTGATCGATATCTATACCACGGGCAGCAATATCGGTCGCGACCATCACTTGCACCGCGCCGGCTTTAAAATCAGCCAAGGCTTTAGTGCGTGCTGTTTGGCTTTTATTACCATGTATGGCAGCGGCTTTAATGCCCGCAGCGTCCAGGCTTTTGGCTAAACGGTTAGCACCGTGTTTGGTACGAGAAAACACTAACACTTGTTTCCAATCATTGGTTTTAATCAGTTCAATTAGTGCCAATGATTTACGCGTTTTATCTACTGGATACACACATTGAGTCACAGTGTTTGCCGTGGCATTACGCGGCGTGACTGAAATTTCGACTGGATTGTTAACTAGACCTTTCGCCAACTCACGAATTTCATTCGAAAATGTAGCTGAAAACATTAAGTTTTGGCGTTTGGCAGGTAATAGTGCCAATACCTTTTTAATATCGCGAATAAAGCCCATGTCGAGCATGCGGTCTGCTTCGTCTAACACCAAAATTTCTAATTTGCTGAAGCTAATGGCTTTTTGCTGGCATAAGTCGAGTAAACGACCTGGTGTTGCCACTAAAATGTCAACTCCGTTTCTGAGCGCAGCTAATTGTGGCACGATAGACACACCACCAAATACTACCGCCGATTTGAGCGGTAAGTTGATGCCGTAAGTCGCGACGCTTTCTTGTACTTGTGCGGCAAGCTCGCGGGTAGGTGTTAACACTAATGCACGGACTTGACCACGTTGCGCGCGTTCACCTTTAGATAATAGTTCTAAAATTGGCAGGGTAAAACCAGCTGTTTTTCCTGTCCCTGTTTGTGCTGCTGCCATAACATCTTGGCCGGCTAAAACTGCTGGTATTGCTTGTGCTTGAATTGGAGAGGGGGTGTCGTAACCTTGTTTTTCAACCGCTTTTAAAATAGCAGCATTCAGACCAAGTGAGGAAAAACTCATAGAAAAATCTCTTTGGGCAACGCATTGTTGCTTTGAATAAAAGGTAGCCATTAACGGCGGCCGTGAAGCTTACCTGAAAACCGTTATAAGTGCTATCAAATCCCTGCGTGGCCAGCGATATATCCCCTCATAAAGTGACTCATAATGGGCTATTTAATCGTTAAAACTCGTCGATTTTGATGTCGAAATACAGCGATTTAATGAAATCGTGTTAATCTTCACACTTGGATCAGTGCTAAAAGTCGACTTATTACATACAATAAAATCATCACTCGTTTTGTATTAAATATATTCAGCGACTTAGCTGAGCTGGTTTACCATAAGGTGTCTTTTACTGATGAAATTAACGGCTCAAACCCACATAGAGAAAATGGCATATGAGCTGCGAGATCATGCTCATGCCGTGATCAAAAATGTGCTGTTAATGTCTAATATTTCAACCTTATCACTCCAGCTAGCTATGCGTGAGCTGGCGCAACATAGTCGAGTCTCATTGCATTTTCATCCCGATCAAATAGATAACCGAGGTCTCACTGTCGTTGATGGTTTATTACGTGATGGCGTGTATAAAAGCCAGTTTGAAACCCACGTGTCTAATGGTCATTTATCACCCGAGTTAGGTGGGTCTCGTGACCATTGGGAAAACCAATTATTTGGGCACTGCTATTCTGGTATTAAGAATCGACCTAAATATGGTGCGTTAGATTTTGGTTTATGTCCGCTAGGCCCAGCACCTCGCTTTGGCAGCTGCTATTTAGTCACTCATCCTCAAGTCTTATCACGATGTACTTTTAGTTACATGGACTCTTATCGATTGCCTAAAGAAAAGGGCACCATAAAGTGCTTTGACGCGATTCTAGCGGCATTACTCAGCGAAAGTTTTGAGCGTCAATATGCCTTGGGGATTTCAGGGCTTAAGCCGAGTAAGCTGATTGACTATTTTAGTCAGCATTTGACTGATGACATGAGCCACCGTTTTGACAAGGTGCCAAGTGGGAATTTAGACCATTATATTGAAGCTCAAATTCACGGCACTGTATCGCTGGATCAAGATATTGCTATGCTAGTGGCGGATCCCTCCTTTAAAGGAACGGCTATTGGTGATTCATTGATTGCTTTGTGCCATGAATACGAAATTGAATTGTATTGGCATCAAGGGCGGCAAATCAATGTTGCGCAAGTACCCGATGATTTCCGTGGTGCTGCTATGCCTATTTTGGCTCAAAGCATTGCTGAAGATGAATTAATTAATGCAGAAATTATTGGGCGCGCGGCCTATCAATTGCAAAAAAAACCAGCTTCGTGGAGTGAGCGTGGAGCACATTCAAAAAAGCGACAAGACCTAAAGTTACTTTGGCACGTATTAGTAAAATATGGCCAGAGTCGTGATCAATAGTCGTGCTCAATAAAGGGGGTTACCCACAGTAACTTACCGTCACCATTTAGTCTTTCTGTTTGCTCGTAAGCCGTGTCATGTTATTGCTCATGCTTGTGATGAGCATAGTTATGTTGACTTGCAATCCATCGGACTCTTTTTAAACGATATACTTTATTGAATGGAATACGTTTTAGCCACAATGTCGCTAAATTTAATCTTTACATAAGCCTTTATTAGCAAAATGTGAATCAGATAACATTTACACTGCTTTAAGTGTTAACTCAACGCCAGTACTGCGATACTGCGTGCTTAAAGTGGTCATCGATAACGCTACCGGAGTTTCATGGACAAGTCGTTAGAAAAGTCATTAGCCAAATGGCTCAAAAGTCAGCAATCCTCTTGTGGTATTTTCCTCAAATTATCTGTGTTGTGTGGCGTGCTAAATGGCATCGCAATAGTGGGGCAAGCCTTGTTTATTGCGCAAATTTTGCAGGGGGTGATTATTGATATGGTCGCTCCCGCAGCACTGAGTCGTGAGTTCTTTGCACTTATTGCTTTGTTATTAATACGCGCATTGTTAGCACAAGTACGTGAACGGATAAGCTTTGAGGCCGGTAAACGTTTACGTGAAGACATACGCCAAGCCGTACTTAATAAGTTAGTTGCCTTAGGGCCAGTATTTATTAAAGGAAAACCTGCTGGTGCTTGGGCAACCTTAGTGTTTGAACAGGTTGAAGATTTACATGACTTTTATGCTAAATATCTACCGCAGATGATGTTAGCCGGGTTTATTCCTTTATTGATATTAGTGTGCGTGTTTCCGCTAAATTGGGCCGCGGGGATCATTTTGTTGGCTACCGCGCCATTAATTCCGCTGTTTATGATTTTAGTTGGCATGGGTGCGGCTGATGCCAATCGTAAAAATATGCAGGCGTTGTCGCGTTTAAGTGGCTACTTTATGGATCGATTAAAAGGGCTGCAAACCTTAAAACTGTTTAATCGTGGTGAGGCTGAGTTAGTTAATATTGAACACGCCTCGGAAGATTTTCGAGCGAGAACGATGTCGGTATTACGCTTGGCTTTTCTTAGTTCAGCGGTTTTAGAGTTCTTTGCTGCGGTGTCGATTGCGGTATTGGCTGTGTATTTTGGCTTTAGTTATTTAGACCATTTAGATTTTGGTCATTATGGCGTACCCATTAGTTTATTTACCGGTATGTTTGTGCTCATTTTAGCGCCAGAGTTTTATCAACCACTGCGTGATTTAGGCACTCATTATCATGCCAAAGCTCAAGCCATAGGTGCTGCTGAAGCGCTGGTCGAGTTGCTTGATTATCAAGTCAGTACACCTACTAATGTCGAATCTACCTCAGAAACTATGGCTTTTTCTGCTAGCAGTATCAGTATTCAAGCTATTGGCGTTGAAGTGTTTAGCCTAGATGGCCAGCGTTTAGCTGGGCCGATATCCTTTACGTTACCCGCTGGTGAGCAGTGGGCGATAGTTGGCCCCAGTGGCGCAGGCAAAACCAGTTTGCTTAATGCCTTACTAGGCTTTTTACCTTATCAAGGCTCATTACTGATTAATGGTCATGAGTTATCACAGCTTAATGTGGCGCAATGGCGTCAACATCTGGCTTGGTTAGGCCAAGACCCGCAATTATTTCATGGCACTGTGAGAGAAAACGTTGCTTTGGCCAACCCACAATTGAACGATGAACAGATTATGGCGTTGCTTGAACAGGCCAATATCAGCGAGTTTGTTATCCAACATCCATTAGGGCTCGATTTAGTTATTAGTGATCAAAGTGCTGGCGTATCGGTAGGCCAAGCGCAGCGTTTTGCTTTAGCTCGGGCGTTAGCGCAACCAGCAAAGTTATTTTTATTAGATGAACCCACAGCCAGTTTAGATACTCAAAGTGAGCAATCGGTGCTGGCCGCCTTAAATACCGCGATGCAGTCGGTAACGGCATTAACTGTGACCCATAAATTAGACGATTTATACAGTATGAATTGTGTTTTGGTGATGGAGAAAGGATGCGTTGTGCAACAAGGCCATGTTAATGATTTACAACAGGTTGACGGCTTATTGTCGCAAATGATTAATCAACAACAGGAGGTGTGCTAATGTCGCAACCCGTTGACGCCACCCCGCGCAGTATTATCCAAGTATTACGCCCTTTTGTTTCTTTGTTTCGCCGCCAGTGGTTGATGATGTTAGTCGGACTGTTACTCACATTTATCACTTTACTGACGGGGATTGGTTTATTGTCATTATCTGGCTGGTTTTTATCTGCCAGTGCTGTAGCGGGGTTGACGGTAGTAACCGCGCAAACGTTTAACTTTTTTACTCCTGCCGGAGGGGTGCGATTTTTCTCTATCGCCCGCACGGCAAGCCGTTATGGTGAGCGCTTAGCCACCCATGAAGCAACCTTTAAATTGTTGACCCAATTGCGTGTTTGGGCATGGAATAAATTGTTGCCTTTGAGTGCGGCTAACTTACAAGGTTTACGCCGCGGAGATTTACTCAATCGTTTAGTGGCGGATATTGATACCTTAGATCACCTCTATTTACGCCTGCTCACTCCAATGGCCGCGTCCTTGATGATGATTGGCACTTTGTTGGTATTTCTTGGATGGTTTGATAGCCATTTAGCCTTAAGTTTATGTGCCTTATTACTGGCCGCTTGGCTTATCTTACCACTGGTATTTTATTATTTAGGTAAGGCACCAGGACAAGTACTAATGCAGGCACAAAGGCAATATCGAATAGAGTTGCTTGATGTTATTCAGGGGCAAGCTGAGCTAAGTATATTTGGCGCTAATCAGCGCTATTTGGCTAAGCTTGAGCAAGCACAGCACAGTTTATTTAGCCAGCAAACGACGATGGCCAATATCACTGGCTTAAGCCAAGCGTTATTGATATTAATCAATGGCACTGCCGTTGTGCTTATGTTGTATTTTGCCGGTCAAGGTGTGGGTGAGATCTCGCCTCCAGGACCTTTGATGGCGCTTATGGTATTTGCCACTATGGCTAGCCTTGAAATGATGATGCCGATAGCGGGTGCATTTCAACATTTATCAAGCACAGTACTTGCCGCGCGACGGGTGACTGAAATTACTGAGCAAACACCTAGTGTAGTATTTAATCTTAATAGTGATTTGCAAGCCTATTATGGGGCCTTGCAGATCACTGATATTCACTTTGGTTATCATAGCCATTCTCCGGTGTTGCAAGGTTTAGATTTGACCATTCATGCCGGTGAGAAAGTTGCTATTTTGGGCCCTACAGGGTGTGGTAAATCAAGTTTATTGGGATTGATTACCCGTGATTGGGCGGCGCAGCAGGGAGCGATTACGCTTGATGGTCAACCAATAAGTGACTATAGCGATATTAATTTACGGGCAGCAATGACTGTTGTAAGCCAACGTATTTATCTGTTTTCCGGTACGTTACGTGACAATTTAGCTTTGGCGTTGCCGTACTTACAAGGCGAAGCCAAAAAAGCCCATGATCAACGTTTTATTGAAGTATTAGATAAAGTGGGCCTGCAAACCTTATTGCAAGGTGATACACCATTAGATTGCTGGATAGGTGAAGGCGGCCGGCAATTATCCGGTGGCGAACAGCGCAGAATTGGCGTAGCTCGAGCACTATTACGTGATGCTCCTTTGTTACTGCTAGATGAGCCGACAGAAGGACTTGATAAACGAACTGAGCGTGACATTCTTAAAGTGTTACTCGATTTTGCTCAGCACAAAACGCTATTAATGATCAGCCACCGTTTAACGGCTTTAGAGCAAATGGATGCCGTGTACCTGTTAGAACAAGGCCGATTGATACGGCAATCTAACTGATTCATGTAAGGTTATTGTTGGGCTTAAATGTTATCCGGCATTCACTATACTCTTTCATTTTACTGGTGTTTTGCGCGGATATGTTAAGGGGAATACCTTAATTGATCATAGATTTAAGGTGAGTATTTGTGCCTAGGATTGTGGCCACCAAGCCGCGTGACCAAGTTTGAATGTACAAACCATTTTGACATTAAAATTACATAAATTGTTTTATCCTGAATGATAAATTGACCGGGTTCACATTTTTGCTATTCAGTTATGTTTCAAAATTACAGTCCTCGCCCGGAGTGTGATCTTAGTTACTATATTAGTAGTTGCAAACATATAACATTAGCTATCGAATATTTTTAGATGGTGAATGTGATGGCTGGTGTTACCAATCCAGTAATAACTATTAAGCGCGGACTTGATATCCCGATTGCTGGAGAACCGCTGCAGCAAATCGATGACGCCCCTAAAACGACCCAAGTTGCGTTAATTGGTGAGGAATATGTGGGTTTAAAACCAACGATGTTGGTTGAAGTCGGCGATAAGGTCGTCAAAGGCCAAGTGCTGTTTGAAGACAAGAAAACCCCTGGCGTATTATTTACCGCGCCTGCAAGCGGAGTTGTTTGCGCGATTAATCGCGGAGACCGTCGCGTGCTGCAGTCGGTGGTGATTGATTGCGATGCTAAGCAAGATCCTGCCATTATTCTTGGATCAGTAGATATTCATGCGCTATCAAATCAAACCGTTAAAGACGGTTTAGTTCGCAGTGGTTTATGGACCGCGTTGCGGACACGTCCTTTTTCTCGCGTACCTCAATTAGATGTCGCTCCTGCTGGTATATTTGTTACCGCTGTTGATACTAATCCTCTGGCGCCAGACCCACGGGTCATCATTGCCACTCAAGCACAGGCTTTTCAAGCTGGATTATTTGCCTTAACGTTTTTGACAAGCGGTCAAGTGTATTTATGCCAAGACGATGGTGCCTCATTATTAGCTGATGCAGCTAGCGAATACGACTTATCAAAAGTGAGTGTGCACCGCTTTAACGGCGTGCATCCGGCCGGATTAGTCGGCACCCACATTCATTATTTGTTACCCGCCAGTATTGAACGCCAAGTATGGCATGTGGGTTATCAAGACGTGATCGCCTTTGGAAAACTGTTTTTAACTGGCGAGCTGTATACCGATCGCATCGTGGCATTAGCTGGCCCTAACGTGTTAAAACCACGACTAGTGCGCACCCAAATGGGCGCCAAACTCAGTGAATGGGTTACAGATGAAATTAATCAACAACAATCACGGATAGTGTCGGGTTCAGTGTTGTCTGGCCATACCGCGGTAGACGTTTATGATTATCTTGGCCGATTCCATAATCAAATCAGTGTCTTGACTGAAAATGAACGTCAAGAATTGTTGCCTTGGGTTCGCCATGATAGCAGTAAGTTTTCGCTTACCGGCATCATGATGTCAGGTTTTAGTCATACCAAAAAACTCTTCGATTTTACCACCCATGCTGGTGGATCTCCGCGCGCAATGATGGCCTATGGCCAACTCGCCCGCGTAATGCCATTAGATATTTTACCCATCTTATTAGTACGCGATTTAGTGGTGCGAGATACCGATGAAGCGCAATTGCTTGGCGCATTAGAACTCGACGAAGAAGACTTAGCCTTGTGTACCTTTGTGTGCCCAGGAAAATATGATTTTGGCAAAGAACTTCGTGCTTGCCTAGATATTATCGAGAGGGAAGGTTAATGAGTCAGCAACAGAAAAAGCCCAGCAAACAAGACAGCTATTACGCTCATGGCGACTCGATGCGCAGCTATTTACGATCGTTGTGGATCGCCAATGGCCGCAGCACCAAAGGTGATGTGCATATTCGTGATGCTATTGATGTTAAACGTACTATGCACATTGTGGGCATGTGTTTATTCCCTGCCATGTTAGTGGGTATGTACAACATTGGCCTGCAAGCTCAAATGGCTATTATTGCCGGGGCAACACAGCCGGATGTATGGCAACTTGCCTTTTATAACTTATTGTTCGGCCCACTCACAGAAAGCGCAGGCTTGATCAGTTTGTTCGCCTATGGTGCCAGTTTTTATGTGCCATTTTACTTAACGGCGTTGGTGGTCAGTTTGATGTGGGAAGTGGTGTTTGCCAAAGTGCGCCGCCAAGAACTCCACGAAGGCTTCTTTATCACTGCGTTATTGTTCTCACTCATTTTACCGATATCAACACCTTTATGGATTGTGGCTTTAGGTCTTAGTTTTGGGGTGGTCGTGGCCAAAGAAATGTTTGGTGGCATGGGGTATAACTTTTTAAACCCTGCGTTAGCAGGCTATGCGTTTATTTATTTTGCATATCCAACAGAGGTGGTGGCGTTAGGTCAGTTTGTGGCCGTTGATGGCTTTTCTGGTGCCACCACATTAACCCTTACCGCGGCAAAAAAATTAAGCTTTATCGATGTGAGTTGGTTTAGTGTGTTGACCGACACCAGCTGGTGGAATGCCTTTTTAGGCTTTACTCCAGGTGCAGTTGGTGAAACCAGTACCTTAGCCATTTTAATTGGTGGTGGTATTTTATTACTGACTCGCGTAGCTGATTGGCGTGTGGTAGCTGGTGTGATGCTGGGAATGATCATTACCGTGGTGCTGTTTAACTACTTTGGTTCTAGCCGAAATCCGATGGCGGCAATGCCGTGGACATGGCACTTAGTCACTGGTGGTTTTGCATTGGGAATGATGTTTATGGCCACCGATCCAGTAACGGCATCATATACCCGTAAAGCCAAGTTTGCTTATGGTTTTATGATTGGTTTTATGACCATTATTATTCGCTTACTGAATACAAAAATGCCCGAGGGCATTATGTTGGCTATTTTGTTTACTAATTTATGGGCACCGTTATTCGACTACTTAGTCGCACGTGCCAATATTAAACGGAGACTAAAACGTCATGGCCTTTAAGAAAGATAGCATCGCTGGAACAATGGTTTTTATTATCATTTTAAGCCTAGTTTGCTCATTTATGATCACAGGTACCGTTGAGATCTTAAAAGAGCGTAAGTTGGCTAAAAAGCGTGAAGAAGTGCAGCAGTTTGTGTTAACGGCAGCAGATATCGACATTAGCCAAGGTGACTTTAGTGAATTATTTGCTCAACGAGTGAAACCTAAGATGGTTAACTTAGCGACCGGCAAGGTCACTGAAAAAGCCAATTTACTAGATTTTGACGAACGCATGGCATCGATTAACCCAGAAACGTCTATCAAGCCGAAAAAGGATATCGCCAAAATTAAAACCATGGCGACTGACATTCGTATTTTTGAGGTGTATGACACTAATGGTCAACTTGCCAGCATTGTTATGCCGATTTATGGCAAAGGTTTATGGTCGATTATTTACGGTTATATGGCGATAAAAACCCGACTTAAACACTATCGAAAATATCGTGTTTTATGAACATGGTGAAACCCCTGGTATTGCAGATTTCATTACCGACCCACAGTGGTTAGCTTTGTGGCAAGGTAAAAAGCTATTTGATGATAAAGGTAAAATTGCCATTAAAGTGATTAAAGGCGGCGCCAAAGACGGTGACATTCACGGTATTGATGGCGTAAGTGGTGCTACTCGTTCAGGTGTTGGCATTCAGCGCTTAGTCGAGTTTTGGTTTGGCGTAGAAGGATACCAAACCTATCTACACACGTTAGCTGCGGAGGGTAAGTAAATGAGTAATACCACTTCAACTCGCGAGATCCTGACATCACCTATTTTTGCTAATAATCCAGTGGCAATGCAGGTATTAGGTGTCTGTTCGGCTTTAGCGGTCAGTAATTCGATGCAAACCGCATTCGTCATGACACTTGCTGTGACCTTTGTGTTGGTATTTTCTAACTTGATTATCTCCAGTATCCGCAATTTTATTCCTAATAGTGTACGGATCATTGCGCAAATGACGGTGATTGCCTCGTTGGTGATTATTGTCGATATGGTGTTACAAGATGTGGCGTATGAATTGTCAAAACAGCTGTCGGTGTTTGTCAGTTTGATCATCACTAATTGTATCATTATGGGCCGCGCTGAAGCCTTTGCCATGAAACATCCTCCTCACTTAGCCGTATTTGATGCCTTGGGCAATGCCTTGGGTTATGGCTTAATTTTAATGGGAGTAGCGTTTATTCGTGAGCTTCTGGGTCGTGGCAGTTTGTTTGGTCACAGCATATTTACCACTATTGAAAATGGCGGTTGGTATCTTGCTAATGAGATGTTCACTTTACCACCCAGCGCGTTCTTTTTAATTGGCGTGATGATTTGGGTCATTAAAATCATTCAGCGTAAGCGCGGATAAGGAAACAGCATGGAACACTATCTTAATTTATTTATCCAAGCGGCGTTTATCGACAATATGGCGCTGTCATTTTTCTTGGGTATGTGCACTTTTTTAGCCGTGTCGAAAAAGGTTTCTACTGCATTTGGTTTAGGCGTTGCAGTGATTGTGGTCATGGTGCTGGCAGTGCCATTAAACCAAATTATCTACGTCAATATCTTAGCCCCAGGCGCATTAGCTTGGGCTGGGTTTCCTGAGCTGAATTTAAGCTACTTACAGTTGATTACCTTTATTGGGGTAATCGCTGCATTGGTGCAAATTTTAGAAATGTTTTTAGACCGTTATATTCCAACGTTATATCAGTCATTGGGGATCTTTTTGCCGTTATTAACGGTGAATTGTGCCATTTTCGCTGGGGTCATTTTTATGGCTAACCGTGACTATAACTTTACTGAGTCTGTGGTATTTGCGGCGGGTTCAGCTGTGGGTTGGGCGATGGCGATTGTGTTATTAGCGGGATTGCGTGAGCGAATGAAGTTTCATGCTATTCCTGATGGGTTACAAGGTATTGGTATCACCTTTATTACCACCGGCTTGATGGCTCTGGGCTTTATGTCATTTGCGGGCATTACGTTATAACGCAGTAAAGAGAAGGGTTATTTAATGGAAATGGCAATAGGTATTGGCATGTTTACCATAGTGGTAAGTTTGCTAGTGGTGGTAATTTTAGCTGCCAAAAGTAAGTTAGTGAACACTGATGATATTACTATCAGCATTAATGGTGATGCCAGCAAAAGTGTACGAACTCCTGCGGGTGACAAGCTATTGGGCGCATTATCTGGGCAGAATATTTTTATTCCATCGGCTTGCGGTGGTGGTGGTACTTGTGGCCAATGCCGCGTGAAAGTTAAATCAGGCGGTGGTGATATTTTAGCAACTGAACTTGATCATATTACTAAAAAAGAAGCCAAAGATGGTTGCCGATTGGCTTGCCAAGTCACAGTGCGAACCGACATGGATCTTGAGGTTGATGAAGAAATTTTTGGGGTTAAAAAATGGCAATGTGAGGTTATTTCAAATAATAACCAAGCGACATTTATTAAAGAACTGTTATTAAAAATCCCCGACGGTGAAGAGGTATTATTTAAAGCAGGTGGCTACATTCAAATTGAAGCACCGGCTCATGAAGTACGTTATGCCGATTTTGATATTCCAGAGGAGTATCGTGGTGACTGGGTTAAGTACGGTTTGTTTGATTTAGTGTCTACCGTTGATGAAGACGTATTACGGGCTTATTCAATGGCCAATTACCCCGATGAAAAGGGGATGATAATGCTAAACGTGCGTATTGCAACGCCGCCTAAAGCAGGTATGGCACCAGGTAAAATGTCGTCGTATATTTTTAATTTAAAAGCGGGCGATAAGGTGACCATTTCTGGCCCATTTGGTGAGTTTTTTGTCAAAGAAACTGATGCTGAAATGGTGTTTGTTGGTGGTGGTGCTGGTATGGCACCGATGCGGTCGCATATTTTTAATCAGCTAAAAAGTGTCAAAACTAAGCGCAAAATGAGCTTTTGGTATGGTGCTCGTTCAACTCGTGAAGTGTTCTATCAGCAAGATTTTGATCAACTAGCCGCTGAAAACGACAACTTTGTATGGCATGTTGCTTTGTCTGATCCACTTCCTGAAGATAACTGGACGGGTTATACCGGCTTTATTCATAATGTGTTATTCGAAAACTACTTAAAGCAGCATAAAGCGCCAGAAGACTGCGAATTTTATATGTGTGGCCCTCCGATTATGAACGCATCAGTGATAGCCATGCTAGAAAGTTTAGGGGTTGAGTCGGAAAATATCTTACTTGATGACTTTGGCGATTAGTTGTTGTGTGATGAGTGCCTTATGGGGCAATCTTGTGCAGGATTGTGGCGTAAAAGACTGGTTTAATAACCCACTCGTTAATCACCATCTCGTTAGTCACAGAGTACTCATATTAACGCGCTAATAAAAATCCCCATACTGTTAACAGTTTGGGGATTTTTAGTCATAGAGGTAAACAAAGGATTATCGTTCAGAACATGCTAAACGCATCACCTCGGCTTTGCTAAAACTAAGTACGTTACCGTTTTGTTCAGTAAGCAGTAAATTTTCGCGAGCATAACGCTTAATCGTAGTAGGGCTTTTGTCGAGTATTTCACAGACTTCATTTAAGGTTAAATCGTTATCATCACTCATGCTCATTCTCCTTACGTTATGGTTATCTTTACCCGTTACGTTATTAACATTGAACAACATGTGTATTAACTTGTCATAAACGTACCTAGTTGTCGAGAGTAGTCTTAATAACGATGCATCATGGCATTATTGATGATCTGAGTCGCAGGGGCGACCTGAGGCTTTAACGCGACCTGATACATCGACTCTGCGACCATTTGCGCATCAATGGGTTGATATTGACGAAGAGGTCCAATAAATAAAAATGATAGGCCACCAAAAATGGTTTGGCCAATATCTTCCAGTAAACGCCTATTCGTTCGCGGTCCTAATAATAAGCTCGGTTGAAAAATATTCAGAACGGGTAAAGATAATGCCTTCAGTGCTTGCTCGACTTCACCTTTAATTCGATTATAAAACACAGTTGATTTAGCGTCCGCACCCAATGCGGTTACCACCATAAATTTAAGCGCAGGATTCGCTTGTGCTTGGCAGAGTTTCGCAAACGCTACTACGGCTAATTTATCGACTTGTATAAAGGCCTCTTCACTGCCAGCTTGTTTGATTGTGGTGCCCAAACAGCAAAATGCATGATCAACTTTTTCGTCCAAGGTAAGCTCATGTAACTCATCAAGTTGGCAGCCAATAAACTGCACCTTTTGCTCACCAAATTGGTGTTCTACTAAATTTGGTTCCGAACGGCCAATGACCAAGACTTTACTGTACTGTTCACTTTCAATGATGCGAGTTAACAAGGCATTACCTACTAACCCCCGTCGCACCTATAATTGCTGCAATCATATAATCCTTTAGAAAGCTAAACACACTGGCTAAACTCTAATCTGTCGTCTTAACGGTTTCAATAAGAATATTTTAATCGTTATTATTGTTCGGTTTGCTCACACGATATTAGTCCCCTAAACGTGAGCGTTGACTCGAGAGGGTTAAGATTTTTAGCCTATTTAGCTGCACGACAAAACCTAGATTGATTTTATGGGTGAGATGCTTGGAGGGTTATTTGTCTGGGGTGGAGCACTCATTGTGCCTAAGTACGGTTATTTAGATGGCCTTGAGATAACCCATGGCATAATGAGGCGATAAAAAAAGCGCCCAAAGGCGCTTTATAAGCAAACATCTCACTCAATTAACTCACATCAGTCATATAACGATGGGGTATCTTCGGTTGGACGAGTTTTAAAACGACGATGTAGCCACATATATTGAGCTTTATTGCGGCTAATCAGCTGTTCAACAATCTGGTTACCACGAATGGCGTCGTCTGTTTCATTGTCGCCAGGAAAATTCTCTAAAGGCGGCATGATTTCAAGGGTATAGCCTTTATCATCGCTATTACGTTCAACAAAAAAAAGGCACCACATTGGCTTTACCGAGTCTTGCCAGTGACGTTGCGCCTGTAATTGTGGCGGCATCGGGTACGCCAAAAAAGGGGATAAATACGGCGCTCGAACGACCAAAATCTTGATCGGCGGTGTACCAAATAACATCAGGACTGCGCAAACTGCGGATCATTTGCCGAACGTCACGTTTAGGCACTAAGCCTTTGTTTGAACGTAAGCGACCTTTAACTTGTAAGTATTCCATCACCGGATTGTTATGTGGACGATACACGCCAATTCCCGGGGCAAACTGGCCAAATATTCGCGCGCCCATTTCAAGTGGTAAACAATGCACTGCAAATAAAATCACCCCTTTGCCATTGTCTAAACTTTGGCTAACATGCTCAGTGCCTTTAATGGTCATGTGTTGTTGCACGCGTTCATTTGACCACCACCATGCGTTAATGGTGTCAAATACCGCTTTACCGGTTTCTTCAAAAGTCCGTTCAAGCAGTTGCTGTTTGTCAGCATCGCTCATATCTGGAAAGCATAAATCGATATTACGCTTAGCGGTGTGGGTTCTTCCGGCTGCCACTTTCATGACTAATCGACCAATACCACGGCCGATTTTCATTTGCCAAGACAGAGGTAATAGCAAAGTTAAACGCATTAAACCGACGCCAAACCACATAGGCCAGTGTTTAGGATGATATAAATCAGAAGAAAATTCGGCTTTCTCGACCACGGACAACTCGTCTAGTTCACAAAAATTATTTGTTATTCTACCTCATATTTTGATGAAAATTAGGTACAATCACGGTTAAATTTTACAAGACAGCGAATACACCATGAAGGTTTCTCTCCCAGCTTTTGAAAATGCGCGCGTTTTAGTGATTGGCGATGTGATGTTAGATCGCTATTGGGTAGGCCCTACGGGACGCATTTCCCCCGAAGCCCCTGTACCTGTTGTTAAAATTAATCAAATTGAAGATAGACCCGGCGGCGCCGCTAACGTGGCATTAAATATTGCGACATTAGGTGGACATGTCCAGTTAGCGGGCATTGTCGGTCAAGATGAAACCGCACAAGCATTAACCCAAGGGGTAAAAGTGTTTGGCGTTGAACCGCAGTGGTTAACGGTAGCAGACAAGCCGACGATTACTAAATTGCGGGTATTGTCACGTAATCAGCAGTTGATCCGCTTAGATTTTGAAGAGCAGTTTGATAAGGCCACGAGCCAAGCATTATTCGCCCAAAGCGAAGCCATTTTAGATAATATTGACGTATTGGTGCTGTCAGATTACGCCAAAGGTGCTATCGATGAACCGAAAGAGTTTATCGCTAAAGCTCGTGCTAAAGGGGTAACCGTTTTAGTTGACCCTAAGGGACATGATTTTGCCCGTTATCATGGCGCATCATTAATTACGCCAAACATGAGTGAGTTTGAAGCGGTTGTTGGTAGCGTTACTAGCGAAGATGATTTAATCGAAAAAGCCCAAAAACTGATTAAGTTACACGATTTTGGCGCGATTTTAGTGACCCGTTCAGAAAAGGGTATGACGTTAGTGTCGCAAGACCAACCAGAATTGCACATCCCAACCGTTGCCCGTGAGGTTCACGATGTTACGGGTGCAGGTGATACGGTGATTTCTGCTTTAGCAACTTCGATTGCCGCAGGTGCAACTTTGGCGCAAGCTTGCGCGATTGCCAATACTGCCGCAGGTGTGGTTGTGGGTAAGTTAGGTACATCAACGGTAAGCCGTATTGAACTGATTCAGGCACTGGCGCTTAATCATGGCGAGTCTGGCTTTGGCGTAATGACTGAAGATCAATTAGCTTATGCCATGGATCAGGCCCGTTTACGCGGTGAGCGCATTGTCATGACCAATGGGTGTTTTGATATTCTCCATGCTGGGCATGTGAGCTATTTACAACAAGCCAAAGCCTTGGGCGATCGTCTTATCGTGGCTGTGAATGATGATAGCTCGGTAACACGCTTAAAAGGCCCAGGACGTCCGGTTAACCCTGTTGATCGTCGCATGGCTGTGTTAGCGGGACTCGCATCGGCAGATTGGGTTGTGCCATTCTCTGAAGATACACCACAACGGATTATTGCGCGCTTGTTACCCGATGCATTGGTTAAAGGTGGCGATTATAAAGTGGAAGACATTGCGGGCGGGGCTGAAGTCATTGCCGCTGGCGGTAAGGTTGAGGTGCTTGGATTTGAAGATGGGGTGTCCACTACTGCCATTATTCAAAATATTATGTCACAAAAGTAGTCGATGCTTAGATACTGGCAAGGGGCATTACTCAAGTTATTAAGCTGTAGCCTTGCTTGCGCAATGTTATTGGTTTGTCACTTTGTTAATGCCGGCCAGTCAAGTATCAGTCAATCTGTGGCGATAGACCCTGTCATCACCACTCAGATCAGTGCAGTAGATAGTTTGGCGGATCAGACGATTCGTCAAGCTTATTTTACCCCCGTCGCCTCCAAACAAGCACTCGTGTGTTATTTACCTGCCCTTGAGCTATGTGTTGAGTTACTCCCTGCTTCATTACAACAACAAACAGCTTTTTCTGTTGCCAATATTCGCCGCGCGATTGGGCGTAAAAGTGCGATGGTACTGGTTGCTGAACATGACACTGTAGCAGGGGTTATTGTGATTAATCGTGCTAGAGACATGCTCGAGCAGAGTGGCTCTATTGGTCTAGTCACTTATCAGTTGCCATTAGTGAAACAAGCCCAATTAACCTTGTGGCATGAAATAGGTCATTTATATAATATTACCTTGCAAGGCACTATTTTACCTTCCTCTTTAAGCGAATATCAGCATGAGTGGCTAGCCGATTTGTACCTTCTGTGGCAGATTGCGCAGCATTATCATCAGCTCGATTTAGCTTGGCAGCAGTTTCATCGACGTAATCTGGCACTTATTAATGACAGCGGTAATTTGTCACATTGGAGTGCACCACAACTTCAAATAGTGCTCAGCCATTATAATGCCCAGCAATTGCTCGATTTTACTCGCTATGAAGATTTTATCACCGCAGTTTATCCATTAATGCCGCTATGGTCTACGCGTGACATGGGCGAGTTTTCTAGCTTGGTCCAACGTACTTTTAGCGCAGTTCAGTCCCTACCTGGGTATATATTTTGGCGTCAGCCTGAACTCATCCAAGTGTTGTCACCGACTTTGGATCGTTTAATGGGTAAGGCTGAATCCCAGCGATGGTTGAAAAATCAATTCTCAACGGTAAAGTAGTTTGTAAACGCTTATTGCGCCTATTTTTTACCGTATGCAGTTCATTCTATAGTGTTTTCTAATAACCTTTGATTTTAAAGAGGTAAATAAATCGTTATCGCGATAATGTTCTGTTTTATCCTGTCTATCTGGATATTGTACGGTTAAATATGTTGTAAATTTGCTAATTCATAGCAGAATTTTCTAGTTTGGTCTGGTAAGCTCTTGCACCAAAAATAATTAGAGAGACCAAGTTTATGGCCAAGCGTTCGCGAGTTGAAACTGAGTTAACCGTTAACCAAATTTTAGATGAAGCCTTTAAACAAATACTCACGATTGGTTTTGAGGCGATGTCGTATACCACGTTGTCTGCTGCCACCGGGATCAGTCGTACGGGTATTAGTCATCACTTTCCTCGTAAAACAGAATTCCTAGTGCGTTTAGATCAACGTATTGGGCAGTTTTTTATTGAAGGACTCGATTTCTCTTCGCTAGAGGTATTAGAGCAATCATGGGGAGAAGTGATGCAACAACCTGATCGAAAAGCAGTTTTACAACTGTTTTTCAGTTTATGTGCCAGTACTGATCAAAACATCAAAAAGCTAAATTCGCTTAATGTTGTGAGTGAGGTTGCTATGAGTCATTTTGCTGAGAAAGGACGCCAATGCGTTGAACAACTTATCGGCAATAGTGCATTGGTTTTATTGCAAGATGGCAGCGTAGATTAACAATAAGTCATACACAATATTTGACTAAGTTGTTATATGCACCAAATGTTTGGCTATTTAAATTTTTACCCTGTTAGTAACAAATCGATGTTCAAATTGACATTATGATCAATACCGCATCGAAACAACCATCCCGTATTGGCATCTGAGCCTTCAATATACTGAATCGAGCAGATATCATTACGGTATGGTATTTCTTCTACGATGAAGTTACTGTTTACTTATGCCAGCTTCTGCTTTCGTATCTGTCACACATGTCTTGTGCTTTCTCGTCATCAAACTCACGTAATCCACTTAATACTAATGTTTTTACGCCGCTACCGATAACCTTGCCTTCGCTTTGTAGTTCAAAGGTAAGGGTAACATCACCACGCTTACCATCAATGACTAAGTTTTGCTTAACCAAATGCAAACTGATAGTACTGAAATCAAAGCTATCTAAATGAAAAGACATACTTTCATAAATGACTAATGGACGATCAGGGTTAATCATTACCTTGTATTGCTTCATCATTGGCACAAGTACATGAATAAAATTTAAGCCTGAAAAAGCCACATAGCTTTGAATGAATGCGGCAGTTTGTATATCGCATTTACACACTTCACCTTGACGTTGAATATGCAGATATTCTTTACCTTTGGTGTCACTAATACTAAATTTTTCGCCAACACTCTTATCAACGTGAAGTTCAACATTGTCACCTACCATGCCAGCAAACTTAAATTGCATATTTTGGCTTAAGCCATATTGGGTCAGCACGAGCGCAAACAACAAATCGCCCGGTACGCAAAAACGTTTAGCGCCCACATCATGGATAGGATTAAAATCGCCAGCGATTTTTTTTGCGAAGTCACTGGCTTGTTGAGCCGAAATAAATACGCTTTGATCTTGCTTGGTAAAATAAGGTGATAAAAACATAAACAATAATTCTTATTGGTCAGTTGCCTGCTGTCGCATATGGTATTTGTTACTCAACATTCAGTAACAAGAAAGCGAAAGCGTAGGGCAAACAAAGTAATTAATAAAATCAGTAGTTGAGCGAGAGTTTACTGTAAAACGCCAAATACACTCACCCGATGACTATGTCGATAGCCAAATTAGGCTAAGCATGGTAACGGTTTAAGATGGCTTTTAGTGACAGATAATAATGCATTTCCATATATATCAATTCCTTACCTATTTTGTCCAGTTAGGCTTTAGCGTTGAACTCATCTTTTAAGTCTGCAGCATATCCTAGTCGCATAAGATTGGCTTATTTAATTAACTTGAACGCTTAAGCGAATTGAGATTAATCATCGTCATGTTAAGGCTTAAGTTACCAAGGCTCGCTACTTTGAGAGTCGTATTTACCAAAATAAGAAGTTATGTTTGCCATCTTTTTTAATACTGTACATGGCTTTATCAGCCTGCTCGCAAACATTCGAAAAATGGTCTAACTCATCAAACAGACTGATACCAATACTGAGGCCAATTTTAATGGTTTCTCCCTCTAATTCTATGGGGTGTTGATAATGTGATAACAATGTTTTAGCCATGGTTGTTAATAATTCAACGTTATTGGAATGGGCTAAAATAACAAACTCATCACCACCAAATCGAGCAACATAGTGATGTTGAGACTGGGCGCTATCAGTAGTACTAAAAATCTGCTCACATACCTGGCAAATATGATCTGCTACATGGATTAATATGCTATCGCCATATCTGTGTCCTAAGCGATCATTAATCATCTTAAAACCGTCTAAATCGATGAAGCAAAGGGCGCCCTTATGGGGAGGGTTAGCTTTTCTTCCTTGCTCAAATACTTCGATGAGAGCATTTCGATTGAGGAGATGAGTTAACTGATCACGATGAGCTCGCTTAGCGAGATCTTCCTCGTAACGTTTTTCTTTAGTGACATCAATATGGGTGCCCATAATGCGCAGCGGTTTACCGTCAATGTCATATTCAACAATACGGCCACGGTCAGAAACCCAAGAAACACTGCCATCTTTGTGTATCATCCGGTGCACGGCGTGATAGGTTTCGGCTTTACCTGCAACATGGTTGTCAAAGGCCTGGATAACCCAGTTTTTATCTTCAGGGTGGAGATTGTTTTTCCAGCTGTCGATATGGGCGGGCAGCTCTTCGCGAGTAAAACCGAGCAGGTGTCCCCATTGTTGATTAAAAATAGTTAAATTGCCTGTGGGAATATGTTGCTCCCACAAACATAAGCCAGTGCGATCAAGCGTGGCACTGAGTTGTTCGTTTACTCGTTTATTCAATAGAGTAAGCCGATTATTTTCATACTCTAATTGCTTGATTTTTTGCTCTTGTTGCGCAAGTTCAAGCTGTAATTGAGTAATGACGTCCTGCGGTGTCATCAATAATCCTATAGAGTCTAATCGTTCTAGTTTAGCGGGTTCTTAAACAAAAAAATACCAGCAAGTTGCTGGTATTTTAGCATTAAAAGATAACCTTATAAGGCTTTAAGAATCGCCTCAACACTGTCCTTAGCATCACCAAACAACATTTGCGTATTGTCTTTGAAGAACAATGGATTTTGTACACCGGCATAGCCCGTGTTCATTGAACGTTTAAAGCCAATGACATTTTGTGCTTTCCATACTTCTAATACTGGCATGCCCGCGATAGGGCTAGTTGGATCTTCCATCGCTGCGGGGTTAACCGTATCGTTGGCACCTATGACTAGCACGGTATCAGTACTGCTAAAGTCTTCGTTGATTTCGTCCATTTCCAGCACTATGTCATAAGGCACTTTAGCTTCTGCAAGAAGTACGTTCATATGACCAGGTAAACGACCTGCAACAGGGTGAATACCAAAGCGCACTTTTATACCTAACGCTCGCAGCTTTTTAGTGATTTCAGCGACAGGGTACTGAGCTTGAGCCACTGCCATGCCATAGCCAGGGGTGATAACGACGGTATCAGATGCTTTTAGCATATCAGCGACATCTTCAGCGGTTGTTTCACGGTATTCGCCAACAGTGTCATCGCCTGAAGAGGCAACACTGTCATTACCAAAACCACCGGCAATAACTGAAATAAACGAGCGGTTCATTGCTTTACACATAATGTAAGACAGAATTGCACCCGACGAGCCCACAAGTGCACCGACGACAATCAGTAAGTCATTTGATAGCATGAAACCGGCCGCTGCTGCTGCCCAACCTGAATATGAGTTCAGCATAGACACCACAACTGGCATGTCTGCACCGCCAATTGATGCGACTAAATGCCAACCAAATGCAAACGCAATTAATGTCATCAGAATCAGTGGTGTAATTGCACCGCCAGCTTGAACAAATAGCACCATCAGAATAAACGACACCACAACAGCCAATAAATTTAATTTATGACGATGCGGCAGCATTAATGCTTTTGATGACACCAAACCACGTAGCTTAGCAAAAGCCACAATCGAACCTGTGAAGGTAACTGCACCAATAAAGATACCTAAAAACACTTCGACCAAGTGAATGTTAAGCATGGCGCCGGTTAAATGCTGTGTTTGTTGAGCTTGACTTGCTTGGGCAAATGCCGCTTTTGCGGTTTCGAGCGTAGTGTTGAGATCTTGTCCCATAACGACGACAATTTCCGACACTTCATGTGGCTGAATATCAATAAAGCTATTAAAGCCAACTAATACTGCCGCTAAGCCCACAAAGCTGTGCAAAATAGCCACTAGCTCTGGCATTTCAGTCATTTCAACTTTTAATGCTAAGCGAATACCAATCGATCCACCAATGACCATGGCAAGAATAATCCATTCTACGCCACTTGTAGCAGGATTGAGGATGGTGGCAATGAGTGCAATCGCCATCCCGATAATGCCAAATAAATTACCATTCTTGGCGGTTTCTTGTTTTGATAATCCAGCTAAGCTGAGAATAAAAAACACCGCGGCAATGATATAAGATGCTGTAACCAGTCCTTGAGACACGATATGACTCCTTAATCTTTACGGAACATCTTCAGCATACGCTGAGTGACGGTAAACCCGCCAAAGATGTTGATACTGGCAATAAGCACCGCGACAAACGCAAGCGCCGTGACTAATGCTGAGCCTTGACCTATTTGCAATAACGCCCCGACCACAATAATGCCTGAAATCGCATTAGTGACCGACATTAACGGCGTATGCAACGAGTGCGACACATTCCACACCACGTAATAACCCACCACACAGGCTAGGATGAATACGGTGAAATGCGACAAGAACTCAGCGGGGGCAACCGAAGCGACAGCTGCAAAGCCGGCAAGACCTAACACACCTAAAATGTATTTAAGTTTTGACGGTGCTTTATCGACTTTCGCCGCTTTAGGCTCGATGCTGGCAGCTGGTTTTTGCGGCGCGGCAGACACTGAAATCGCTGGTGGTGGGAAAGTAATTTCGCCGCCACGGGTCACGGTCATATTGCGCATTACTACATCATCAAAATCGAGTACTGCGTTACCGTCTTTGGCTTTACACATTAGCTTCATCAAGTTGACTAAGTTAGTGCCATAAAGTTGTGACGATTGCGCCGGTAAACGACCTGGCAGGTCGGTATAACCTAATACCTTGACGCCGTTGTCAGTAATAAAGCGCTCACCAGTGACGGTATATTCACAGTTACCGCCCGTGGCTGCCGCTAAATCAACAATCACTGAGCCAGGTTTCATGGTATCGACCATGTCTTTGGTGATCAGTTTTGGCGCCGGGCGACCCGGAATTAATGCGGTGGTGATAATAATATCGACATCTTTAGCTTGTTCGGCAAACAGTGCCATTTCAGCGGCTATAAATTCTTCTGACATCACTTTTGCGTAGCCGTCTGACGATCCGCCTTCTTTATTTTCAAATTCAAGCTTTAAGAAACTGCCGCCCATTGACTCAATTTGCTCAGCCACTTCAAGGCGAGTATCAAATGCGCGTACTATGGCGCCTAGCGAGCCTGCAGTGCCAATAGCGGCAAGACCGGCTACACCAGCACCAATAACTAATACTTTGGCTGGTGGGACTTTACCTGCGGCGGTAATTTGCCCAGTAAAGAAACGACCAAACTCGTGAGCGGCTTCGATCACCGCGCGATAACCACCAATGTTGGCCATCGATGATAAAGCATCGAGTGATTGTGCGCGTGAGATACGCGGCACCATGTCCATCGCCATCACAGTAATATTGTGACTTGACAGTTTTTCAACAAGCTCAGGGTTTTGTGCTGGCCAAATAAAACTTACCAGGGTAGTGCCTGGCTTCATTTGAGCGATTTCTTCATCACTTGGCGCATTGACTTTAAAAATAAAGTCCGCTTGATAGACGCTGTCGACAACATCTGCCCCAGCGGCTTCAAATGCAGCATTATCGAAGCTTGATTTCACACCTGCCTGTGCTTCAATTGCCACACTAAAGCCGAGTTTTATTAGTTGTATCACAGTGGCTGGAGTCGCGGCGACTCGAGTTTCACCTTCGATACTTTCTCTCGGTATTCCAATCTGCATGACTGTTTCCTGATGGTTGATAAAAAGACCGTCTATTGTTGTTCCCCACCAATAGACCATTCCGTTTGAGTATTACAGCCTAACATGGACACTTTAATGATAGAAAAAGTGCAGCATGTAAACATTGAAGTCGGGTAAACTATTTAATCAATGGCTTTACGCTGACATAGTTACATTGTATTTGCACGTCGTTTTACTCAGAGAACAATCAAGCTGAACATTATTCATCAGTTAATTGAACCTCCTAGCTTGCGACAGGAAGCGTGTTCGGTACAAGTGCCTTTGGGCTAATTACTTGGTTTTAAATAGAGGTAATTTAAAAACTTTTAACTGCGCCACACTTTTGTAGCTTAAAAAAACAACTTTGCATATTCCTAAATGGAATAAAAAATTATCTTTTATTCTTTTTTTGTTTTGATACTCAGGAGTAAGCTGTTCCACATTACACTGTTATAAGGCCGTCTTATGTTGTTAAAAGAACTTTCAGCTTTAGCTTCGCCTTTGTCTCAAGGACAAATCGATAAGCTAAAACAACTCACATCAGAATTATCTTCAGTTCAGCTCGCATGGGTCAGCGGTTATCTAGCGGCGAGTGCTAATCATGGTCAAAGCGGTGTCGAGACGACAGCAGAGACAAGTACAGCCCCAACAGTTACGATTTTATACGGTAGCCAAACGGGTAACGGCCGTGGTGTTGCCAAAGAGTTAGCGGCTAAAGCGCAGGCGCAAGGTTATGCGGTTAATTTGACATCAATGGGTGAATACAATGTGCGTCAGTTAAAGCAAGAAACCATCTTGCTATTAGTTGTCAGCACTCATGGTGAAGGTGAAGCGCCTGATGATGCCATTGAGTTACACAAGTTTTTAGCTTCAAAGCGTGCCCCTAAACTAGATAAGCTACATTATTCTGTGTTAGCGCTAGGTGATTCAAGCTATGAGTTTTTCTGCCAAACAGGTAAAGACTTTGATGCGCGTTTAAGTGCATTAGGGGCAACATCATTATTACCTTTGGTAGAATGTGATGTTGACTATGAAGATATTTCACAACAATGGCAGGACAGTGTTGTCGAAACTGTTAAGCCGTACATTCAAGCCTCAAGTGCAAATGTGGTGTCAATTGGTGCCGCATCTGTTACGGGTGAAAGTGAATATACTAAGCAAAATCCCTATACCGCGGAAGTATTGGTAAGCCAAAAAATTACTGGTCGAGGTTCTGATCGTGATGTACGCCATGTTGAAATTGACTTAGGCGAGTCGGGATTAACTTATCAAGTCGGCGATGCGTTAGGTGTGTGGTTTAGCAATAACGAAGTACTTGTTGATGAAGTGATCGCCGCGCTCGGTTTAGCTGCAGACGATAATGTCACAGTGTCGAAAGAGTCACTATCATTAAAAGCTGCGTTAACCGATAAGAAAGAATTAACTCAGTTATACCCAGGCTTAGTGAAAACATGGGCTGAGTTGAGTGGTAATGCACAACTTGCTGCCATTTGTGAAGACAAAGAACACATCAGACAATTTATTATTAAACATCAATTTGCCGATTTAGTGGCTGCTTATCCGGCAAAGGTAAGCGCGACACAGTTAGTTGATATGTTGCGCCCAATCACGCCACGCTTATATTCAATTGCCTCTAGCCAAGCCGAAGTGGAAGCTGAAGTACACTTAACGGTCGCGTTGGTTGAAGACGAACGTCAAGGCCAAGCTCGTTTTGGTGGGGCATCGCATTTCTTAGCCTCGGCTGAAGAAGGCCAACACGTTAAAGTCTATGTTGAGTCTAATAACCATTTCCGTTTACCCGAAAATCCAAACACACCGGTGATCATGGTGGGTCCTGGTACTGGTGTTGCGCCTTTCCGCGCCTTTATGCAGCAACGTGCTGCTGACGGCACCTCGGGTGATAGCTGGTTATTCTTTGGTAACCCGCATTTTGAACAAGATTTCTTGTACCAAGTTGAGTGGCAGCAGTATCTTAAAAATGGCGATTTATCGCGTTTAGATGTGGCTTTCTCACGCGATCAAGCTCATAAAGTGTATGTTCAGCATCGCATTGCAGAACAAGCCGAAACGTTGTGGCAGTGGCTACAAAATGGCGCCCATGTGTATATCTGTGGTGACGCAGAACGTATGGCAAAAGATGTCCATCAAGCATTAGTCAATATTGCGGTTGAACAGGGGGGCTTAAGTGCTGATGACGCAGAAGCTTACTTTGAAACACTACGTAGTGAAAAACGCTACCAAAAAGACGTGTACTAAATTCGACCTCGGTTGTTAGCGCAAATCTAGCAACCCAATCGCACTACTGAATTGAACAGAATTAAGAGAGGCCTAGGCCATGAGTGAGCAAAAGTTAGCGTTAAACGAATACTTAAAAATCGACAGTGATTATTTACGCGGTGATATCCAAGAGGGTTTAGATACCCAAGTAACAGGATCGTTTAGTGATGGCGATCAGCAGTTGATCAAATTCCACGGTTTTTATCAGCAAGACGATCGTGATTTACGTAATGAACGTAAAGAGCAAAAGTTAGAGCCATTGCATAGCTTTATGCTTCGAGCACGAGTACCTGGTGGTATCTGTACCCCAGCACAATGGTTAGAAGTGGATAAAATTTCATCTACGCTAACCACCTCAAACAGCATTCGTTTAACCACGCGTCAAACGTTTCAGTACCACGGCATTCCTAAGCGTAATCTAAAAACCTTGATTCAAGGTCTTGATCGCGCAGCACTTGATTCTATTGCTGCTTGTGGTGATGTAAACCGTAACGTGATGTGTAACCCAAACCCGGTTGAGTCTAAACTGCATGAGCAAGCATATGCGGTGGCAAAGCATTTATCGGATCATCTATTACCACACACTCGCGCTTATGCTGAAATTTGGTTAGATGAAGAGAAGCTATTAGGTACCGAAACCGTTGAACCTGTTTACGGCAAAACCTATTTGCCACGTAAATTTAAAATGGCTGTCGCCGTTCCGCCACATAATGATGTTGATGTATACACCAACGACCTTGGTTTTATTGCGGTAGCAGAAGCGGGTGAATTGGTTGGTTTCAACTTGGTTGCTGGCGGCGGCATGGGCTCTACCCACGGTGAAGTTGAAACCTTCCCACGCTTAGCTGACGATTTTGGTTTTATTAAAACTGAGGATGTGACTAAGTTTGCCGAAGCCGTAATGACAGTTCAGCGTGACTGGGGTAACCGTGTTGTCCGTAAACGTGCGCGTTTGAAGTACACCATTGTTGACCACGGATATGATGCCTTTAAAGCGGAAGTGGAAAAGCGTGCTGGGGTTAACTTTGAGCCAAAGCGTGATGTGATCATTGGTGATCGCGGCGATCGTTATGGCTGGGTTGAAGGTATCGATAACAAGTTCCACTTAACCTTATTTATTGAAAGCGGCCGTATTAAAGACATGCCTGGCCAAACCTTGCAAATGGGTTTACGTGAAATTGCTAAAATCCATAAAGGCGATTTTCGCATGACATCTAATCAAAACATGATTATTGCGGGTGTTGCGGCAGAAGATAAAGCCGAAATTGAAGGTTTAGCGCGCAAGCACGGCTTATTAGGTCAAGTGTTAAGTGGTACACGCGGTCATTCAATTGCCTGTGTGGCATTACCAACTTGCCCGTTAGCGATGGCTGAAGCTGAGCGTTACTTCCCTGAGTTTATTGATCATATCGATGCACTACAGGCGAAACATGGCATTAGTGAGCAACCAATTGTGGTGCGTATGACGGGCTGTCCAAACGGTTGTGCTCGTCCATTTGCCGCCGAAATTGGCTTAGTGGGTAAAGCTCCAGGACGTTATAACTTGTATTTAGGTGCCAGCTTTGAAGGTACGCGGTTAAATAAAATGCATAAAGAAAACATTCAAGAAGCTGAAATTTTAGCTGAATTGGATGGCTTGTTTGGCCGTTACGCCACCGAACGTGATGCTGGCGAAACCTTTGGTAACTTCACTGTGCGCATTGGCGTAGTGAAGGCGGTTAATGACGCCGCTAAGGATTTTCATGCGTAATGACGTGGTAACGACTGCATCAACAAGTGCAGCCGTCGATCATTCTATCACTCCGGCTCAATTGCAGGCGTTGTTATCAGCGCCTAAAGCTGAGCAAACTGCAGCGCTAGAAAGGATTAACCAGTTTTTAGCAGGCTTAACAGCGCAGCAGCGAGTGGCTTGGGGCTTAGCCTACCTACCTGGTGAGCATGCGCTATCGTCTAGCTTTGGTATTCAAGGTGCAGTGATGCTGCACATGGTGACTCAGGCGCAAAGTGATATTCCAGTAATTTTAACTGACACGGGTTATTTATTTGCTGAGACTTATCAATTTATTGACCAGTTAACTGAGCGCTTAAACCTGAATCTTAAAGTGTACCAAGCGGGCCAAACCCAGGCGTGGCAAGAAGCGCGTTTTGGTAAGCTGTGGCAGCAGGGGATTGATGGGTTGGAGAAATATAACCGCATCAATAAAGTTGAGCCAATGCAGCGTGCATTAGCTGAACTCAATGTTGGCACTTGGTTTGCGGGTTTACGTCGCAGTCAGTCTAGTACCCGTGAAGCCTTGCCGATTTTGGCCATTAGCGGTCAACGCTTTAAGTTATTGCCTATTATTGAGTGGAGCAATAAAGATGTGCACCTATATTTAACCGAGCATGACTTGCCATATCATCCATTGTGGGAACAAGGCTATGTGTCGGTTGGTGATACTCACTCAAGTAAGCCGCTGGAGTTAGGCATGTCTGAAGAAGACACGCGCTTTAATGGTTTACAGCGTGAATGTGGTTTGCATTTCGATATTTAGGCTTAAGCTATTTACCGTAAAGTATTGCATTCATCCGCAGTCAAATGCAGATGAATGTGTTTACTCTTTGCAGTGCTGCTAGGTTACTCTTTCTGTTAATGAGCTTCTGCTTAATAAGGCGTATTTCGTAAGCCGATTTTCAATCATTTATAAGATTGAACTTTGTTGCAATCTACTCTTATTTCATCACATGGTAATAGGTTATCGCCACAATATGACTGGTGCGATTGATGCTGTTTTGGGCGATGGTATACACAGTATTTTCGCTAATTGATTAATTTACTTAGTATGAATAAAAAAGAATTAAATTTTATTTAAATTTTCATGCATCCGCGCCGATAGTAGTCTAGATTTAGAAGTCCCCGTAGATGGTTTTTGTTGACGTTTTGGGATTGTTTTTGCAATCCACGTACCTTCAAAAGCTTCGCTCGCATCCTCGAGCACATTGATTGACTTGTTAGCGTATAAGCAATCGATTAGGTTGTTCCCGATAACTCTCTATTGAAGAGTTATCGGGAAAACCGACTTTTAATTTATCATCTGCTTACTGTTTTTTATGCCCCCTTGTCATGACTAAACTTGTGCTATTGACTGCTAAACTTGGCAGCATAATGTCTTGCTTTGATAGTGCGATATTCGTTTTTGCTGCATAAGTCGTATGCAATAAGGTAAGGTTTAATGCGTTTGTTAACATTTAGTGCTAAATTATTCCGCAGTTTATCGGTGGAATCGATAATACTTATCTCAAAAGATAACAAATTTTCAAATGCTAACTCATTTCAAGGAAGAGTTAACAATAATATAAATTGGAGTTTATAAATGAATAAAATGGCAATTGCTGCTGTGGTATTGGCTGTTGGTGCTGGTGGATATCTTTTGTCACAACAAGGGACGTCAGTGGTTAAAAACGACCCCATGTTGGACTATATCCCTGCTGATACATTAGCGTTTTCTGGGCAGCTGGTTCCATTTCCGTTAAAAGATTATTTGTATAGCATTGCAGGTAATTATCAAGCTTATGACGTTGATAAAATGCTGCCGTTAGATGAGAATTCATCAGCAAAAGAGCGCTTTTTTGTCAGTTTATACAAGCAATACATGAGCGTATTGTCTGAACCAGAAACCTTGCTATCGACTTACGGTTTACCCGATACCATTCAGAGTTATTTTTATACCTTAGGCGCATTGCCGGTAATGAAAATTGAGTTGAGTAATCCTGCAGCATTTTGGGCGGAGCTTGATCGCGCCGAGCAGGAAAGTGGCTTAACTCACACTGTAGGTCAGTCTGGTTCTGTTGAGTATCGTGGGTATGCATTAACCAATGCAGATGATGAAGAACACATAGATATCGTCTTTGCTGTTAAAGATAACTGGTTAACCGTGACATTGAATACGTCATTTAACCAAGCGGAATTACTTGAAACTGCATTGGGTGAAAAGAAAGTTGAACATCCAATTAGTGCAACGACCATATTGCAAGACATCGCGAATGCACATGGTTTTATGCAAGACAGCATAAGCTTTATTAACCATGTTGAACTGGTTAAAGGTCTGACGTCAACAGACGGTAACATGCTAGCCAAGCAAATGACCAAAATGATTGAAATTGAGGGCGAAGATCCTTTTGCTGAACTGAAAACACCTGTGTGTCAAACTGAGTTAAATGGCATAGCAGCTAACTGGCCGCGCAGTGTTATGGGATTAAACTCATATTCGATTAGTCGTGAAGAAAGCAACATTGATGCCTCTATGGTGTTTGAGAGTAACAACCAAGTCATCCTGTCGGCATTAAATAAAATGCGTGGCTTTGTGCCATCATTTACCACTAAAGGTCATGACAACATCTTATCGGTTGCGCTGGGGGTTGATGTTAATCAACTGGCACCTGCATTGAATGAGGTGTGGACCGATTTACAAACTCCGCAATATCAGTGTGCTGCGTTGGCTCAAATGCAATTACAGTTGAGTGAGTTAAATCCTGCTATGTTGGGAATGATGACAGGTATGGCTAATGGCGTTAAAGGCATTAGTGTGACACTTGCCGATTACAAGTTAGCTGACAATAATGGCCAACCTAGCTTTGAAACGTTAGATGCATTAATCAGTGTCTCGGCTGAAAAACCGATGATGTTAGTCGACATGCTTAAGCCATTTTATCCGCCTCTTGCGAATATCGACTTAAAAGATAACGGCGATCCGGTTGATATTACCCCAATGCTGATGTTACCTCCTGAACTTGGTGTGAGCGCTAAATTAGCCATCAAGGGCAATCATTTAGTGGCTTACACTGGCGACAGAGGCACAGAACTTGCTGATTTAATGTATAAGCAATCGCTTGAGTCTAACGGATTCTTTAACATGGCGGTTGATTATCAGAAAATGTTTGCCCCGTTAGTTGATATGGTCGAAATGAGTGGCGAACCAATGCCAGAAGAAATGCTTATGTTAAAAGACTACAACATGCGTTTACAGATGTCGGTAGACTTTACTGATAAAGGCTTAGTCATTGGTTCTAAGGTCAACAGTAAAGCCAATACAAAATAAGGTCACTTGGTGATTTCAACAAATTGGTAATAAAAAAGGTGACCCATGTGGTCACCTTTTTGATATTGAGTGGCTGTGTTACAACAAATCGTTTAACGCAATACCGATACCAATTCGTTGATTATGATGGTTATAATCAATTAAGCTTTCACCGTAACCATTAAAATATTGAGTATAAACACGCAAAGTACCAATAATCGGGTAGCTCCAGGTCAATTCAACTGCACCGCGATTATTATCGCGTAAGTTGTTACGCAGTAGCATAGTAAAGCGGTGCTCATCTAAGCCGTATACTCCCGTCAGTTCGAAGTTGCCCATGTAACTGCCGATGTCTGGATTGTCATCGCCTTTAGCTGAATTAATGTCTTCTTTTGCATCTTCAGGGATACGCCACCACACTCTAAGTCCCAGAGCGAAAGGACCACGGTCGAATATTGCGCTGCCGTATATTCGGTTCCAGCTGCGCGATAATTGATTGGTTTGACCATTAGACTGATGCACAGCCCCCACACCTAAAAATGAGTTGGTAAAGCCAGCAATTTTCCAATCATTATTAAATAACATAAATACTTCAGGTTCATGATTGGTTTCACGAAATGGCGATGAAGCTTCTTCATTGTAAACTTGCCAATATGATTGATTGGTGTAGGCAAAGAACAAATGGCCATTATCACCAAAAACGTTATACATAATCGGAAACTTAAAACTGATTTGGAACTTTGCTTCTAAGTTATCAATGCTGAAATCTTCATCTGGGTATTTAATTTCAAATGGCAATGAGTTGGTTCTGGTTTGGTAGGTAACAGGAAGTAGATAATTAGCTTTGTGCGGAGTGATCACAAACGGCTTTTCAGATGTTGCCAGCTCTCCTTTTACACGTTCGTCGACTAAAGAATCTTCTGCAAGGGCTATCGAGCTATAACCCCATAACAACAACGAGAGTCCAAGATATTGTGTGCTTTTTATCATTGCATCATCCATAAGCATAATTAATAGTAATTTTAATGTGATTCTTAGTATGAGTATCTTTCGAAGTTCATTGTCATCAATTGCTAGAGATTTGTCGAATTAAGTTAACAATTGTTTTGATTCTAGTGGATCATTTTATACATTTTTGCATATGACATCGATTAAACAGCAAACAAAATCTCATATTCTATTTAGTTATAAAAACTAACTATTAACTATTGTATATGGAATATAGAAAACGCTATATTCGATCATGGTCAAATATCTTGAGGTAAATGTGATGGAATTAGTATCTATGCTAGGGCAAAAAGCCAAAGGCAAAGTGTGGTTAGTTGGTGCAGGTCCTGGTGACGTTGAACTGCTAACGCTAAAAGCCTATCGCATCCTAAAGAATGCTGATGCTGTGCTGTATGACGCATTAGTGAGCCAAGATATTTTAGATTTAATCCCTGGTGATGCTGAAAAAATCGCTGTGGGTAAGCGCGCAGGTAAACACAGTGCTGCTCAAGGAGACATTAATCAGCTATTAGTGACGAAAGCGTTTACCCGTAAAAATGTTGTGCGCTTGAAAGGTGGCGATCCGTTTATTTTTGGCCGCGGTGGCGAAGAGTTACAAACCTTAGTGGCAGCGGGTATTGCTTTTGAGGTGGTTCCTGGCATTACTGCGGCCAGCGGCACTGCAGCTTACGCTGGTATTCCCCTAACACATCGTGACTATGCTCAAGGCGTTACCTTTATTACGGGTCACTGCCAGTTAGCGAGCCGCCCGATGGATTGGCAAGGTTATGCTAACTCTAACAACACCTTAGTGGTATATATGGGTATATTAAACGCTAATATTATCAGTGATGGTTTGATTAATGCTGGCCGCAGTGCTGATACGCCAGTAGCGATCGTGTCTAACGCCACCACCTCATCACAACAGCGGTTTATCGGTAAATTAGGTGAGCTGGCACGATTAGCCGCCGATCCTGCCTTGCAGATGCCTGCGCTGATGATTATCGGTGAAGTCGTTGAATTAGCTGACAGCTTGAATTGGTTTGACCCACTTACAGCGCAACAAAAAACAGATTTAGACTCAGTCGCCAAGGCGCTGTAGTCAAATAATTTAACCCGCTGCTTTTTTTGCAGCATATTTAGGTAATGGAGAATCATCATGGCAGGCCGTTCGTTAAGCCATTTACAACAACTGGAAGCTGAAAGCATCCAGATTATTCGTGAAGTTGCAGCTGAGTTTGGTAACCCTGTGATGCTTTATTCTATTGGTAAAGATTCATCGGTTATGTTGCATCTTGCGCGTAAGGCATTTTACCCAGGTAAAATTCCATTTCCATTACTGCATGTTGATACCGGTTGGAAATTTAAAGAGATGATCGCGTTTCGTGACGCGCAAGCTAAAGCATTTGGTTTTGAGTTGTTGACTCACACCAACCAAGAAGGCGTTGAACAAGGCGTGGGCCCATTTACCCATGGCAGTGCTAAACATACAGATATCATGAAAACTCAAAGTTTAAAGCAAGCGTTAAATCAGTATGGATTTGATGCTGCTTTTGGCGGTGCTCGTCGTGATGAAGAAAAGTCTCGCGCGAAAGAGCGGGTGTATTCGTTCCGTGACAAACACCACCGCTGGGATCCGAAAAACCAACGTCCAGAGTTATGGCGCACTTATAACGGCGCGGTAAATAAGGGCGAAAGTATTCGTGTGTTCCCATTATCAAACTGGACCGAGCTGGATATTTGGCAATACATCTATCAAGAGAACATCGAAATTGTGCCGTTATATTTTGCTGCGCCTCGTACCGTAGTGAACAAAGGCGGTCAGCTCATTTATAAAGATGACGATCGTATGCCTATTGAAGAGGGTGATGTTGAATCGGTTGAACGGGTTCGTTTTAGAACCTTAGGTTGTTATCCGTTAACCGCGGCGATGCCATCAGAAGCTGATACCTTAGAGAAAATTATTGAAGAGATGCTGTTAACTCGCTCAAGTGAACGTCAAGGGCGCTTAATTGATTCAGACCAAAGTGCATCAATGGAGCAGAAAAAGCGTCAAGGCTATTTCTAAGTCATTGAACAGGGTTATTTTACCTATCCAGCATGCGAACGAATTTGAGTGAGAAAGATTATGGACCAAGCAAAAACTAATACTGACCGCATGGCGGCAGAGATCCAACTACACGGTGTAAAAGAATATTTAGCATTACAGCAGAATAAAGGCTTACTGCGTTTTTTAACTTGTGGCAGTGTCGATGATGGTAAAAGTACCTTAATTGGCCGTTTACTGCATGACAGCGCCCAGATTTATGAAGATCAACTTGCAAGCCTGAAAAGTGATAGCGCTAAAATGGGCACTACTGGTGAAGCTATTGATCTCGCGTTATTGGTAGACGGATTACAGGCTGAGCGTGAGCAAGGCATTACTATCGACGTCGCTTATCGCTATTTTTCCAGTGAAAAACGTAAGTTCATTATTGCTGATACTCCAGGTCATGAACAGTACACGCGTAACATGGCAACGGGTGCATCTACCTGTGACCTAGCGGTTATTTTGGTTGATGCACGTTATGGGGTACAAACCCAAACTAAACGCCATGCCTTTATTGCCTCTTTATTAGGATTACGTCACTTTGTCGTTGCGGTAAATAAAATGGACCTGGTTGGCTTTGATCAAACTGTGTTTGAAAAAATTCAAGCTGACTTTACTGACTTTGTAAAAGATTTTGGTGATTTAGATATTCACTACGTGCCGTTATCAGCCTTGAATGGTGACAACGTGGTTAATCGCAGCACTCAGTGTGATTGGTATCAAGGTGGCACATTACTTGAGTTACTTGAAACTATCGATACCCAGCGTGAACTGAGCGAATTACCGGTTCGTTTCCCAGTACAATACGTGCTGCGTCCTAATCTCGATTTTCGTGGTTTCTCGGGCACCTTAGCGTCAGGCATTATTAAAGTGGGTGACGAGCTGGTCGCTCTGCCATCGGGCAAGCGCAGTAAAATTGCGCGTATTGTGACGTTTGACGGTGATTTACCAGAAGCGGTAGCAGGCCAAGCCATTACCATTACCCTTGAAGATGAGATTGATATCTCTCGTGGTGATTTACTGGCTCATCCAGCAACTGCGCCAGACATTGCTAACCATATTGTGGCAGACTTAGTCTGGATGGATGAAAAACCATTACAAATCGGTCAGTTATATGATGTGAAAGTCGCGGGTAAGAAAACTCAAGCCGTGGTGAGTGAGATTGAATACATCACCGATGTGAATACCCTTGAACGCAGTACAGCATCGACATTAAGCTTAAACACCATTGCACGAGTTAAGTTAGATCTAACTGAATCAATAGTGTTAGATGCTTATAGCCTAGTGCGTGATACAGGTGGCATGATTTTAATTGATCGCCTATCTAATGCCACTGTAGCCGCCGCTATGGTTGTGAGTGGTCATCAAGGTGACAAGCAAAGTCATACTGAGTTTAGTGCATTTGAAGTCGAATTTAATGCGTTAGTACGTAAGCATTATCCACATTGGAACGCGCGCGATATTAGCGTACTTGGAAAATAAATAATGAGCGAAATGTGGTTGTTAGCGATTATCTTGTTAGCACTGGTCGGTGGGCTTCTTGCTGGGCTTGCAAAACCGGCTGCCATGTTTTTCTTCGCTTCATTACTTTGTTATCTGCTCGGGCTTGTTGATTTAACGGTCGCATTGGGTAGTTTTACCAATAACGGACTGATCACTTTAGTGCTGTTGGTGCTTGCCGCTACAGCACTGGAAAAAAACCTCATTATTAGGCAAATTAAGCCATGTGATAGGTAAAGGTTCGTTATTTTCTACTCTAGCTAAGTTAGGTGTATCGACAGCCTTGTTGTCATCGTTTACTAACAATACTGCAGTCGCCTCGTTAATTGGTGTAGTGCGCCGTAATCAAGCGCATGCGCCATCTAAGTTGTTACTGCCGTTAAACTACGCAGCCATTTTGGGCGGTACACTTACGCTCATTGGTACTTCCACCAATTTGATTGTTAACTCCTTTGTTGAAAATGCCGGTCTTGAGCCTCTAGGTTTTTTTGAGTTTTCACAAGTCGGCTCATTAGTGGTCATTAGCGGCTTAATAGTGCTGACCATTATGGCCAACTTTTTACCTGACAGACGTGAAGAAAACGAAGATGAGTCTCTGCCTTATCTGTTGGAAGCGCATGTGGCTAAAACGTCGAGTTTAGTGGGTAAGAGCGTACTCGAAAATCGTCTGCGGGCGCTGAAAAAGCTCTACTTAGTTGAATTAGAACGTAGCGGTATACGTATTTGCCCTGTGCCGCCACAAATGGTGCTGCAAGCTGATGACGTTTTACGTTTTAGTGGTGCGGTTGAGTCGGTTGAGTTATTGCATCAGTTTGATGGTTTAGAATGGTTCGGTAAGCAGCATGCAAAAGGTCAAAACCTGGTTGAAGCCGTATTAGCGCCATCATCGAGCCTAGTTGGCACAACCTTAAAAGATTCGCGTTTTCGTGAAGTGTTTGATGCAGCCGTAATGGCCATTCGTCGTGGACATTTACCGTTAAAAGGTGGGCTTGGCGACATAGTGTTACAACCGGGTGATGTATTACTCTTAACCCCTGGTGACCGTTTTTCTAAATGTCCTAATTTGACCACCGACTTTGCTGCTATCAGTGGCTTAGAGTTAAGTGTCCGTTTAGATAGTAAACGCGGTAATTGGGTCTTGATCGGGTTTGCACTCACCATTACGGCGAGTATTTTAGAAGTATTGCCCTTAGCCAAAGGTTTAGTCTTATTGTTACTTAGCTATGTGGCGATTGGCGCAATAACCTTAACTGAGCTTAAACGTCGTTTTCCATTAGAACTCGTGGTGATTGTAGGCAGTGCCTTGGGCTTAGCTAACTTGATGATTACCACAGGCTTAGCAGATGTCATGGCGCAAGCGATGTTAAGTGTGTTCAATGGTTATGGTGTGTTTGCCGCTTTTGTGGGCATTTATCTGATCACCTTAATTGTTACAGAGTTAATTACCAATAATGCCGCCGCAGCACTCGTGTTCCCGGTTGCCTTTGCTGTTGCAACCAATTTTGGTGTCGATACCCGACCCTTTATTATGGCAGTAGTATTTGGCGCCAGCGCGAGCTT
This sequence comes from Shewanella vesiculosa, assembly GCF_021560015.1. NCBI lineage: Bacteria > Pseudomonadati > Pseudomonadota > Gammaproteobacteria > Alteromonadales > Shewanellaceae > Shewanella > Shewanella vesiculosa. The sequence goes on along the minus strand of NZ_CP073588.1, from coordinate 2,726,971 downwards.
TATTTCGCCTTACGGTTATCAAACCAATCTTATGGTCTTTAATGCTGGTAATTATAAATTCAGTGATTTTGTTCGCTTAGGTTTACCGTTATCAATTGTATATTCCCTAGTGGTTATCTTTTCGATCCCATATTTCTTTCCGTTTTAAAAAAGTATTTAGTGTGGTGTCACAACCACTCGATAGGAGTAGTGATGAGCAATATTGTTTGGCATCAACATGCCATTGACCAAGCTGCCCGTGGAGCCCAAAAGGGCCAAAATCCAGTGCTATTATGGTTTACTGGATTATCTGGCTCAGGAAAATCAACCCTTGCAGGCGCATTAGAGCGAGCGTTATTTGAACACGGTTTTCATACCTATTTGCTCGATGGTGATAATGTTCGTCATGGTCTGTGTAAAGACTTAGGTTTTAGCCTTGATGATCGCGATGAGAATTTACGTCGTGTCGGCGAAGTCGCTAAATTGATGGTGGATTCAGGCCTAGTAGTGCTATCGGCATTTATCTCGCCTACCCGTGAAGAGCGTGATCGTGTCCGGGCGTTATTTCCCCAAGGCCAATTTGTTGAAGTGCATGTATCTACTCCGTTGAGCGTGTGTGAGTCACGTGACCCTAAAGGGTTATATGCCAAAGCTCGTAAGGGGGAAATTAGTAACTTTACTGGTATTTCATCACCTTACGAAGTACCAGTATCTGCGGAGCTAACCATAGATACCAGTAAAGGCGATTTAAGCACACAAGTGAATGGTTTGTTGGCTTATTTAAAAGCCATTGAAGTGCTCAACCCAGCAAGACAAATTGCGGGTGCTGGCATTTAAACTGCACTAAATCGACAATAGTAAAAAGGGCTGATTATTTTTAATATCAGCCCTTTTTGATATTTATGTCATCACAACTATAACCATTATGAAGAGTCAGATTGATAGATTCTCATTTAGGAATAGTTCTCAGCACATTACATAAGGTGTATAGGTTAGTTTAACTAGCTATTTGAGGTAGATTAAACTTTACCTAATCTACGATATAATATCGTTCTAAAGGAATTAGATAAAAATATGGATATTACATGTCTGCTTATGCCAATCGTGCTATCAATGATTATCAAAGAAAGAAAAAGCTTGCTAAAGTACTTTCCGAAAATGAATACCAACTGGTACAAATGAACTCGGCTGAATTTATCGAGCTCTATATTAGTCATAAACAAAAACAAGGTATGACTAGAGCTGATGCTGTTGAAGATATTGGTATAGTTATTTCTCAGTCATCGCTACTTGGGAAGCAATTTTGGGATAAAAATAACGCAAAAATAAAAACTGGCAGTGGATTTATTCCTTTGATGACCGATGCCGTAGCCTTGAGTGCTCTAGCTATTGAGATGAAAAGAGGTGGGAGTGCCTTCAGTACTTTTAAAACGGTAACATATTCAGGTCAGCCTTACATTGTTTTTCAAGGGTATGCCCGTCTAAGAAGGGATTTAACAGGTACTCGTTATTTAGCTAATAATCCTAAAGTAGTCTCATTAGGTATTGGTAAATTGGGTGCTTTAAAATCAATAACCAAAGGCAGTATTCTTACCATACTGATTTCTGGTGCATTTTATTCTTTAGAGCAAATGATGAATGATACGAAAACCTGGCATCATTTTGTTGGTGGGATGGCCGTTGATATTGCAATTGTCTCTGCCAGTTCATTGATTACCTGGGCCGCTATAGGTATTACGGGTACAGCAGCTACATTAACTATTGGTTCAATGCTGGTAATTGTAGTCGTAGGTGTCGCTCTTGCTTTCGTAACGAGTATATTTATTGATACTAATTATTGGTCAGATAAAATCAGTCAATCATTGCTTTTAGCTGAGAAAAACCTTGTTGAAAGTGGGAATAAGTTCGATGTTGAGACTAATCGTTTAATCGATGATTATAACCATGACCCTATTCGTTTTTTATATATAAGTTATTTGGGGTCCCTTATTTCCATGGGAGCTTAAGATGAGTCAAAAACCAGATATTATTCACGATGAGTATAGTGATAAAAAAAGACATAAAGTTTTAGCTATATTCTTAATGTTTTTATGCTTTTTAGGTATTTATGGTACTTTTTTAGGATTCATAGAAGAATATAGTATTTTAGAACAGATTAGCAAAAATGCTATTTATGTGGGGCATAGAAGTTTTGCTATCGGTGCATTTTGGTTGGTACCCTTTTTTATTATTTTTTTCTTATTTAATGTACTTAAGGTTAGTTAATAAATTGACCATTAAAGCGCAAATTTGGCTGGTTAAAGCTGGCGGGATCGGATTAGTTTCTTGGGTTATAACTTGCAGTGTTTATGGTTTTTGGCTTGATTCGCATCTTAGAATAAATGGTTATACTCATTGTTATTGGTACGATTCTCCTGCCCGAGGCAGCCCAACTATTTGGGTAGAAT